>CAUZOB010000284.1:0-4981 GCA_963581185.1 Planctomycetota bacterium | reverse complement strand
ACTCGCTGACTCATAATCCCTTGGTCGGAGGTTCGAATCCTTCCGGGCCTATTTTTGATTTTCTGCAAGTGCTGCCGACTTCGGATGTTGATACAATCCAGCCACGAGAATTCTGAACCGGCACTCAATCAGAAGGAACTGAACCGATGTTTCGACTTACCGGGCTCATTGTCGGTGCTCTGATTGGAGTCTATCTCGCGAGGTCTTTCCTTATGCAAACCGCCCCTTTTGGAGGTGATCTTGCAAGGGGTGGAATTGCGGTCAGTCTCATCGCTGCAGCCGTTTGTGGATTAGGGGGTTATATAGTCGGTGGGATCATTGATGCCGCAAGCAAAAAGAAGCCCAAGGATAGTTAGGGTTTCCACCCACAATGCAGTTCCCTTCGCTCCCCGCCATCGTTGTTGGCCCTGGGAATGGCATCTCTGGGTGCCGCGAATCGCACCGGCACATGGCCGTATCACTCCCAGTGATTCATCATCCGTGATCATCTAGAAGGGTCGATGTTGTAGAATAGGGGCCACACTGGCTCGCGAATGGAACCCTGGATGGCTGCCCGGATTGGACTTATCGTCGGCCCGCTGCTCGCGCTGCTCTGCTGGATCACGCTGGCCGAGCGTGCCCCCCTGTTGCCAGTCGAAGCTCGCGCCACCGCAGCTGTCGCGCTGCTGATGGGCGTCTGGTGGATGACCGAGGCAATCCCGCTGGCAGCCACAGCCCTGCTGCCACTGGTCCTGTTTCCACTCTGTGGCGTCTACCAGTCCGGCCTGCAAGTCGGCGATGCCGTCGTCTGCCCGAATCCAGCAGGTGGGAGTTCAGTCGAAGCCACAGTCGAGCTGATCAGCGACGAAATGATCACCGTCCGACTGGACGACAAGCCCTGGCGTTTTCGACGGGACGAGATCGTGGTGCTCAAGAAGCCAGTTCCAGTCCAGCGGGCCGCCACACCCTACGCCAGTCGCTACGTGTTCATCCTGATGGGAGGTTTCCTGATGGCGCTGGGGATCCAGGAATGGGGATTGCATCGCCGCATCGCCCTGCTGACCGTACTGATGGTTGGTACCAGCCCACGACGGCTGATTGCCGGCTTCATGCTGGCGACCGCCGTCTTGAGTATGTGGATCAGCAACACGGCCACCACCGCCATGATGTTACCGATCGCCATGAGCGTGGTGGCTCTGCTGCGCAGCAGCTTTGACAGCCAGGCCAGCGGCGAGCGAGATCCCGCTTCCCAGTTTGCAACCTGCCTGATGCTGGCGGTGGCTTATTCAGCCAGCATCGGCGGCCTCGGTACGCTGATCGGTACCCCCACCAACCTGCTGATCGCCAGCGTGCTGGAAGAGGCGGGCCAGCCAGTCAGCTTTGCCGGCTGGCTGCTGTTGGCACAGCCGCTTGTGGTCCTGCTGCTGTTCACCTGCTGGTGGTACCTGACCCGGATTGCCGTGCCGGTCGACGTGGAGCAGATACCAGGCGGCCGCAAGTTGATCCAGGATCAGCTCAAGGAAATGGGGCCCATGTCGCGCGGTGAGCGAACCGTACTGGCCGTGTTCATGGTGACAGCCTTGATGTGGATCATCCGGCGACCCCTCACCAACTGGACCTGGCTTGTCGACCAGTTGCCGATGGTCGGCCGACTCGACGATACCGTGATTGCCATGGCAGGCGCACTGGCAATGTTCATCATCCCGGTCAACTGGCGTCAGTTGCGATTTGCACTCGGCTGGCAACGTGTGTCCGAGCTCCCCTGGGGCGTACTGTTGCTGTTCGGCGGTGGCCTGAGCCTGGCTGCGGCGGTCAATGCCAGCGGGCTGGGATTGGCGATCTGTGAGCTGGTGGTACAGGCCTCGTTCGGCTCGGTCCTGCTGCTGGTATTGATCTCCACGTTGATGGTGATCCTGCTCACGGAGATGGCCAGCAACACTGCGGCCGCCTCACTGACCCTGCCGATCCTGGCGGTGGCCGCTGGATCGTTCCCCACCAGCCCAACGCTGTTGTGGCTGGTGGTGATTCCAGCCGGGCTGGCATCCAGCTGTGCTTTCATGTTGCCAGTCGCCACACCTCCCAACGCGATCGTGTTTGCCTCGGGTGAGGTTCGAATTCGTGACATGATTCGAGCCGGCAGCGGCCTCAACCTGCTGGCAGTAATTGTGATCCCGCTGTACGTTTGGTGTTTCCTGCAGATTGCACCCGGCATCGGCGGCTCGTGAGAGGAAGTGATGAAATCACAGATCGTGATCCCGGCCCGCCTGCATTCAACCCGCCTGCCGGAAAAAATGCTGCTTGCTGAAACAGGCAAGCCACTGATCCAGCACACCTACGAGTCGGCCCAGCGGGCCAGCCGTCCCAGCGGTATCTGCGTGGCGGCCGACCATCAGAGGATCGCATCTGCGGTTCGTGGTTTCGGCGGCCAGGTCGTAATGACCGACCCCCAGGCAGCTAGTGGCACGGATCGTGTGGCCGAGGTCGCCCGGCAACTGGATGCTGACATCGAGATTATTGTTAACGTGCAGGGGGACGAGCCGGAGATCAGCGGCGAAGCGATCGATCTGGTGATCGAACTGCTGGAGGACAATCCAGCTGTCAAAATGAGCACGCTGGCCACGCCGATTCGGGATCGGGACGAGCTGGAAGATCCTGCCTGCGTCAAAGTCGTGCTGGACCAGCAGGGCCGGGCACTGTACTTCAGCCGCAGCGTGATTCCTCATCCGCGACAGTGGGATGACCAGTTGCTGACCGCCGAACCAGCCAACTTTTTTTTGCACCTGGGAATTTATGCTTATCGCCGCGAGTTTCTGCTGGAACTGGCCGCGCTGCCCAGGTCGCTGCCCGAACAACGTGAAAGTCTCGAACAATTGCGTGTCCTCTCGGCTGGTGAGACAATTCTGGTCGGCCAGATCGAGGAATCCTCGCCCGGTATCGACACGCCAGCAGATTACAGCCGATTTGTCAGGAAGTTGACCAGCAGTTAAGATGCTTGTTTGGTTGCTGGACGGATTACAGCAGCAGACGGGTTAACGTACCGAACCGTGGTGCGAACCTGCAGAGAAAGGACTCAGCTGGAACCGCAGATGACAAAACATATCTTTGTGACAGGTGGTGTCGTCAGCTCGCTGGGAAAAGGTCTCACCAGCGCCTCGATCGGCCTGCTACTGGAACGACGCGGCCTGAGCGTCAAGATGCAGAAACTGGATCCGTATATCAACGTCGATCCTGGCACCATGAGTCCCTTCCAGCACGGTGAAGTCTACGTGCTGGATGATGGCAGCGAGACGGACCTGGACCTGGGTCATTACGAGCGATTCACTCACAGCCCGCTGACTCGCGACTCAAACTACACCACGGGTCAGATCTACCTGTCGGTGATTGAAAAAGAACGCCATGGTGAGTTCCTCGGCAAGACCGTCCAGGTGATTCCCCATATCACCAACGAGATCAAGAGAGTGATCACCAAGCTCGATGATGACGAGACCGATATCGTGATTACCGAGATTGGTGGCACCGTCGGTGACATCGAAAGCCAGCCGTTCCTGGAGGCGATTCGGCAATTCAGCCAGGACGTGGGAAAAGAGAACTGCCTCTACATCCACCTGACCCTGGTTCCTTACCTGAAAGCCGCCGGTGAGTTGAAGACCAAGCCGACGCAGCATAGCGTGGGACAGTTACGGCAGATCGGTATCCAGCCGGACATTCTCGTCTGTCGCTGTGAACGGTCGATCTCGCGGGAAGATCGCGAGAAGATCGCGCTCTTCTGTAACGTCCCTGTGCACGCCGTGATCGAGGAGAAGGATAAGGACTTTTCGATTTACGAAGTGCCACTCTCGCTGATGGAGAATAAGTTGGATGAGCTGATCGTCGATCAGCTGGAACTTGCCTCTGATCCGCCCGAGCTGGAAGACTGGCGAGCACTGCTGCAAGGGCTGCGGCAACCACAACACGAAATCAGCGTGGCGGTGGTCGGAAAATATGCCGCCCATAAGGATGCCTACAAGTCGATTTACGAGGCACTTGATCATGCTGGCATGCATCATCGAGCCCAGGTTCGAATTACCAGCATCCAGAGTGAACGGGTCGAAGAAGAAGGGCCCGAACGGCTCTTGAGTGGCCACGATGGCATCCTGATCCCCGGCGGCTTTGGCGAACGTGGTATCGAAGGTAAAGTGCAGGCGATCCGGTTTGCCCGCGAACGGGGTATTCCCTTCTTTGGTATTTGCCTCGGGATGCAATGTGCGGCCATCGAATTTGGCCGCAATGTGGTCGCGCTGGAAGCAGCCAACTCAACCGAATTCGACAAGAACACACCGCACCCGGTAATCTGCCTGCTCGATGAACAGAAGAACATTACCGATATGGGTGGCACCATGCGACTCGGTGCACAACCCTGCAGACTTGCTGAAGGTAGCCTGGCAGCTGAATGTTACGACCAGCAGTCGATCGACGAACGTCATCGCCATCGCTATGAGTTCAACAATGTTTACAGGAACCAGTTTGCCGCTCACAAAATGAACTTCTCGGGCACCAGCCCGGATGATTCACTGGTAGAGATCATTGAACTGGAGGACCATCCCTGGTTCCTGGCAGTGCAGTTTCATCCGGAATTCAAATCCAAGCCGACCAGAGCACAGGCCCTCTTCGCCAGCTTCATCGGTGCGGCAATTGAACACCGCGTGCAGCGAGGCGATCGCAGCCAGGCACAGCCTTCAGAAGAAACAACTGCCAACGATATCTAATTCTCGCCCGGGAGAACTCTACCCATGTCAGACGATCTGACCGACGATAAACCGCAGGACGCAGACGGACCCAGTTCCGACGAGGACTGGAAAGCACAAGTCGAAGCGGAAAGAACAGCCGCAGCCGCTGAATCTGTGGATAACAGCAGTCCTGCAGAAGAACCTGCAGAAGAACCTGCAGAAGAACCTGCAGAAGAACCTGCAGAAGAACCTGCAGAAGAACCTGCAGAAGAACCTGCAGAAGAACCTGCAGAAGA
>CAUZOB010000283.1:0-5006 GCA_963581185.1 Planctomycetota bacterium | reverse complement strand
AATGAGGGCAGGTGATCTCGGGGTGAATCTCGATGCTCTTGGCGACAGCCATCGTATGCAAAGGCCTGAGTTTCGAGCCGGACGAAGCGGACCGTTATTCCCGATCTACGAAAACAACACGAGTGAAGTGATTTGAGCAGCAGGGCATCGTCAACCGAGCTTCTGCCCAACGCCTTGAGTGTATCAAATCCATACGTAATCTGCAGCTTGACTCGAACAGCCGACCGAATAGTCACAGGGGGCTGCTTTTGGTTATCATGACCTGAGGGCAGTGCAATTCACTTTACAGCACAAAACTCAAGGCGATATTCATGTCAATTCGTGTCCACTGCGAGAATTGTGGTAACGAACACGATGCGCCTGATTTCCTTACAGGAAAGACGCTTCCCTGTCCTTCCTGCAGGGAACCTCTGACCGTCCCTTTTGACGACATTCTGCATGCCCTCCTGACCGAAGAAGCTGAATCCCAAGGCGAGCCAGGGGCGTCAGGCGAGGGCCAGCCAGCCAGAGGTCTACTGGGAAAACACATCCCCGCAATCCCACGTCTGCCGGAGGGGGTATCGACCGACAAACCAGATCTGCCTCCCACACCGACCGCATCAAACAGGCGGACCAAATCAGCTGGCACGTTGCCGCCGCTACCTGCATCCCTAGAGCAATCGATCGAGGATTCGGAAGAGGAGGTAGATCAGCAAGGTGACGAGGATACCACTGAAGCTGACGGTAGCCAGCAGTGGGCGGGAGTGCCGCTGGGCTGGATCGCTGGTGGTGGAGTCCTGGCGGCAGGCCTGATTGTGGGCGCGGTAGTCCTGGTGATGAGCTTCTCAGGTAAACGAGCCCAGGACAATCGTGGGGACGGTCAAGTTGCAGAGCAGCCGGTAAACCCCAACGATCCCAGCACCATTCCGCCTTCCACACCGGCAGAACAACCGCCGCAGGCCAGCGATGAACCTCAAGACCCCGCTGATGTGACTGAAGAACCGGTGGCAGCGACGTCGGCAGAGGTGATCCTCAATGCTCGCCAGGCTCTCAAGGAAGGTGAGCTGGCTGCCCTGCACGAACAGATCGCAGCTGCCACCACGAGGGATCCGGACAATCCTGATCTGCAGTACTGGATGGGCATGAGTCTGCTGGACGCAGGCAGCCCTTTCGAGGCCATGCGCCATGTCGCCAAGGCGATCGAGCACGACGACACCAACCATCTCTATCTGGTACTGCGGGCCCGCATCTACCTTGTCGAGGACATTGTCGCAGTGGCGCAGAAAGATCTTGAACGTGCGATCAGCTTTAATCCTGAATCCCTGGAAGCCACTTTTCTGCTGGGCAGAGTCTTCGATCGACAACAGCAGCTTAACGAGGCCATTGAGCAATACAGCCGGGCATTGAGGCTGAACCCTCTGCATGCTGCATCCTACGTTTATCGCAGCGTCGCTCACTTTACGCTGGCCGAAGACGAAAAGGCACTTGCCGACATAAGGCGAGCTCTTTCGCTGGGGGCAGCGAATTCGATATTGTATGCCTGTCGGGGTCAAATCCTGTTTGAGCAGCAGAAGTATGTCGAGGCCATTGGCAGCCTGACGGAGGCGCTGGAATTGGAGCCTGAGGACAGCCAGTCACTGGCCTTCCGCGCCGCCGCACGACTTCAGCTGGATCAGCCAAGCGAGGCCATCCTTGCTGATTTAGACCAAGCTATTGAACTCGATCCGGACAACGCATTTTCGCGACGCTGGCGCGCTGAACTAAATCTGAAAACGGGCCATCTGGCCGAGGGCCTTGTTGATATTGATAGAGCACTGGAGATCGAGCCTGACAATTTCAGCCTTCACAGGCTGCGCGGTTTTATTCACAACGCCAGTAATGACGTCGATCTTGCAGTCGACGACTTCACCCGGGCCATCGACCTGGCTCCAAAAGTCCCAGATCTCTATTTCTTTCGAGGACAGCTTTACCGCCAGCTTTCAGACGCAACAGATGAAGGCAATCAGCAGCAGTTGGCACTCGCCTTGGAAGATTTCGGGCATGCACTGCAGCTCATTCCAGACACAAGAAACAAGGCCTGGGCAGAACGTGCCGAGGTGCTGAGCGCTCTGGAAAGCTCATTTGAGCCAGCCAAAGCAATGACATTGTGTCGACAGGGCAAGCTGGCGTACGCGGCGGGAGAAGATGAGAGTGCCTTGGATCTCTTCGAATCCGCCGTCAAAGCAGACCCCGGTTTCACCTGGGCGCACAACAATCTCGCCTACTTGAGGGCCACGTCATTGAATCCAGAAGTCCGCGACTCGAAAGCCGCCATGAGTGCCGCGGTGGATCTTGTCCGCAGAGCTGGCACAGAACACCACTGTTTCCTGGGGACGCTTGTTTATGTATACAGCGCTTCCGGTGACTGGAATGGAGCAAAAGTATTTGCCGACAAGGCCCTTAAGAACTGCCCTGACGAATTAAGGGACTACTACCAATCGATACTGGAGTCCGTCCGCAACGAGAGAATCCCGCGCCCGCAAGATGACACCTACTCGCACATCCAGTGATGCGAATTACTTCTCAGCTGGCTGGGCAATGATGACTTCACGTAACAGGAGCAGGCGAGAATGGAATTCCAGCAAGTTCGCGTCGAGAGTGCCTAGTTGAATCTCTCGGTCGACGGTTTCGTTGACTGCTGCGAGCCCAGCAAGCGGTTTTCTGCCTGCAATCACATCGGCAAGCGGCCTCGAGTTTGCCGGTCTTCGCCCCGCACGGCCAGGAAATCCAGCATGAGACACTTCACCCTTGAGGATGCCCTCCACTAACCGTAACAAGGCGACATCGAAGGCGACACTCTGGCCATCAACGATGACCTGGTAATCTCTGGCGCCAGCTTGATAAAGCAGTACACTCGTCGCAGGACCGACAAAAGGCTCCATCGCGGCGGATCGAACAGCTTCTACATTAAAGGCTGCTTGATCTTCATCACGGACATTAGCCGCCGTAAGCAACCAGCCATCGGGCATTCGAACGACCTGGGCAAGTGACTCAATAAGGTCAGATGCATCGACCGCGGGCGGCATACCGACTGCCTCGCTAAACGCCTGTCTCAGCCTTAGCAGACTGCCATAGTGCCTGGTGTAGAGGGCCCGGTTCGCCGGATCACCGGATTTCTCTTGAATCCAGACCTGCACTCGCTCTTGAATTTTATTGTTATGGTCGGTGACTGCTTCTCGATCCAGCTGGTTGACATCACCAGCATCCTCAGACTCACCAACGAGGCGTCGCTTGACACGGCTGGCCAACAGCATGAGTTCTTCGTCATCACCGTCGATGAATTCATCCAACCGTGGAAGCAGGGATTCTGCCTCCAGTCTGACCATCGATTCAATTGCTGCCATAATGACAATCAGGTCCTCATCCTCGAGGGCCTGTTCAAGGGCTTGAATAACCAGTTCTCGATTACTCGGCCCGACATTGCCCAGTTGGCGTGCTTTTGCTTCGCGGACGAGGCGATTGTCATGATTCAGAAGCACTTCTATCAGCAGGGCTGGCTCACGAACGGAGCGCAGACCATTCACCTGAAAGTTAACGTAGGCTTTACATTGCCTGGACAGACCTACGACCGGGTAGATCAGTTGACGTCCATTCAGACCGCGCAGCACGACATCTCCGGACTGGTAGGAAACAAACAGGCCGTCGACAATCTTCTCTCCGCCCTTGTTGAACCATTCCCGCGTGATCGGAACACGGGGCCTCTCGGGCTTGTTCATCGGCAGGGTGATTGCGTCCATGTTGGAGAATCGCCCACGGGAGCGAAGCCTGGACGCTCTTTCGGCCATCCCTGCATAGCCACCACTTTGCCCGGACATCCGAACTGCCCGCTCTGCGGAACTGGAATAGCCAGCATCTCTGTCACCAAGATTCTGGGCAAAGATGGGCATTTCGAGAGCGAGGCTACACCACAAGAAGACAGTCAGGATCAGCAGACGGCAGACCATCGCAGATAATCCAGCACAGGTTAGGAGGAAACCAACGCCGGATTTTAACGCATCCGAAATTGAGTGTCAGCGCAGAACCTCAAGAAATGGTCATCAGTTAACGAAAGATTCCATAGCGGACGATACACCAGAGTGCGGAGAAACCATCCTTCCAGCCGATCTTTTTGCCCTCTCCATAGGTACGGCCAGAGTAGCTGATCGCAACCTCGTAAACGCGAAACTTCTCGCGGGCCACCCTGGCAGTGATTTCAGGTTCAATCCCAAAACGCTGCTGCTTCAGATCAGGGCCGATCTCCTCAATCACCTCTCGACGAAAAACCTTGTAGCAGGTTTCCATATCCGTCAGGTTGAGGTTAGTGAACAGGTTCGAGAGCATGGTCAGGAAGCGGTTCGCCAGGTAGTGAAAGAAGTACAGCACCCGGTGCGGCTGATCCCCGATGAAACGACTGCCGTAGACGACATCGGCCTGGCCGTCAATGATCGGCTTGATCAGCCGTGGATACTCGGTCGGGTCATATTCCAGGTCCGCATCCTGGATCAACACAATATCGCCCGTCGCTACTTCAAATCCCGATCTCACGGCGGCACCCTTACCACGGTTTCGCGTATGAAATTCAGCTGAGATTATGTTACCGGCATCTCCAGTGGAATCATCCACCAGCTGCTCAATCAAGGCACGGCTGCCGTCGGTACTGAAGTCATCCACCAGGATGATCTCCTTCGCAATCGGCACTTCCTTGACCCGTTCAACAATCTCCTGCAGCGTTGCCACTTCGTTGTAGATCGGAATGACAACACTCAGCAGCGTACTGGGTGGAATCACGTAGAGACCCAACTGTCGACAGACCGTTGAACCCAACGTCTGCTCCAGTGAGTCGTACCAGGCTTGGCTATAAGGGGGGTGATTGGATTGCATCTCGCAGACTTTGTCCGGGTTGAAGTGGTTTATCTAGCCTAATCCGCTCTGCTTGTCCTACGAAGACCGGCAGCCGAAGGGGTCAAGAAAAACCCCTGCGTGAGGGGTAAATCAGGCCGGTAAAAACG
>CAUZOB010000282.1:0-5051 GCA_963581185.1 Planctomycetota bacterium | reverse complement strand
TACTGCTGTCATCGCATAATAGCCACTGCGGATCAGGCGACGCTCGACAGCGTCCAACCGCAACCCTGCCAGGTAACAGAAGGATGCAGTCATCCCCCATCCCTGGCCGTTGTAATGCCAGGCCAGATAAAAAATGCTGACGGCATGCATCAACATGTAGATGCCGCGTGCCAGGACGAAACAGGGAGCCTGCTGGCAGGCAGCCCAGAAAGTGCTCAGTAATCCGCTGGCCGCACCGTCCGGCTGATCGAAGGCCGCAAACTGCTCGTTAAATGCCTGCTCCTGCCCGCTGGCACTGGCGATCCCCAGCAGGATCACGGTCAGTACCGCCATACCGGCCAGCAATGCCGGCATGTAAGTGGTCGACCAGCGGTAACGACGCCTGTGGTTGGGAAACGAATAGAGGACCCAGTAGGAGGCCATGAAGTGTGGCCCGTTGATCATCACGCTGAGGATCACCACCCAGCTGAGTTGCTCCAGTCGCAGGACATCAGACATCGACGACGCCGTCTGCCCAGGGTCATCGGCTGTCAACGATCGAAAAGCGCTAAACGTGTCCGGTGCCAGCACGCCGATAGCGAGCAGCAGAGCGATCACGATCAGTGACAGTCCACCCACCAGCACGGCATCTGCAGCCGGCGTGAAGATGCGGGGATTCTGGAAACCGGCCGGCGGTCGCTTCCGATCAGTCGACTTTCTCCGCTTTGCCATCCAGACGCCTCCAACGACAACTTCAGCTGCATCGACTCCAATTGCAGCGCGGTGATTTTACGAGGCATCTCGAATGATGACAATCTCGATCAGTCGTCTGCCCGGTGACGCATCTGCGTACCACCACCCCCTGGCAACAGCTCTCCGCGCCGCACCGTGGCCGCAGCTACCAGCAACACGTTTCCTGTCCGTAGCTCGTCGTGGCTATCCGACAACAGGAAGGAGCCCTGCTGTTGATCCAGTACAGCGATGTCGGCGACGGTCCCCACCGCCAGTGTCCCCAGTTCACCCTGCTGGCCGAGCACACGAGCCGGGACCGTAGTCGACATCTCCACGACTCGATCAAGCGAGCAGCCCAGCAGCAGGAACTTGGACATCGTTGTCGGCATGTCATAGACCGGTCCGTTGATGTTCATTTGGTGCAGATCGGTGCTGATCGTGGTCGGCTCAAAACCCTGCTCAATTGCCGCCTCAACCGTTTCCCACTGGAAACTGCCCCGTCCATGCCCGACATCGAAGATCACACCCCGCTCAGCGGCCTCTCGGACAGCATCAAACAGCTGGCCATCCGCGTTGAGAATCCGTTCACTGCCGCTCTTGAAACAATGCGTGATACAATCCCCCGGCTCCATCTGCTCAAGCATCTCGGGGATCGGCATGGGACTCTCGCCGATGTGCACCATCAACCAGGTACCCGATTCACGGGCAGCCCTGACGGCATCTGAAAAATTGTCGCGACCCATCTGCCCCTCACCGATGATGTGTCTGCCAGCCCGGATCTTGACGCCGACCGCTGCCTCAGGGTACTTCTCGATTGTCGCAACGACTCCCTCCGGGTCGGCATACCGGCGGTCCATCAGCTCGCCGTAGTGTGCCACAATCAAGCCCATACAGGAGAGATTGACCAGACCGAAGACCTGCGTCTGGGCGCGCAGGATGTTGTCATGGTGAAAGCCGCCAAAGTTGTAGCTACCGGCACTGCCAGCATCGAGCATGGTTGTCACTCCGCCGGCAGCACAGAGTGAATCCGCATCGAGGCAGAGTCCCATGTGGCGATAGTAAACGTGAACGTGCAAGTCGATCAGGCCCGGCACGACCAGTTGGCCACGGGCGTCGACCACCTTGGTGCCCGCTGCTGGCTGCAGGTTCGGCTCGACAGCGACAATCCTGTCTCCCTCGATCGCCACATCTCTCGGCTCGTGAATCGACTGGGACGGGTCGACAACCGTCCCGCCCTGGATCAGTAGGTCGTACGTCATGCTGCCTTTGCTCCTGGTGTTTTCACTTCAAGAGAGTATCTGCCTCACCTTGTTACAGGCAAAGTCAATATCGTCATCGGTCATTTCTATCCCGTCGAGGTAGATATAACCTTCATCGGCATGGTGAGCCCGAGCCACTACGGTCGGGTCCCCCTCGGCCAGCCGATCGCTCAGTTGGCGAGCCGTGCAGCCGCTGGCAACCGGATCGGGTGTCAGCCTGGCGCGGGAAAAGGGACAGCCATTCGGATCGGGATCCACCGAGAGCTCGAGTCCGGAGATCTCCTGCAGCCCGTCCAGTATCAACTGGACCTTGCGATCCTGTTCGGCGGTCCAGGCAGGAATGTCCTCCTGCATGCGATATTCCAGCGCTGCCATCGCTCCGACGATCGCCTCCTTGCCCGCTTTCATGCCCCGACCGATTCCCCTGTTCTGCAGGTAGACAGCGTCAACCAGATGCTGGCGGCCGGCCACCACACCGCCAGTGGTTGAGCAGAGGAACTTGTGGGCACTGGTAATCAACAGGTCGCTGCCCAATTCGATCAACTCAACCAGCCGTTGATCCTGGGCCGCCCCGTCCACAATCACCGGAACGTCGTACTCATGGGCCAGCGGAATAAGTTCCGGCAAGCGAATCCAGCCATGGCGAACCGTGTGGTGAGATTCAACTGCCACCACCGCCGCCACATCACCTCTTTCCAGCTCCAGCCGCAGTTGGGCCTCGGTGGTGCGATTGATTTCACCGACCTCGGTGACGGAAGCACCCGCCAGTCGAATTGACTGGGTAATCGGTGCACCAAAATTGACGCAATGCCCTTGCTGAATCAAAACGCGGCTTTTCATCCCCGTGGTGTCGGGAAGCTGCAGCACGCGGCCAAGGTCATTTCCTGTCATGCAGGCAGCAACCGAGAGAGTGATTCCAGCCGCGGTGCAGGCTGTCACGCAGCCAGAATCGGCACTACTGGCCCTGCTAATGACCGTTCCAGCAGCAGCTTGAAGCTCGTCCAGTTCAAAAAAATCCTGGATCGCCTCGTGTACGGCGTCGGCGATCTCCGGCAATACCCTGGCACCGCAAAGATGGGTCATCTTGCCACAGGCATTAATGACCCGCCGCAACTGGTACTGTTCGTGGATATTACTCATCGTCTGCCTCGTTCACGGAAGGAATCTCCAGCTCGCCATCTTCACCATCTTGATCATCTTCTTCGCTAATCAGCGGGATTGTGCAATCGACGAACAGCCACATCAGGGCACAGAGAACGTACATGCCGATGCCGATATAAAACACCGGCAGCCAGGCTTCTGGTGACGCTCGATCTGCCTTAGCAACCGGCAGCACCCAGCCGTAGATTTTTTCGCCGATAATGCCAGCTCCAATGGCGACGAAGTTGACGACAGCGAACAGTGTCGCCACCATCCGACCTCCCATATCGGTCGCGGCTCCCCAGCGAGTTGCCAGGCTCATGTCGGCAAACAGCTTGACGCCCAACAACATGCTGCAGAAGAGGTAGGGATTCTCGTAGTACAGCAGCGCAACGGCCAGCAGTATTGCTGCCATCCCCTTGCCAAAGAAACCGACCAGCGACCTGGCCCAACGGCGATTTCCGGTCCAGTGAATCATGCGGTCATTCAGGATGCCCCCCAAAATTCCACCCATGACGCCACCAGCGAGAGGAAGTGCCGATTGGAAACCCATCTCCTTGTAAGTCAGCCCGTAGGCGTTATCCAGGAACATCGGTATCCAGGATGAATAGATCGCGTCGGCAATCGTACTGAAGCAGGCCGAAAAGCAGAGGAAGCCAAGATTGATATACGATCGTGGACCGGTGCGTCGCAACATCTGCCGCATCGATGTTCGTCGCGGCGCGTCAATGACCGTCTCATCGCCCTCGATCAACCGCACTTCAGCTTCGTTACAACCGGGATGCTGACGTGGCGAGTTGCGGAACATGGTCAGGAAGATCACGGCGTAGACCATCCCGCTGCTTGCCAGCAGCCAGATCGCTGTCTGCCAGGGCAATGCCAAAAAACCAAGCATCAGTGTTCCCACCAGCAGGTAGGACGAAAGCCCGCCGCCGCGAGCACAGGCGACACCCATGGCACCCTGAACCGAGGATCGAATGCGAGCAGGAAACCAGCTGCGAGTGAGCCGACCAATGCCGGCAAACACTCCGGCCTGACCCGCTCCCAACACCGCACGACCGGCGTAGAGAGTATCGGCGTTGACATGCATCAGGAACCCGAGTGACCAGACTCCAATCGCCCCGCCGAGAAAGAAATGCACGCCGGTGAAGTCGACCAGCAATCCCATTGGCACATGCAACAGCCCGTAAAACGTGCTGAATATGACGCCCAGGTCAGCCAGCTGATTCGGTTCGAGCCCAAATTCGTCTTCCAGCTTTGGCTTGATAAGGGCGAAGGTGTAGCGGTGCAGGTAAAGCAACCACGAGGTGGTGCAACCAAGCACCATCACGGTCCAGCGGACTCGCGTGGCCGGATATTTTGAATTGGCAGTATCGGATGCCATGGCAGGCCATCCCTTTCAGACCTGTACTCTAATAATCCACGCGATACTTGGCCACGATTTCCGGGTCCAGCTCGATCCCCAGGCCCGCACCGGTCGGTACCGGCACGCGACCATCCACCAGCGGCGGCAGGTTGGCAACCAGCGATCGCATGAGCGGGCTGGGACGCAAACAGTATTCCACCAGGTCCCCGTTGCCGACCGACGCCATCCAGTGCAGTGACGCTGCCAGGTTGATCCCGGTACTAAAACAGTGCGGGACGGCTCGCAACCCTCTCGCCTCGGTCATTGCCGAGACGCGCCGGCAGACCGTCAATCCACCACAGAACGCCACATCCGGCTGAATCACCGACAAGCCACGCTCGACCAGATCCTCAAAATCCCAGTGAGTCACGTCCCCCTCACCAGCGGCGATCGGCACACGCGACTGCTGGCACAACTTGGAGTAGCCAGGACGGTCGTCCTGCGAGAGCGGTTCTTCCAGCCAGGCCAGGTCAAATTGCTCAAACAACCGGGTCCGCTCGAGTGCCGTCTCCCAGTCCCAGGCATGGCCAGCGTCA
>CAUZOB010000281.1:0-5065 GCA_963581185.1 Planctomycetota bacterium | reverse complement strand
CATTGTCCCTTAGCAGCGCTGTTCTCAGAAGGCGTCATTATTCACGGCCCACGGCGCGTCTTGATGTCAGCCGCAATACAAAAAGGGGACAACTCAAGGTGAGGTGCGGAGCCTGAGACTAGCGGTCTAGTTGGAACGCGTAGGGAAACTGACCCAATTCGTGATCTGCTGGGTGCGGCCACCCTTCTTCGCAGCAATCATGCACTTGAAGGGACCCTTCGGCTGCCCCTGCAAAGGAACCACCACTCGCAAGCTGCCACTGTCCTGCAATTTGATCGGTGTGTTCACTAACCGTGGTCGGGACCCGGTTCCGGTTTTTGATAACTCGGTGAAGGAAACCACCCAGACATACTGCGTGTCCTCTTCAGGTGCACGCAAAATCTGGTAATCAGCTCCGAAGCCGATGGCAAATCCTGTCCCATCGTAATTCATGACTGGATTCCTGATAGACATGACTGCTTGCTGGCCAGTACCCGAGCCCCCTCGCGAGCCACTCAATTTGGGTGCGGCACCGGCAACCTGGCGAGTGATCTGGTTTCTGTTACGAAGCACATCTTCGCGCGTGCGTTCAACTGGTTTTTGGGGTCGTGCGGAGGCCTTTGGCGTTTTGGCGACCGGGCCTATATAGCTGCCATAGACGTCGAAATTCTCGGGGTTTGTGTAGGGGTTAAAACCAGCCCCTCCGGATTCCAGGTAACCCCCGACAGCACCCTCCCCACCTTCAGAACCTTCAGGAGCCCCGCCATTAAACCCTGGCTGGGTGGTTGTACCAAAGCCACCTGCTTCAAGCATCTCGGATGCATTCGCAGCCGGGACGTCCCCCGGTTCCAGGAGTGTGGATTGCGCGACGTACTCGCTGGTCATGTCGGCGTTACCTGGAGCGCCACCATCGATAATGGAGCCGTCGCCCATCATGCCGGCCATTCCTGCCATATTCGATGGGTCCATGCCTTGCATGCCAGCCTCGCCCGGAGGGCCATGCTGTTGGCCCCCGCCAGCCGCCCCCGTGCTCGTGCTCGTGCCTTGATTAGAAGACGAGGAGGTTTTGGTAGGAATTGAGTCAGATGCAGTTTCGCAGCCTACGGTTGCAGCTAAAAAACTGGCCATAACCAGTGAAACGAAGCCAAACTTGATGCGGCTGGCACTCATTCGTGTCTTCCTCGAATCGGTGGTGCAAGAACAGCTGTAGGTTCACGTCAATGATATCGTGTGTCAACGGCTGGGACAGGATCAATTCCGGGAAATTCCCGCAACTTCGGCCTCTTCCAGGCTAATTCCATTCGGCCAATCCCCGCTGTGTGTTCCGCTTGCGGACAATATCGCCACGTCCGGGACCCCACTCGCGTCCACCGCAGGTGGAGTGGGTGGGGGTAACGCTACATATCCACCCCTGCTCCCTCCAGGCGGACAGCACAGGTGTTCTATTGCAGACGAATCTCGAGAACATGGATGGCATTGCCGTAGCTTAAACATTAACACCCAAGCCGTTCATAGAAACTGGGTCTATTCGTGTATACGTAGAGTTGAGCTCTGCCGAAGGAAGTCGCTCCCCACTCCTCAACGATCCAGTGAACGAGCGTCTCAATATATTCAGGGTATTCCCTGAACTGGACGATGGGCAACTCTGCAGATACGCGATCGCACCCACGCCTGTGCACCCGTGATCGGACCCGGGTTAGCGTCAAGAAATACTCAACAGAGGAAAGAATTGACCGCTGAGCGGCGTTCCGTTCGGAATCACAGGAACTCCGCTTAGTAACGGCTCATCCGACATAGACTTACAACCATCGGCGGCGAGGTTGAGGACCGTGGCTCGCCGTGGATGGTCCGAGTTGTTTCGTTCGCTGCCGTGGACCGTCAATGGATGATGGAAACTGCACGACCCGCGTTTAACGGTGATCGCTTCCGGATTCTGCATGGCCGTCCATTGATCGTCGTCAAGAACGTCGCGGATGGCGTCCATCTGGCCAGCCAAACCAGTAATCGGCAAGAGGTTCCAGCGATGGCTGCCCGGTACGTATTGGATACTTCCGTTGCTTTCGTTGGCATCATCAAGGGCCAACCAGCAAGTCAGGTGACCGATCGGTGCGGTACGGGTCCAGTAAGAGTAATCCTGGTGCCAGGAGACGCCGCCACCATGGCCCGGCGGTTTGCAGAACAATTGATCATGCCAGAAACGGACTGGACCATCCAGTAATTGTTCGGCAGCAGAAATCACGCTCGGGTGCCAGAGCAGGTCGTGGTAGGCCGGGCCGCTGCGCCACGCTCCGAGAGCATGAAACAAGACCTGTTCCGGGTCGCCTGATTCATTGGAGTGATATTCGTGCCAGCGTTCGTCAGGCCGATAATCAGGATCAAGCCAAACAGCGAGGTCCTTCAGCAACCGATCCACCTGATCTTCACTCAATATCTCAATGCCACTGATAAAGCCCTTCTCGTGGAATTCAGTGACTTGCTGATCGCTCAGCAAGGGGCCTGACAGTGGCGGACTGGACTTCAAAAAGCCAGTCAGCGGTTGATGGTAATGCGAGAGGTCGCCTTGCATGTTTGTCACCACCGGCGGATGTGCGGTATGCAGTCGGCAACTAAGGCGCGGACTGCTTCTTGGTGTGAGCAACCCAGAGATCGTACGCCTTTTGACGAGAGGCGTCGTCAGCGAAACCGATACTACTCAAGTTTACAACGCCATTTGTGACGTCCGCCCGCGGAAAACCGAACTTCCGGTGATCCAGTTTCTCGATTGACAACAAACAGGCAAGCGCGATGTCGCGAATCTGTGTGCGGAATTGCTTGTTGTTCACCCGCTGGATCCCACCGCAGAATGTTTGATCTTGGAGCAACGTGGTGATCACGGGGATATCCTTCTTCTCCCCAAAGCGACTGAGCAATTGCAGCGCGTACTGGCGTACGTAGGGCGAGGCCCCCTTGGCCTGGATGGCTTGCAGTGCCGTTGCGGAGGCTGCGCGGATATCGTAGTTCAGCGCCAGGCGAAAACCCTGGTATGCGACCCAGCCATCCGTGCGTTGCATCCAGCGAGCGAATAAGCCCCGCAATACGTCGCTCCGCGCATCATGCGTGATAAAGTACTGGCCACTACTGGTACGGCGACCCATCTCATTGCCAAACGCGGCGTAACCACAGAGACCATAAATCAGCTTGATACTGGTCTCCGGAAGTTTCACCTCCTGGTCCGCGCCGGCAAACAAGATCGCGGCAATCGTCCCCAGGCGGACATCTGAACCCTGGAAGCGGCGGCTTTGTTGAAAGCCCTCGACGCGCCGATTGATCAAGAGTGCAATTCGGGCCAGTGGACCCTCCATGGCCCTCATTAAATCTGGTTCGGCACGTTGCATCGAAGCAAATAATTGACGGGCGTCACCTTCGGAGCCGTACAACGTGCGGAATTTATCCCAACCGGGCAGCGAATCCCCTGCCTTGCCTGTTTTCGCAAACGCTTGCAACTGTCGTTCAAACTCCAGGACATGGAGGCTCGCCAGAAGCCGTTGGCTACGATAACGCAGCTCACGATTTCGGCTCCGCGCGCCCTCGGCCAGAGGCGCGATTGCATCGGCGCCCAGTTCCGCCAAGCGATCCGTCGCCTTTCGCCGGGCCGCAAAACTCGAGCTACCGAGCTGCTGCACCAACCGCCGGGCCTCGTCGACCCGATTGTCGTCCGCCATGGTGGGCGGAACCAGCAGAGCCAGCAGGGTGACAAGAATGAGCGTGAGTTTCTGCATGATACAAATCGCGATGGTCGGTGCCGGGGCAGTCTATTCTAGGAAAACAGGTGCCGTTAACTCAAGTTTCTCTCGTCGTTTCCGGGGAGAGTGCCCTGTCGAGATCCTGCCAGAGATCATCCAGATCCTCTAGCCCGACCGACAAACGCACCAGTCCATCGGAAATCCCAAAACGCCGACGGTCTTCCGCATCGTAGCTTGCGTGCGACATGGATGCGGGCTGTTCGATCAATGATTCCACAGCGCCAAGACTTACGGCCAGTTGAAATAACGCAGTCGTCTCAACAAGCGATTTGGCACTGTCGAAACCGCCAGTAACTTCGAAACTCACCATGGCGCCAGAACCGCCTTGCATCTGCGAGGCAGCCAGTTCGTATCCCGGGTGCCCAGTGAGGCCCGGATAGAGAACCCGACTAACGCGATCATCCGCATCCAGTCGTTCTGCCAGTTGGCGTGCTGTTTCAGATTGGGCCTGGACACGCAATTCAAGCGTCTTGATGCCCCTGGATATCAAGAACGCATCCCAGCTCGCAAGTGTGGCGCCGGTCGCGTTTTGAATGAAATACAGTTCGTCCAGCAACTCTTGCGAGTTGGCGACCAAGGCGCCACCTAACGCGTCACTGTGCCCGCCCAGGTACTTGGTTGCCGAATGCATAACAATGTCAGCCCCAAGTTCCAGGGGCCGCGTCAGCGCGGGTGTGGCAAACGTATTATCCACCGCCAGTAGGGCGCCGTGCTGATGCGCCAGTTCTGCACATGCCTTGATGT
This sequence comes from Planctomycetota bacterium, assembly GCA_963581185.1. GTDB lineage: Bacteria > Planctomycetota > Planctomycetia > Pirellulales > Pirellulaceae > SAT2750. The sequence goes on along the minus strand of CAUZOB010000281.1, from coordinate 560 downwards.
CCGTGATGGATAACAAAGGATTGCCCGGCGTCTCAATCCAGACCAGGCGAGTCCGGTCACTCAGCGCCGACTCCAGGGCTGCCAGGTCGGTGGTTCTCACCAGTGCCGTGTCGATCCCGGATCGCGTGCAGATCTTGTGTAATAAGCGGTAGGTTCCACCGTAAATATCCGACCCGGCTACAATCTCATCACCTTGCCCGCAGAGCATCGTCGCGCAATGGACAGCCGCCATGCCGGACGAAAAAGCGAGTGCGCCAACGCCGCTTTCCAGGGATGCCAGTGTTGTCTCGAGGTTCCTGCGAGTCGGATTGCCGCTCCGCGAATAATCGAATTCGCCCCATTCCCCTGCTGCGGGCTGCACATAGGTGGACGCCAGGTGTACCGGCGGTACGACGGCTCCAGTCGCCTGGTCGCGTTGGTTGCCAACGTGGATACAACGGGTTCGGAATCTCATTTACTCAGGGCCTGATTGAGGTCTGCGATAAGATCTTCGATATCCTCAATCCCACAGGCGAGTCGGATCATATTGTCGGGAATACCGTACTCAATGCGTTCTTCCA
>CAUZOB010000280.1:0-5123 GCA_963581185.1 Planctomycetota bacterium | reverse complement strand
TCCTGGCTGCACTGAATGACGACGGCACGGACGTGGGACTGGCATTGATCAGCCAGGTCCTGGTGGAACTCAATGACCGCCTTTCAGATCCGGGTCTTTACGACGAGCAGGCCTGGCAGCAGATCCGGATGGATGCCCAGACGCGTGAGATGGTGCAGCTCAGCGAAGCGGATTCCTCCGAGCAGGACATCTCCTATCGTAACCGGCTCCTTCTGCGAGCGGCTTTCCCTCTCTACCTGCCGACGATTTCCAGCACACGGGTATTTGTTACCTACCTGGGTAATCCAGTTGGCACAGCTCTCCCATTCAGCCGCGAGCTGGCAACACCGATCCTGAATGGCATCGTGGCTGGCATCATCAACTTCTTCGTGGGAACCCTGGGCGTCTTTGCTGCCATACTGGTCACCGCACCGATCATTCCCAACACCTTCGAATCAGGGTCGATTGATTTCCTCTTGAGCAAACCTGTTTCCAGGGTCTTGCTGCTGTTGACCAAGTTCCTCGGCGGTTGTGCCTTCATCGTCTTGATTGCCTGCTATTTCGTGGTGGCACTGTGGCTGATTCTTGGCACTCGCTTTGACTTGTGGAATCATCGCATCCTGTTAACGATTCCCCTGTTCCTGTTCCTGTTCGCGATCTACTTCAGCGTTTCCACTTTTGCCGGGATTCGCTGGAAGAACGCCACCGTCTCGATCGTGATATCGATTCTGTTCTGGGCCGCCTGCTTTACCGTGGGAACCTCCAAGGGTGCGATCGAGCAGGTTTTCCTGAATCCCGACAAGCTGGTCAAGCTGGTCCCGATCAAGGACTCGATTATCGCTGTCCGCCGATCAGGGAGGATCGTGGAGTGGCTGCCGGAACCGCGCGGCGAATGGGATGAAATTCTCGCCGAGGGTATGCCCCAGGGCTTTCGCCGCCGCTCTGAAATGACGCTCTCGGGACCCCTGTTTGACCGGCAGAACGGTGAGTTGATATATCTTCGCCGGCCGCCGCCATCGTTTGGCCGTTTTCGAGCTCAACCCCGTCGGTCCGAGCTGTTTATTGGCCGCCGGGAAAATGCCAGCTGGGATTCGCAGGCGGGGGTGGAGTTGCCGTTCGGCAGCCACTGGCTCTTCCAGGACCCGGAAGGACGACTGCTGGTGGTTGCCGCCGAGGGCGTCTTTCGAGCGAGTGGGGCGCTGGCCCGCTCGACATCGCTCGGTGACCGGCTGCTCGACCTGCTGCCGCTGACCAGGAAAGACTCCACCTTTGAATTGCTGGGGCCAGAACCGAGGATGAACCTGTCGATGCCCTACGCGGCTGCTATCCATCCAGAGCGGGGAGATCTGGTCAGCTGGTATCAGGACAAACTGACATTGCTCAGCCGGAATGAGGATGGCAGCTACGAGCGTTCAGCCGAAGTTGAGTTGACCGAATCCAAGGATGTCCTGCTGGCCTGTGCCGGGGAGACGGTCTTCTGCATCCTCGACGATGGCGAAGTCCTGCTGCTCGATGGTACGAGCCTGGCCACGCTCAAGCGGTTCAAGCCAGCGGGGATGTCGACCCCCTTCACCGTCACAGTCTCGCAGGATGCTCGCTGGCTGGCCGTCGTGTTGCACTCAGGCACGCTGCTGCTTTATGACACCCAGCAGGATGTCTCACACTGGATCGGCAGCAGCGTTTCGGCAGCTTGTTTCCACCAGCAATACCTGCTCGTCGCTGACCGCGTGGCCCGGGTACAACGTTACTCGCTGGACTCGCTCGAGCGGGAATCGCTTTACGATCCGGAGATGAGCACACTGCAGCAGGTACACCAGTTTTTCCTGTTGCCCTTTTACCACCTCTTTCCCAAACCCGGAGAGCTGCAGGGGGTCATCGATTACCTGATGACAGACGAGGACGCCAGGCCCTTTGGACCGCCCCGTGTTGCAGATCTGAGCCAGACGCATGAAGTCAGGGACCTGGCTGGCCCGGTCAAGAACGGAGCCTGGTTCATCTTTATCATGCTGGCGATCTGTTGTATCTACGTGACCCGCAAGGATTTCTAGCGTGCCTGGTCTGACGAGTCCGGCAACCTGATGATTGGCAGGAGGGCCTGGACCAGCTGGTCAGCCAGGGCCGCCGGATCCTGTCCGCCACCATCCAGCACCAGCTCGGCTTGCTCGGGTGGCTCATACGGTGCGTCAATGCCTGTCATGCCACTCAGCTGCCCCGCCCTCGCCTTCTTGTAAAGGCCCTTGGGATCACGCGATTCGCAGATATCGAGAGGCGTATCGACAAACACCTCGTGGAAAGCTGATGCACCCAGCCGAGCTGTGATGACCTGCCTGACCGCATCGCGATCGCGTCGATAAGGGCTGACACATGCCACCAGCGTGACGACTCCCGTTGCAGCAAACAGCTCGGCCACAGCTCCCACGCGGCGGATATTCTCCTCGCGGTCCTGGGGCGAAAAACCGAGGCCGAAGCGATTGGCAAAATCCTCACCACGATCTAGCAACTGAGGTCCAGCAGCATTCAACCCGTGCCGAATGTTGTCGCCATCCAGCAGGAATGAGTGGATTCCCTGCTGATGCAGTTGCAGGTCGACCAGGTTGGCTACCGTGCTCTTGCCCGATCCACTCAAACCAGTGAACCAGGCCACACAGCCACGCTGCCCCATCAGCTGCTGTCGCTGCTGCAGGGAAACCAGCTGGTCATGCCAGGTTAAGTCAGGTTTTTCCATCGACGTACTCACTCTCTCACGACAGTTAGCCGGGAGTTCTACTCGGCAATACCGGCCAACTCACACAAGTGGGCCTGCATAACAGGCTGCGGACAACTCCAGACCAGGAAGAACAGGGCCTCACGACACCAGCGGCCAACTGGATGCCCTTGAACGTAACCGGCACCCTTGGCCGCTGCCAGTGCTGCCTGGGTACAGTGAATCACCAGGTTGTTGGCTCGTCTGCGCAGCTCCTCGGTGCTGCAGGTGGGATTCCCGGCGGCACCGGATAGCAGCTCGGCTTCCAGTTCCTGCTGTTGCTGGTGGAGCGAGGACGTCGCTTCTGCCAGGTTGGCGCGACCAGCTGCCTCCTGCTGCAGGAAACGGACCGCCCCGGCTGCCAGTCCGACAGCCAGCGTGGAGGTCTGCAGCCCGCCTGTCATGGCGCCGCTGCCCTGGGCCATCACATTCTCAGCTGGGCCAGCCAGCAGGCAGTCGTTACTCAGCCGCAGCTGCTCAAATCGCACGCGACCAGTATGGCTGGCGGAGAGTGCCATCAGCTTGATTGCTGGATCAATTTTCAGACCCGGCTCGCCTGTCGGCACGACTGCCAGTAACTGGCGACCGTCATTCAGGCTGGCTCCCACCACGATGGTGTCAGCATGTTCAGCTCCCGTCACCCAGGGAGTGAAGCCATCCAGCACGATATCACTATCGATCTGCTCGGCTCGCAAGACTGGCTTATCGAGGTGGCGATGGCTGGTGGTCAGGTGGGAAATGCCGACCGTGGAGAAGGAAGCACCGCTCACCAGGTCTGGCAGTAACTGCTGTTGCAGCTGGCTGTTGACGCTGCCTGCGATCCGGCGGCAGGCTGCGGTTCGCTGGGTAATCACAAAAGTGGTTGCCAGGCAGGAGGCGGACAGGCGCAGGTAGCCACGCGCCAAGTCAACGTCACTCCAGCCCTGCCCTCCCAGGCTGGCCTCAATGAACCAGCTGAATACGCCGTATTCTCCACAGAGTGCCAGTTGTCGGGCCGGCCAGGGATAATCGCCGTCGTTGTCGGCCACGTCGAGGGCAGAGGAATGCTCGGCCAAGGTCGCGCAGAGGTCATCCAGCGCCGCATCATCCGGGCTGCGGATGAACCTGTCTGGACTGTCAGTCGCCATGGCGGTCAGCAGTTCTGCAATTGGTGCGTTACGATTCTGTCACCCAAATTATAGATGCGCCGAACTGCAGAGATTAGTGGTTACAGGTTTTCAGCGACGTGGCATCCGCCGCTGCCACGCTTTGTGACAAGGTCAGAATTCTGCTGCCACGTCACTCACGCTGCTTCCACACCCTCTCCACGCTCAGTAGATTCGAGCGAGAGTGCATGCCCCCACCCTCTCGACCTACGGTCGACTCGAGTGGGGTTCCTTATAGCGTCGGTGCAATCAGCATCTCTGGCTAGGCACTATGGCAGATAGCTCACACTGCTTCCGGCCGCCGACGGCGGCCGGCCACATCCGCTGCCAGACCACTCACAAAGGTCCGCAATCAACAGCCCAGTCCGCTAGGCTGCTTCGTTGCCAGTCGCCGTGGAGCGATTGAGTTTATCGCGGGCCGCCTGTTCAACGCGATCGACTGACAGGTCCCGCATACAGGCGTGATAATCCAGCGGGCAGACCGTCAGGCCACAGGGGCCGCAGTCGACCGGATGCTGCAGGCTGATCGAGTGACGATGGTGGCTCTCGCTCCAGCGTGGATCGATCGGCCCAGCCAGCGAGATCGCCGGCACATTGAATGCCGGGGCAAAGTGCCGCGGTCCACTATCGGTCGTGATCATCAATTGGGCTCGCCGCACGCAGGCCTTGGCAACTCCCAGGCTCAAGTCCTGCCCAACCATACTCCGTATCCGAGGATGATCGGCCGCCGCTTCGATTGCTGCAGCCGATTCAGTTTCCGCTGGCCCACAGATCACCAGAACTGCCAGCTCACTGTCAGTCGCAACCAGCCGCTGCGCCAACTCAGTAAAATACTCCAGCGGCCAGTTCCGCGCCGACCCGTTGGCACTGCCGGTGTTAAAGACCACAACCCGACCTGCCTGGCCAAGTCCCAGCGCATGCCAGGCCTGGTCCGCACCCGCTTCATCTTCCGGCAGCGTGGCCAGTTCCATCTGACGCGAGTCGGCCGTCACACCGGCAGCCCGTATAACGTCCAGATAATGATCAATCGCCGAACGCGGTACCGGCTTGCCACGATGCATCGGCAGTCGCAGTCGCCGGCTTAACAGCCAGCCCCGGGGTCGTCGGGCAAAACCGATTCTCTGGCGGGCGCCAGACCGCCAGGCAAGCATGGCGGCGGAAAAGGAATTGGGCATCAGCAGCATCATCTCCAGGCCCTGTTGCTTCAGCTGGCGCGAGACAGCCTTCAACTTTCGTGCTGGATCCGGGCTGCGGCG
>CAUZOB010000279.1:0-5138 GCA_963581185.1 Planctomycetota bacterium | reverse complement strand
CACCGCGTCGTCGTCGAGCCGCGACTGAGAAGGGTAACGAGACTCCGACCATGAACATGAACAGCGGCTGAATCAGATCCCAGAATGGAACAAACACGTATTGCCAGTTCGTGATCCACTCGGCGTGGCTGGTGTGCCATTCGACGGCTGGCCAGAGGCCGCGATCCCCAAAGCCCTCTGCGGCCTGGTGCAAGCCAAAAGTACCGCCGGCCAGCACCACCATAATCAATCCGCGCAGAGCATCCAGTGATGTCAAACGCTGAGACCGCGGGTCGCTTGATCGGCCGTTTTGCATCATTCCTCTCGCCCCTCAACTTCAACGACAGGTACCGATGTGATTATAGCCACGCCAGCTGGCAACTTCGCCGTTATCCCAGCAGAGGCTCTGTGCCGATCACTGCTTCCACATCTGATAAGTCCAGCGGGGCCGCCTCGGTGAGCACTTCCACGCCCTCCGAGGTGACCGCCACAGTATCCTCGACTCGTACATAAATCTCGTCGGCCGGAACCCACATCTGGGGGTCGAGCGCAAATACAACACCTTCCTGCAACTCAGTTTGCTGATAGTCGCCGACGTCATGGACAGACATCCCGACGCCGTGCGAGAGGTGCCCCTGGAACTCAAGTGTTGCCCGGGCTGCATCCCGGAAGGACGAACGCGACCAGCCTGTTGATTCGACAACGGGACGCATCTTGTCCGCAGCTTCCTGCATCACCTGCTCCGCTGTAACTCCTGGACGAATATGGTCAATCAGCACCTTGTGATAGTCCACCATATAGCCATACAGCTCACGCTGCAGATCATCGTAACTTCCGTTAACCGGCCACATTCGACCGATGTCACTGGTGTAGTAGCTGAAATCCGGAGCGTAATCCATCAGGACAAGTTGGCCCGCCTGGAGTTGGGCGTTGTTGCGGAAATAGTGGGCGTTCCAGATATTCTCACCACAGGCAACGATGGCACGATACGCTCCACCAAAAGCACCCTCCGTCAGGAACCTCTGTTCAGCCAGTGCGGCAAGTTGAAACTCGTAGATACCTTCGCTCGTGGCCCGCATCGAATCCAGCACAGCCACTGCGGTCAATCGTCCAGCCTCGCGCATCAATTCCACTTCACGAGGACTCTTGACCTCCCGCTGTCTGTCCAGCAGCGGACAAAGATCTCTAATCTGGTCGGGAGAGGATGCCCCGCGAAGTAAGTCCAGAAACCGTTCTTCACGTGATTTCCAGTTGTCCCAGGGGTCGTCGTCTCGCATTTTCACACCCTGGGCAATCACATCCCGGCACATCTGCCGACGTTCGCCCGGAGAGAACGGCACCCATATTTCATTGGCAGCCCGCAAATCCCCAGCGAGCGCCTGGTGTTCCTTCAGCTGATCAAGGCCAGTCACGTTGACAACCAGCTCAACATCGCTGGCGTTCACGACAGCCCCCTCGCTGCGTTCCAGTCTTTCATTCGCCGCCGGCAAATAGAGACAGCTGGAACGGTTACGTCCATCGAGCACCAGGTAGGCCTGCGGCACTTCGATACCACAGAGATAGTAAAACTCGTTCGTCTGGCGGAAGACATCGAACGCGCCGCTTGCAGCGGCACCAGGAATGACGGCGATCGCCTGCTCGCCAATACCATCCATCACCTGCTGGCAACGACGGCGAAACTCGCCTGCTTCAAAATCGCCACGCACGAAAGGCTGGCGTTGCTTGGTCTGCATATCCGTCGTCCTCTGTTGCGTTCTGAGATGGGGAGAATGTCAGCAGGCAGACGGCAGGCCTTCGGCCAGCGCCGGTAACATCGCGATCCGACTGGTTAGACGATCTCATCGCCAGGCTGGCCGATCAACTCAACAACGATATTCCGCCAGGGACCATCGCCTGCGTTCACGGCCTCGTGTACATCGTCTCCCTCAAGACACCGAAACACGACATCGCCATCCTGCATTGTCTTGACCGGACCGAGCGAGCCATCCGCATCACGTCGCTGCAATTGGCCGTCACCGATCACGATGTAGAGATAGTCATCCTGGTGGCGGTGTACGCCGCTTGCCTGACCCGGCGGCAGGCATAAATCCCAGACCCGGACGCGATCATTCTCAAATAGCAATCGTGTGCCGACATCTGCCGATACGCCATCCTCATGCATGGTTCCGCTCCTTGAAGTCAGAATTCAGGGTCCATCTCAGGCGTTACTTGCCAAATCTCACCACCTTGATCCACCACGGTCGTTCGCCAACGTCGTAGGTTGCAAATCGATGCAGCGTGCCGTGCAGCGGATGCACCTGGAAGGCGGCAACTTTACCCGACCCCTGCCCGGCCGCATAAAGAAATCGACCCGATCGATCGACGTTGAAAGAGCGTGGAGTTTTCTCAGTGGCTGTCTGCCCCATGCTCTTCAGGCGGCCGTTGAGCTGGTTGACCTGGTAGATCGCGATACTGTCGTGTCCACGATTTGCTGCGTAGAGAAATCTACCGGAGGGGTGGATTTCGAGGTGTGCGGTGGAGTTACTGCCTTCAAAATCAGCTGGAATGGAGGGCAGCGTTTGAACCGGTTTAAGAATCGCTGTCCGCGTGGAATAACGACAGGCCGTCACCGCACTCCCCTGCTCCTGGTCAAAATATGCCCAGCGATAGCGGGGATGGTAGGCAAGGTGACGTGGCCCGGTGCTGGACGCCATTTGCAGCCGGTCCGGGTGAGCCGATCGGAGGGTACCGTCCGCGGCATCGAAGAAGAACTGGAACACACAATTTGGCCCGGTGTGCGGAACCAGCGCAATCCGATTGCTTGGATCCAGATCGATTGCATGCGCCTTATCTTCCGTATCCTGCCAACGGCCGTTAGCTGCATCCAGGCTGCCGTCCTCCCCGATCTCATGAACGGCAATCTTGCCTGCGAAGTAATAGGCGGAGAGCAGGAAGCGACCCTTGTGGTCGGTCGCGATGTAGGCTGGATCCGCGTCGGCCTCAATCACGCTTATCGGTGCCAGGCCGCCAGTCTCCGGATCCAGTTTGAAACTGGCAATCTTGCCAGCACTGCGCAGCGATGCGAACAGAAACTTTCTCTGCGGATCGGTTGTGAGGCCACCCGGTTCCCCCTCAACCTCAACGCGAGACAGGTATTCCAGGTCTCCGGACTGTTCATCCATCGACCAGATCGCAATTGCATTCTCACCAGCCAGCGAGATGTAAACAAAAGACTTTGCGGGCAGGCGTGCGGAAGAGGTCGCCAAGACAATCAGGGCAATCAGGGAAGTGACATGTCGGTGCATCAGCTAAGTCTCCAGGTACTTGGTGGTCGCACCAGGTGGTACGAAAAGGTGGTACGTATTATGGAACAACGATTGTGTGAGACAAGCACGTCTCTGACCACGAAACGCATCTTGGCTACCAACAACTTCAGCTGCCGATGGATGTGTCCTTGCTCATGTCGAGCTAGCTCTAGCGGAAGTGTTTGTCGGCAAAGTCCATGTAGCGTTGCCAGTCATACTCCGTGACATCATGCTTGCCGGCCCGGACGTGGTAGCCGAGCGTTTCTCCAACGGATGAGTTCTCCCTGGGCATCTTTTCCGTCCCCAGCCCTGGCCGCCCCAGCAAGCGATACACATCCACGGCGTGCAGGCAGGAAAGGAATTCTCCTCGCGGGTCGGCCCAGCTGTCGCCCACAGCACTGGCAACGTAAACCGGGCGCGGTGCCATGAGAGCAATCAACATGTGCTGATCTAGCGGAAGCTGGTCCTCCTTGCCGTTGTACTTCTTGAAGTTGCCGCAGAACCAGTGCGGAAAGGACGTGTTGATACGCTCCACGGTTTCTCCGAAGCGGCGGCGACTGAGTGCCGCTCCGCCGCAGCCGGAATTGTTGGAGATTACGAGGGCAAACCGTTCGTCCTGGGCTCCTGCCCAGAGTGACGTCTTGCCGAGCCGGGAATGGCCCATCACAGCAACCTTGTTGTGATCGATATCACGATCCGTCTCACAATAGTCAAGCGCTCGGCTCAAACCCCAGGCCCAGGCACCGATCGATCCCCATTGATCCGGATCCGGCATCTGTTGTCCCTGGCGATAATTCAGCGCGTGTACACCATTCTTGAACTCGTCATGGAAATCCGGATCAATGTCGCCATAGTAGATTGTCGCTAACCCGTAGCCACGCTCGAGCATGCTATCAATGGCCCAGCGTGACGATTTCCATCCCCGATCACGTTCCGTAGCGCGGTTGTCTTTTTCTCGCACCCAGCTATCCGTGAGCCGGATAGCTGGATCCGCGTTGACTGTATGATTGCCGGAAAAATTAAGACCCAGGAAGATTGGCGCCGGGCGCCGCGAGGGTGGCAGGTAGATCAGGATGTCCATTCCGGGACCATCGTCTTGTTTCGTAAAATGGGCCCGAATCTGTTTGCGCACGGCAGTCCCATCGAGGGCCCCGACTTGACTCGATATCAACTCAAAACGATCAACCGTCGCGGAGGCCGGAGTCCGACCGTACATCTCGTCTTCGAATAGCGTCATGATCTCCGGCCGCCGAACTCGCTGCCACTGGCGCGCCGAGTCGACTAATTCCCCGCCATTCGTAAGGAGTGATCGTGGCAGCTCAAATGACGGGACTTTCGATTCGTCATAGTTGAAGCCCCGCGGCTGGGCAGAAACGAGGAGCGGAACCAGGCAGATTCCGGCCATTGCAATCACACCACTGAAGCGACTCATTGAAAACTCCCTTTCATCATCCATTAGGACCACGCTTAACTCGCGCGGATCCTATTATGGCCGGGATCTGCTCCACGTCTACAATTACTGCCACGGACACCCTTCTTTTGCGTTTTTTCGACGGATTCCGTATCTTTACGCAGGAACACGAAACCGTGGCCACGGCCGCGCTTATGCCTCCCTTCCCGCGTGTGGAATCAGCCGCTCCACGCGCCCCTCTTACCCGCAATTGACCAGATGGACAGTCGCCTCCTGATACTGCTGGGCCTTTGCCGGGATCACCTCGGCCGGTCGGAGGTTCTGCAGGCGCTGGTCAGCAGCCAGCAGGCCGACGCGCTGTTGGCACGCCTGACCGAAGATCAGCAGCAACAACTAGCGGCAGACTGTGCGGAATTCGGCAGCAGCCTGGCAGAACAGGCCGCGGCAGTCAGCGCCCTGTTAAG
>CAUZOB010000278.1:0-5143 GCA_963581185.1 Planctomycetota bacterium | reverse complement strand
GTTCAACGGCCCTATCTGGGGCTTTACTTATTTATTTCGTGGTACACCACTGCTGGTTCAGACCTATCTGGTGTATTACGGCCTTGCCCAGTTTGACTTCGTTCGTGAGAGCTTTTTGTGGGGGCCGATCCTATCCAGCGCCTGGTGGTGCGCACTGATCACCTTCAGCCTCAATACCGCTGGTTACACCACGGAATTCTTACGCGGTGCCATTGAAAATACGCCCAAGGGAGAGATCGAAGCCGCCCGGGCCTGCGGTATGTCACAGGCCCGAATGATGTGGCGGATTGTATTGCCCAGTGCGTTCCGTCGTGCCCTGCCTGCCTATTCCAACGAGGTGATCTTCATGCTGCACAGCTCGGTTGTGCTCAGCACAATTACCCTTCAGGATATCCTGGGTGTGGGGCGCTGGCTGAACGGCCGCTACTACCTGGCCTATGAAGGCTTCGTTACTGCCATGGTCTTTTACATGGTGCTGGTATTTTTTATCAGCACTGGATTCAGACTCTGGGAGAAGCGCTGGCTGGGTCACCTGCGACCCCGCGATACTGCTGGTGCCTGAAGTGGACATGTAAAATATTGTCTTAACCGTATGCCCTTACCTTACCGTCAACTTGCCAGGATCCCAGATGCCAGCGACCCTTAAACTCGCCCAGACGCTGATCCGCCGACCCTCAGTCACTCCAACTGATGAGGGCTGTCAGGATCTGATTGCGGGTGCGCTTGCGCCTTATGGTTTTGAGCCGGAGGTCATGAACTTCGGGTCGGTACGCAATCTGTGGCTGCGGCGCGGCTCAGGATCGCCGCTATTCGTTTTTGCCGGACATACCGATGTGGTGCCCACGGGTCCGGAGGAAAGTTGGCGTTACCCGCCTTTCGAGGGCAAAGTCGTTGACGGCACACTCCACGGCCGTGGTGCTGCCGATATGAAAGGCAGCCTGGCGGCAATGGTTACTGCCTGCCAGAGATTCGTCGAGCTAAATCCAGATCACAGTGGCTCGATCGCGCTACTTCTAACCAGTGACGAGGAAGGTCCAGCGGTGGATGGTACCGTACGTGTTGTTGAGACCTTGAGCGCCCGAGGTGAAATCATTGACTGGTGCCTGGTCGGTGAACCGACGAGTTCGCAGCATCTTGGCGACACCATCAAGAACGGGCGTCGGGGATCTCTGGGGGGCACTTTGACGGTGCGCGGCATCCAGGGCCACGTGGCTTATCCGCACCTGGCCGACAACCCTCTGCACCGCCTGGCCGGCATCATTAACCAACTCGCGGGACATCGCTGGGACGAGGGTAACGAATTCTTCCCGGCGACCACCTTTCAGGTTTCCAACCTCGCCGGAGGCGCTGGAGTCAGTAACGTCATTCCCGGTGAGGCCCAAGCCCGATTCAATCTACGGCACTGCCCCGACACCACTGCACAGTCGATTCGTGAAACCATCGACTCAATTTGCGCAGCACATGCGAAGCATTTCAACATCGACTGGGATCCCCTCGGTCTGCCCTATCAGACCCTACCGGGGGAACTAGTAGACGCGACTCGAAATGCCATCGCCGAAGTAGTCAACATTCAGTCAGTGCTTTCCACTGACGGTGGCACCTCAGATGGACGGTTTATCGCGCCCACCGGAGCGCAGGTTATAGAACTGGGACCTATTAACCGTACCATCCACCAAGTCGATGAAGCCGTAGGTATCGAAGACTTGGAGCGCCTTTCACAGATCTATGAGCGGGTCCTGAAATACCTGCTTTCCTGAATAACTCCCAGAGCGGAGCATTGCATTACCAAACGGTAATACTTTGTTTAGGTCGCGGTAATGGGAGCTCCTCTAAAGTGCCCTGGAACTTAGCAACCGCACCCAGGGAGATAACCCCATGCCACAACAACGAACCCTACGACAATTCGCACCCCAGATCACAGTCGTGGCCCTCGCCACTATAGCCACCGTCAGCGCTGTACTGTACGCAAGCCGAACCGCCACAGCACTGCCGCAAAGCACCGACACAGTAATGACTGTCTCTGGCGGACCCGGCTCTGGTTTTGCAGACCTGGTCGAGTCTGTGCGACCTGCCGTCGTTAATATTTCAATCCGCACGATTCAGCATAGTTCGGCACGTCCGGACAATGACAATTCCGATAACTCATTTTCACGACGACGTGATCAGGAATTTGGTTTTCGTGGACAACCGCAGATGCGTGAATTCATGGAGCGGTTTTTCGGCGAGTCGGTTCCAAAGGGGCCGCGTGGACCCATGGAGGCTCGCTCACTGGGGTCTGGGTTCATTATCGATGCTGCAGGCCTTGTAGTGACTAATCATCACGTCATCGGAAACGCTGACGAGATTGAGGTAACACTGGAAGACGGCCGTGTCTTCCCCGCGACAGTTCGAGGAAGCGACAAACGCACCGACCTCGCCTTGCTAGAAATCGACGCCAACGAACCATTGCCCTTTGTTTCATTTGGCGATTCTGATCTCGCCCGTGTCGGTGACTGGGTGATTGCAATCGGCAACCCATTCGGTCTTGGGGGCACCACGACATCCGGGATCGTTTCCGCACGAGGTCGCGATATCAACAACGGTCCGTATGTCGATTACATTCAGATCGACGCCTCGATCAATCGAGGTAATTCGGGGGGGCCACTATTTAACAATGCAGGAGAAGTTATTGGCGTCAACACGGCGATTTTTTCGCCCAACGGTGGCAGTGTTGGAATCGGCTTTGCGATTCCTGCAAGCCTGGTAGAAAACGTTGTCAGCCAATTGCGTGATCACGGCCAGGTTGCACGGGCATGGCTCGGCGTCGAAATTCAGGCAGTCGGACCTGACATCGCCCGCAGCCTTGGTCTTGACGAACCGCGTGGGGCACTGGTGTCGCGCATCAGCCCCGACAGCCCGGCCGCCCGCAGTGACCTTCGCACCGGCGACGTTATCGTGAGTCTCGATAACGAGCCGGTAAAACGTATGCGCCACTTACCGCGCCTGGTAGCGAGAACCCCCACGGGCCAGTCTATCTCACTCGGAGTTTGGCGATCTGGCCAAGAAATGGTAGTAACGGCAACCCTGGAGCCACTTAGAGGTTCACGCCAGGCCTACGATCAACAAGAGCAAGAACCCACCCGTAAACTGGGTCTGAGGCTGTCGATGCTCGACGAGGCGAATCGGCAACGGCTCGGAAAAGACCGCAGTGGAGTTCTTATCCAGGACGTAGCGCCGCGAAGTCCTGCGGCCCATAAGGGCCTTCGCCCAGGGGATATTATTCTGAAGGTAGGTGAAAACTCAGTGAACACACCTGAAGATGTCCTGAATCAAGTTGATCTCGCCCGCACCGATAAACAAAACAAGACGATTCTGCTACTGGTAGAGCGAAACGGCGACCAACGTTATGTCGCCGTTAAAGTAGGTTGACCCGCTCTTTTAAGTCACTGGCTGAGGGGCTCCCCTCGGCCAGTACTACTCGGTTAGAATTTTTGCACTGACAACCCAAGCTCTGAAGTTATTATCTTGCGTATCCTGCTGATAGAGGACGACCCGGAAGCGATCCGCTATGTTTCGCGCGGCTTGCGCGAGGCTGGTCACGTGACAGATACCGCAGACAACGGCCCAGATGGCCTGGCCTTGGCGACCACCGAGTCTTATGATCTGCTTGTCATCGACCGCATGCTTCCAGCAATGGATGGGCTATCAGTGATTGCAAACCTACGGAATCTGGACAACAACACACCGGTGCTGATCTTGAGTGCACTGGGTGATCTTGAAGACCGGGTCACCGGGCTTCGGGCTGGCGGCGATGATTACCTGCCAAAACCTTTTGCTTTTGAAGAATTGCTCGCGCGAGTCGAGGCTCTAGGCCGACGCGCCCAGCATAGTGTAATGACTACGCAGTTTAAGGTAGCCGATCTGGAAATGGATGTACTGACCCGACAAGTCCGCCGTGACGGAAAACTCATCAAGCTTCAGCCCAGGGAGTTTCGTCTGCTGGAATACCTGATGCGCCACAACAGTCAGGTTGTTACCCGAACCATGTTGCTTGAAAACGTCTGGGACTACCATTTTGATCCCCAGACGAACGTCATCGACGTACATATCAGTCGGCTACGATCCAAAATCGACCGTGAGTTTCCAACCCAACTGCTGCACACCGTTCGTGGTGCCGGTTACATGCTACGTGAACCTGACTAGTTTTCTCAGAAGCTCCACTTTTCGAATTACGCTACTGTACGTGGCTCTGTTCACCGCGTCGGTGCTGGTGCTATTTAGTTTTATCTACTGGTCTAGCGTGCGTTACATGGCAGATCAATCAGATGCCGCTATCCGCACCGAAATCCATACCCTGTCCGAGCGCTATGAGAACCGCGGCCTGCCTGGATTACGCCACTTGATCTCCGACCGGATCGACCGGCAACAGCCTACCGGTACCTCTATCTATCTGCTCACTGACCCGCTCGGTCGAGTCATTGTTGGCAATATCAATCGCTGGCCAAAGGTGCCGGCCCAAGATGGCTGGCTCAATTTCAACCTGGAAACCCGTGATCTCGATAAGCCAAGCCTGCACCCGGCCCGAACACGACAGTTCCAACTGGCCGGGGGTTTTCGCTTGCTGGTCGGACAAGATATCCAGGAACTCAACGCTGCGCGCCTACGGATTATTACGGCACTGGGCTGGGGTGTGGCTCTAACGCTGGTGCTTGGCCTGGCTGGGGGTTTTTTCATCAGCCGACGAATGCTGACGCGAATTGACATCATTAACGACACCAGTCAGCGCATCATGGCGGGAGATCTGAACCGGCGCGTGCCGGTCGGCTCACGCGGTGACGAGTTCGACCAGTTATCAAACAATCTCAATCGCATGCTGGACCAGATCCAAGAACTCTTGGATGGCATTCGCCAGGTCAGTGACAATATTGCACACGACCTCAAAACCCCTCTTTCCCGGCTGCGTCAACGCCTTGAATCCCTGCGCGAGTCAAGCGCGTTGGAATCGGATCAGGCCCGGGCACTCGAACAGGCAATAAATGAAGCCGATCGCCTGCTGGGTCTGTTTAATGCCCTGCTTCGCATTGCGCGTATTGAGTCTGAATCGATCAGCACCGATGTACAACCACTGACGCTTAGTCAGTTGGCCACAGATGTGGTCGAACTG
>CAUZOB010000277.1:0-5146 GCA_963581185.1 Planctomycetota bacterium | reverse complement strand
GAGGCCACGCTGGAAGAGGAAATCAACAGGGCCAGGGCCAGCAGGTTGGCCAGCAAGGACGATCGCTTCATGTCTTGTTTGCCCGTAGTTGCTTGAGGCTATAGTGCGTGCCGCGCCATTGAATGCCGCCGCGCCAGTAGGTAAGAAACACGTTCCGCGTCAGGATATATGCGAACAGCAGCACGGTCAGCGGATAGAGTATCATCGCCCACCACCGCACCTTCAATCGCACAGCAGACTGGATGCTGCTCAGCAGCATCATCTCACACAGCCAGAGGTAAATCCACCACGCCGGTGATGGTACTACGAGCAGTGCGACGAACGGCCAGAAGTAAAAGCAGATCAGCGAACTGACCGCCAGCACGATCCGGCTAAGCTGGTAATCGACGCCAGCCAGCACGTTTTTCTCCAGCCCCCGTATCAACTCACCCAGCGACCCATACCAGGGCACGCTCAGCTCATCCATGCCATCCACCATCAGCGACCGGAAACCTGTTGTTTTCATCAACTTGCCAAGTTGCACGTCGTCATCGGGCCTCATCCGAATCGGCTCATGCAAACCGGCCTCACGATAGGCAGCGGCCCGCACCAGGTTGAAGGCGCCGATACCAACATAAGCGCTGCTGTTTGGGTCAGGAACTTTCCAGGGTTTGAAGTAGAGCAGGAAGAAGCGTGCGAACTTCACCACGAAGGACTCAAGCAACAAGCTTGGCATCTGAATTTGTGGCAAGACGGTGAGGTGATCCACCTGCTGCTCAACGGCATGGGCCACCGCCCGACGGACCGAGTGGGTTTCAAAGACCACATCGGCGTCCGTAAACAGTATGTACTCCCCTGCCGCCTGCTCCGCGCCCTTCTGGAGAGCATGGTTCTTGCCCAGCCAGCCATCCGGAAGCGAGTCGATATGCAGTTGGACAAGAGCAGGATATTGGTCCGCGACCCGCTCGATCATCTCGGCCGTTGAATCTGTAGAACGATCATTGATGACAATAACTTCCAGTGGCAGGTAATCGAGTTCCAGTAACGAGACCAGGGTTCCCTCGATATGATCCTGTTCGTTGAGGGCCGCCACGACCACCGAAAGTGACGGCAGCCGCAGATCATCTGGCGGCATCGGCAGATTCTTCAGCTTCTGGATCTTCTTCAGGCCGCCCGTTATGTAGATGTGCAGGCAGCCAAAGGCCAGCAGGTGAACGCTTGCCAGGATCAACAATCCCATTTCCAGGTTTGCCATCAGGACAGTCCTAGCACTCGCAGCGCGTTGTCGCGATGGATCTTCGCTGCAACATCCGCCGGCAATTCGAGCTTTTCTTCGAACAATTCAAACTGGGGGATCTCCTGTCCGGGAGAGAGATAGTCGGTACCAAACATGATGCGATCCTGGCGACGGACAAGGAACTTGTGGCCGAACTCCAGGTCCCTGCTGATCGAGTTGGCTCCGCTGCCGGCGGACAGGTCACCGTAGATGTTGTCATATTTCTCCATCAAGCGATCGATTGCCCCGCCTGCTGCAGTCGGTCCCTTGGGATATCCGCCCAGCTCCTGTTGCGACAGGCCACCCGATATCGATGCCCACCAGCCTGGTCCATGTCCGATGAAAACACAGCCGGGATGCTGACGAATGGCGTTTTCCAAGCCCGGCAAGCCCGGCTTGTCGGTGTTTCGCTGGTTATCGAGATGAAACAGCAGGGGAATCTTGGCCTCTGCACAGGCTGCGTAGATGATCATATTCCTGGGATCATCGACCGCCACGCCTGGCTTATGCTCGCCGAAGCCACGGACGCCGGCATCCTTGTATCGATTCAGCATGTCGACCAGGCCCTTCAAGCCGCCGCGGTAGGACGTGCGTGGATCGACACTGCAAAAAGGAATCAGACGATCGCGATGCTCGCGAGTTTCCTTGAGGACAAAATCCGGCGTCAGCGGATAACTGGATGATTCCGGTGAGATCAGTGGCAAGACGACTGCTTTCTCTATGCCCGTCGAGTCCATCCAGCGCAGCATCACTTCAGCAGACAGATACTCGGTACTGTTCCAGGTCTGCCCCAGGTGGGTATGCATATCAACGTAGCGGTTCTTTTTAGCTGCCCGGGCAGGCAGCGAACTCGAGGCGGCCAGCCAGCCAGCTGCACTCAATCCAGCCGTACGCCCGAAAGTCCGCCGGTTAATTCCGTCAGTTCTATTCTTCATCGTGATTCTCCTGGTAGTCTGCCGTCTGCCTAATCGACGGACCGCAGATATTCCAACAAGTCTGCCATTGCTTGAACGTCGATCTGTTTCTCCATACCTTCCGGCATCAACGACATGCCGGTGCTGCGGATCGCATCGATATCAATCCGCAGGATTGCATCGCTGGCATTTTCCGCCCGCTTGAGGGTAATACTGGTCGCTGTCTCCTCGGCGATAATCCCTGTCAGCGTACGCCCATCGGCGGTGATCACGGTGTAATTGAGGAACTGTGGATTCACTTCCTGGTTGGGGTTCATCACATTGGAGACGATCGCTGCATCTCCGCGATTCCGCATTGCTGCCAGGTTAGGTGCCAGCTGATGACCGACTCCCTGCAGTCGATGACAGGCCGCACAGACTTTCTTGAAGACCGCCTGGCCGCGTGTCGCATCCCCTGGCAACTCGAGTGCCTGCTGGTATTGCTTGACCACATCCCCCCTGCCGGTCAGTTTCATCTGGGCCAGTAGCTTACTGGCTCGACCGGCCAATTCGCTATCGTCGCTGGCGGCCAGGATGCGATATCGATCGGGAGCCACATCCCCGGGACGGATCTTGCCGGCTTCAATTGCAGCCAGCAGGGGCTTCACCCAGACCGGCCTTGAGAGCAGCAGGTCGCCCGCCTGGCCGCGCAGGCGAGGGCTGAAGCTGGCCCAGTGTTCCAGTAACAAGTCGGCCACGGCTGGGTCGCGATAGCTGGAGAGCGTGGCCAGGGCCGCTTGCTGGACCTGGGCTGGCTGGGTTGGAGCCAGCATGGCTGGGAAGAGTGCGCTGGTCTGCTCAAAGCTGGCAAGTTGCAGGGTCTCGAGTGCTTGCACCCGCTGAGCCGGTTTTCCACCTGCCTGCAACTGTCGACTCGCTTGACTGACCAGCGACTTCAGTAATTCACTCGCCTTACCGCCGGTGGCGGCAGCCAGCTGTGTTTCCAGGTTGCTACCCGGTTTGGCCGCCACGGACTTGACTATCAGCTGCAGGGTCGCCGCATCCGACTTGGCCAGTTGACTTGCCAGTCGCAGCAGGCCGGCCACATCTCGTGCCTGTTGCTGGCGACCTATCTGGGCAGCCAGGCTACCCAGTAACAGCTGGCCCGCTGCTGAACTGGTTAGTTTGCGATCGCTGGCAAGTAAACCAAGCACTTCACCGGCACCGTCCACCAGCGAACTCTGGATCGCCATCCGCAGGTAGGTTTCGTCCAGTGACTGGCGGGCAATTGCCGCCAGCGCCCTGTTCCGGCGTTCGCTGTTGGCCAGTTGTCCAAGCGTAAAGGCCAGCTGGTATCGGACCTGCAGGTCATCGTCGTCGTTCATGCCGAGCAGCTTGTCCCGCACGGCTGCCGACCGATCCAGCAGGTTCTCGCTCAACCGCACAGCGTGTTGCCGTACGCGAGGGTGCTCGTCCGCAAGCGCTGCCAGCAGGGTCACTGGCTGCAGCTGTTGCAATCCGACCAGTGTCCAGAGAACGCGGATCCGCCCTTGCGGATGGCTGGCGCTGGTTGCCAGCTGTTCAAGGTCCTTGATGCTGGAGAGATCCTGTCTTTCAAACAGGAGTCGGTGGGCTGTTTCCCGATGCCAGCCATTGTCGTGATCGAGCAGCTGTACCAGCTCTTTCGTGGAAGCCTCAGCCAGCCGGACTGGTGGCGGTTGAACAAAGCCCTCGGGCGCCACTCGGTAGATCCGTCCTCGATCTCGGCCGCTGGTCAAATCCAGGTGTTTCTTGATGACAGGGTGCAGGCTGAGTGGATGCTCGATCACCTCGCGGTACATATCGGCCAGGTAGAGGCAGCCATCGGGCGCATTGGCAAACTGGACTGGTCGAAACCAGATATCGGTCGACCGCAGGAATTCCGTCTGCTTATCAAGCCGCTGGCCCTGGTAGCCAATTCCCTGGAGCGTGAGCTGTTTGCGATGCACCAGGTTACTGCCCACATCGCCGATCACGGCGAGTCCCTGCATCTCCCTCGGCCAGGCATTCCCCCGGTAGATGGTGACTCCCGTTGAGCCGGTGAAGTATCCGGCCGCAGTCCCGCCACCCTCAACTGGCCCCGGCACAATCCCCTGTTTGCGTAGTCGCGTGCGAACAATCCGCCAGGGTTCCACCGGGCTGGCGCGAAAGACATCTGCCTGCGGCCCGTCCGTGGCAATATCGACCCGTGCTGCCGGCGGTGCGAGGTAAGGGTTGCGGGCGACATAGCGGTCGTCGTACATGATCTGTTGCAAGTGGTTGCTATTGCGACAGACGAACTTGTTCCCCCAGCGATCAAAACTCAGGCCATGCTGCCCGCCGCCGCTGGTGGCAATAATATCCCGGCTGCGTGGATCAAAGGAAAAGTCGCGGCCGCGCAAGACCAGCGGTTCCATCGGCTCGCCGCCGATCCGCGTGACTGTCGCGCCACTGCTGCTGGTCGCGCCGTGGATACGGTTATCGAGTCCCCACTTGAAGGTATTCAGCAGCCCTTGCACGTTCCCGCGACCGAATCCGGTAAAGGCGATCTCACTGATATTTGCCTTGCCATCTCCGGTGGTGTCCTTGAAGTAGTAGATATGGGGCGGTGCACCGACATAGATTCCACCATCAAAACAGGTCACGGCAGTCGGCCAGGAGAGGCCGCTGGCATAAACAGTCGACTGATCGAACGAGCCATCACCATCCTCGTCGCTCAGCCGGCAGACCTGGCCCAGCAGTTTTTCACCATCCTCGCTGTAACCGTTCATCTGCACGACGAAGAGCCGGCCATCTGCATCGAAGGCCATCGCGACCGGATCCGTGACCAGCGGTTCCTGGGCCAGTTGGTCGACACGCAGTCCCGGCAGGATCTGGATTGTGGCAAGTGCGTCAGCCGGCTCGGTTGGCTTGATACGGGGCAGCTCGTCGCTGTAGTCACGCTCAACCGAATCGGCTGGATCCGGCTTTTCCCTGGCCT
>CAUZOB010000276.1:0-5167 GCA_963581185.1 Planctomycetota bacterium | reverse complement strand
AATGGGAAAACCCTGCACGTGGCGCCTGGCTACGATGAGGATATTGAAGCGGATATTGAAGAGTGGTTCGAGCAATACTACTCCATTCGCTTCCGCAATTATCCCGTTGCCGATGACTATATTGAAAATCTTGAGCAGGTTCCCTGCCGCCAGCGCGGTCCAGCCGAGGATGATATATCCGGCGGCGAAGAGACGGAAGCCGCCAGCGAAATCGAGGAGCCGGAATAACAGCGGATGAATGAAACAGTTGGTGGCATTGTGTTGTGCGGGGGCGAGAGTCGCCGTATGGGGACCAGCAAGGCTGAGTTGCCGTTTGGCGATCAGCCAATGCTGCTGCGCATGACCCGGCTGTTGCAGGCAATCGACGTGGTGTCGCCAGTTGTTGTCGTGGCGGCCGCGGACCAGCAACTGCCCCAACTCGATGACCAGGTCATTGTCACTCACGATCGCCAACCCGGCCGAGGTCCGCTGGAAGGGTTGGCAGCGGGATTACGCAGCCTCGCAGGCCAACAGCAGCTGGCACTTGTCATCAGCTGTGACATTCCCTTGCTGCAGCCTGCCCTGGCATTGCGATTGATAGAGCTGGTGGAAGATCATGATGTCGTGCTGCCGGTTCAGGATGGCAGGGATCATCCGCTGCTGGCGGTGTATCGCGTCAACTTGTGTTCTCGAGTGGAACAACTGCTTGAGGCTGAGCAGCGCCGCATGTCGTCCCTGTTCACGGATCTGAAAGTCCGGCGAGTTGATACGGCTGAGTTGGTGGAGCAGGACCCGCAGCTGTTGTCGTTCTTGAACGTCAACCATCCGGAAGACTACCTGCAGGCACTTGAACTGGCCGGATTTCAGCTGGATATCGAGATCGAGGCCCGCCTGGCTGCAGAGCAGGGTGGTGCATCATGAGCCTGAAGTTACTCTTCAAAGGTGATGCCGAGGTGCCTCTCGAGGTGGAGGGGATCACGCCCGACGCCGTCTGCGACAAGTCGCTTGCAGAGATCGAGAAGATCGATATCTTTCATGGCAATCAGAAGCTGCCGCTGGCCGAGTTCTTCTCGGTTGAGGGAGATCCTGACAGTCTTCGGCATGAGTGGTTTGGCCAGCTTGCTGGCGTCCACTGGATTGGTGCCGGCATGAAGGAAGGCTCGATCCTGATCGCCTCCGACGGCGGCCGACATATTGGCAGTGAAATGCAGGGTGGCCAGATCACCGTGCAGGGAGACGCGGGTGACTGGGTCGGTGCTGAAATGAAAGCTGGCAGAATCCAGGTCCATGGCCGAGCTGGGCACCTGATCGGTGCCGCCTACCGCGGCTCCGCCTGTGGCATGTCCGGCGGAGAGATCCTTATCCACGGCGATGTGGGGAATGAACTGGGCCATACCATGCGGCGTGGGTTGCTGGCCATCGGCGGCAACTGCGGCGACCTGGTCGGCTTCAATATGCTGGCTGGCACGATCCTGGTATGGGGCGAGAGTGGCATCCGGCATGGCGCCGGAATGCGGCGCGGTACGATTGGATTCATGGGAGAACACCACCCGAACCTGCTACCCAGCTTCCGTCGCGGCTGCCGCTTCCAGCCACCGATGATGAATCTGCTGCTGGCGCGACTGGCGAAATATAAGTTTCCCATTCCGGAACAAACGTGGCAGTCCAACTTTGATCTCTTTCATGGCGATATGATCGAGGGTGGTCGCGGGGAAATGCTGCTGCGGGTCCTCTAGGATCGTCTGCAGCCAGCCGAGGACAGTCTGCAGGGGGAGGAAAACTGGATCGATGGCTGACCAGCAGCAATTCCTGAATGTGATTGACCGTGACCTGGCCGAGCAGCGCTTCCAGCAGGCGCTTCAACTCGATCCACTCGGCATAGAAACTCTTCCACTCGACAAACTGCTGGGGCGCGTGCTGGCAGAAAACGTCACGGCCCAGGTCGATGTGCCCTTCTTTGATCGCTCGAATTATGACGGCTTTGCCGTCCGCGCCGACGATACGCACGGGGCCACAGAAGAGAACCCCTGCCAGCTGCTGCTGCTGGATGAAGTGATCGCCACGGCTGTTGTACCGAGCGTGGAGATTCGGCCCGGCAGCGCGGCCGCGATTGCCACCGGGGGTATGATCCCACGTGGGGCCAACGCCGTGGTGATGGTGGAACATACAGACAGTGGCGACGAGGGGCTGAATGTACGGCGCGCCGTGGCGGCAGGTTTTGGTATCTCCTATGCCGGTACAGATATCGGGCATGGCGAGACCGTGTTACTGGCCGGGACCCGCTTGAGCAGTCGTGAAACGGGAGTCCTGGCAGCCATTGGCCGTGATCAGGCAGCTGTCTATCGGAAGCCGGTTGTCGGTATTATCTCCACCGGCGACGAGATTATCCCGCCAGGTGAGACGATGACCGCCGGCATGGTCTTTGACAGCAATGCACGAATTCTGGCCGATGCCGTGACTGAGTTGTCAGCTGAACCACGGTCGCTGGGCATTGTTTCCGATGACCTGGACCAGCTGCGCGAGCTGATAACTGAGGCTGTAGCCAGCTGTGACCTGGTCCTGCTGTCGGGTGGCACGAGCAAGGGTGCTGGCGATATCAGCTACCAGGTTGTGCAGGAATTCAAGGATCCTGGGATTGTCGTGCATGGAGTCGCCTTGAAGCCGGGCAAGCCGATTTGCCTGGCGGCCACGCAGGGCAAGCCGGTTGTTATCCTGCCCGGTTTTCCGACCTCGGCCATCTTCACTTTCCATGAATTCGTGGCACCCGTGATCCGTCGGCTTGGCGGACTGGAATCGGCCCGCACAGAATCGCTCACGGCCAGGTTAGCTGTCAAAGTAAACTCTGAAATTGGTCGGACGGAATACCTGCTGGTAGGACTGGTTGAGGACTCGGCAGCCGACGACCAGGCCGCTGCCCAGCAAGTTGCTTTCCCGCTGGGAAAGGGATCAGGCAGCGTGACTGCCTTCAGTCGGGCTGACGGTTTTATCACGGTGGATCGCCATCAGGAACTGCTGGCCGAGAATCAGCTGGTCCAGGTCCAGTTGCTGGGGCAGGGCATACGAGCGGCGGACCTGGTTGTGATTGGAAGTCACTGTGTCGGACTGGACGTCCTGCTGGCCAGGCTGCACCAGCAGGGCTTGAGTTCCAAATTGATGTCGGTCGGTTCGCTGGCGGGACTCGAGGCGGTTCGTCGAGGGCAATCTGACCTGGCGGGAGTGCACCTGCTGGATCCAGAGAGCGGGCAGTACAACAGGCACCTGCTGGATGAGTCCCTGGAGTTGATCCCGGGTTATCAGCGACGGCAAGGCGTGTTGGTCAGAGCGGATGATGACCGGCTGGCGCAGCTATCGATCGAGGCCTTGAGCGAGCGAGTGTGCCAGGATGAAAGTTTGAGGATGGTAAATCGTAACCAGGGTAGCGGAACCCGGATCCTGATCGACCAGCTGCTGGCGGGACATCAGCCGGACGGTTATGGGATGCAGCCACGAAGTCACAACGCGGTGGCCGCTGCGATTGCGCGTGGGAGTGCCGATTGGGGAGTGGCAATTGAACAAGTTGCCACGACCAGTCAGCTGACCTTTGTGCCGCTGGCGATCGAACAGTACGATTTTGTCGTCTCCAGGGCTCGGCTCTCGCGGCCGGCGGTGCAGGCTTTGCGGGAACTGCTGGAAGATGAAGAGGTGCGGGCCCAGCTGGCGGCCCTGGGGCTAAGCATGAGTGGGAGTGAGTTGGAGCAGGGGAGCTAAGAGCTGGTTACTCATCCGTAGAGCCAGACGTCCACCTCGGACCCGGCTGGCATGCCCTCGCTATCCTGCGGCACAATCACGTATCCACTGGCCCGCGTCGTGCTACTCAAGATCGACGCACCGCTGATTGCCAGCGGCTCGACCTGGCCGTCGATGATTTCCACGCGGGCATAATCGACCCGCCCCACAGCGGATACCAGCTTGCGAGCCAATGGTAGTCGGCACTGCTGGTAGGGAAATTCGGCAGGCAAGCCGGCCAGCTGTCGAATTGCCCGGCCGGCAAAAAAATCGTAGGCACAGAGGCAGGAGACCGGGTTGCCGGGCAACAGGAAGACCAGCCGATCCTCAATCGTCCCCATCCCCGCTGGACTGCTGGGACGCATTGCTATGCCATGGATAGCCAGTTCACCCAGTTGGCGAACGACGCTCGGGGCATAATCTTCCTGTCCCACGCTGGAGCCGCCGGCCACCAGGATGATATCCGCTGGCTGTTGCAACTGATCCTCGATCGTCTCGGCCTGGTCCGGCAGGATGCCGGGAAAGTCGACGATGCCACCATCTCGCTCGATCAAAGCTGACAGCATGGGGCTGTTTGCATCGGTGATCTGCTGGCCAGCAGGAGGAGTCCCTGCCGGCAGCAGTTCATTTCCTGTCACCAGGATTCGCACCCGGGGCTGGCTGACGACAGCCAATTGGCTGATTCCAACCGACGACAGCAGTCCCAGATCCTGGGGGCGGAGTTGGCGACCGGCGGAAAAGAGAGTGGTACCAGCGCTGACATCCTCACCAACCTGGCCAACATGCTTACCGGGAGGGACATCAGCATGGACCTCGACCTGGCTACCGTCGTCACTGGCCTGCAGCTGTTCCACCGGGATCACGGCGTCGGCACCGTCTGGCATGGCCGCTCCGGTCATGATGCGGATAACTTTGCCGGACGTGACAGCTGTGCTGGGAGCCTGACCCGGCAAGACTTCTCCCGCCACCTGCAGCGAGATCGGATTGTACATACTGGCTCCGGCAACATCGCTGGCGATGATCGCGTAACCATCCATCATGGAACGGGTAAAGCCGGGGACGTTCACCGGGCTGGTGATTGACTCGGCCAACACACGACCTGCTGCATCAGCAAGTGACACCTCGCTCGCGGGCAGTTGTTGTACGGACTTGTCGACCCACTGGATGGCAGCCTCGACGGTGGTTCGCTGGGCGAAACCGGACATCCGCACGTCGGCATTACCAGGGGCAGGTGAGTCAGAGCTCATTGGTGAAAATTCTCCGTCGAGATAGCATCGGACCGGTGTCGGTGATGCACAGCAAACCCAGCTTACCGTGCCTTGGCGTGTGTGTCAGGGTTGCCATGACCGGCGGCTAACGTCCCGGGCAGCCTGACCGCTGGTCGCGAACCCCAGGTGCCAGTTGTGATGGTGTGGCGTCTTGC
>CAUZOB010000275.1:0-5198 GCA_963581185.1 Planctomycetota bacterium | reverse complement strand
GGCAGCACCCTCAAGGAACGTGCCACTGTAGCCAATCGACTTGAGCGCAGCGTGCACGTCCTCACGTGACGCCGGCTTGTCAGCATCGACTCCAATCGTCGCCTGTCCTGACTTGTAGTCCACTTCCACGGCAAGCACACCCGGTGCTTTTTTCAGGGCTGTCACAGCCCTGCTCTCTCAGCCAGGGCACGTCATGCCCTCAACCGTGAGGGTCATGCGGTGCATCTCCGAGGTAAACTCCCCACTCTCCGGTGCCAGCATGTCGGTTACCAGTTGAGGGAAAAACAGGAACACAACTGCCATCGCGGTGACACACCAGAGCATGATCTTGTTCATCGACATCATGTTAAAACGGCGCCCGCTGGCTGCCGGGGCACAACAATCCTCCTGCTCGCTAGTGGACCGCCGTGGCCGGTAGGTGAAGTAAAACGCCGCGCCCAGGAAGCTAAAAGTGACCACCATCAGGATCGGACGATAGGCCTCCAAAGCAGCGACCATGCCCACGCTGGAGACACCAAACAGCAGCAGCAAGGGGGGCGCCCAGCAGCAGCTGGAAGCGACGATCGCGGAGACAACTGTACCTAGCTTGGCAGCGCTTTCGGCGCGGTGTGTGCCCGGCTTGGCAGCTGCCTCAATGTCGTCCGTTGCACCCGGCAACGGGGCCTCGCTGGAGCATCAGCCGCCACCTGGCTTTTGACTGGCTGGATCGGACGTGTCGGACATCTGACTTTCCTCTGCAGGCAACGTTTTGAAACTAACGGACTTCTGCTTCGAAGCCCTCTTTCTTTATCGTCTCCAACAACCGCTGATGATCGATTTTACTCGGGTCATAAGTTACGAACAACAAATCCTCCAGATCGAGCTTGTCCGGATCCTGATCCCATTCGTCGTCGACCGACTCCACACCGTCAAGCCCTGACAGGGCCTGTTGGACCCTATTGGGTCAGTCATCTCACAACAACTCCAGTCGATCGACCATCTCGGCAATGTAAATCGTGACCGTGACCGGACTACTAACCTGGTCCTGCAGCTTTGAGGACGACCCGGCATCATCGCTTGTTGAGCTTGTGCAGGCGATCACCAGCGAGGCCAGGGCAGCGACAGTGAAAAGTCTCAACAGGTCGACAGTTGTCTTTTTCATCTCTCGCTCCGATCCTCGGCCAGTTCACAGACCACTCGAAATCCGATCAACCTGTACTGCGTCGCCGGCATGGCTCGATACCGGTAGGCACTGCGACAGGCTCGCCCATCGTCAACCCAGCAACCGCCGCGAGCCACGCGAAAAAAGTCGCCGAAGTTGGTGGGAACCACACCGACCGGCGGACCCAGCGGGTCCTTGTCCGGACTGTTCTCATAATAGCCGGGATCGTAAAAGTCAGAGCACCACTCCGCCACGTTCCCGTGCATATCGTAGAGTCCAAAAGTGTTGGGCTTGTAGGAACCGACCTTGGCTGTCTTGCGCAAGTAGGGTCCCTCTGGCGCACCACCGTAAGGGTATTTCCCATTGAAATTCGCCTGTTCGCCGACCAGCGTATCGGCACCGTAAAAAACAGTCGATGTCCCTGCGCGGCAGGCATACTCCCACTCCGCTTCGGTAGGCAATCGATAGCTGCGACCGGCGCGCTTCTCCGCAGCCCGGTCCGACAGTCGCTGACAAAACTGGTTTGCCTTCTGCCACTCCACGTTTTCAATCGGATGCGCTGGACTCCCACCCCGGTCGCTGTTGAAAGCAGCCCGGTTCTTGAAATCGGGCAGATCCTTCATCACCTCAACGTACTGGCCCTGTGTCACTTCATGGCGGCCCATGTAAAACGGCGTGCTGATTGTCACCTTATGCTGCACTTCCGTCTTGTCACGCTCAACTTCCGTGCGCGGCGAGCCCATCATGAAGCTGCCGGCAGGGATACGTACCAATCCTAGCTGGATGGAATTCCGCACGACCGGAATATCCTGCTGGGCTGGCAACTGGTCCACCTGGAGAACCAGCAGGAGAGCCAGCAGGACGGCGCCGGGGAGATGGATGCCATGAGTTTTCATCGGTTCGTTACCATTCATGAATGAGCGGCCAAGCCGCTGGAGACAACATGTCGCTGGCCATCGAGGATACCCTGGGCCGGTTTTCTTTCCCGCATCAGCTGGATCGATGTTCCATCAAAGGCAACTTCGGCTGGCAGCGGACTGCCGTGAAAAGCTGCTGGTGAGGACCAGACACCGTAAGCCCCGGCGTTAGCAAAGGCCAGGACCTGCCCTGCTACTGTCGTTGGCAGCATTGCCGCCCTGGCCAGTATATCGGATGGCAAGCTAAGGCAACCGAGCACATCGGTTGCCTCGAGCGGCGATTGTTCGGCAGCCAGCAGGTGGGGGGGATGAGCGTCCGTCGACAGATTCAGTCCGCACATGTCACCGCGTTGGTGCGTACCACCATCGACCACGACCGCCCTGCGACCCTGCAATGTCTGCTGATCCAGTACCGAGGTCAGGTACCAGCCGGACTGGGCCACCAGGTATCGACCCAGCTCGACGACAATCCGTGCCGGGCTCGCCAGCTCAACCTGCCGGGCCAGCGCCTCACCCAGCACTGCCAGCTCAATCTCCTCATCGGTGGGGCCGTAGGGGATGCCAAATCCGCCTCCCAGGTTGATCAACGATGGCTGAATACCGAGCCTGTCAGCGGACCGCAATGCCAACTCCATCGCCCGCCCGAGCTGATCATTGAGGGCGCTGGTATCGAGCATTTGCGAGCCGGAGAAAATGTGAAAGCCGAGCAGCTCGATTGGCGAGGAGTCCAGCAGCTCAGCCGCCCGCCCCAGGTCAGCCGCCGTGAATCCAAAGCGAGACTCGCTGCCCGCCTCGACCACAGCGCAGGAGCCAAAATCGGGGCGCAGCCGTAATACCACGGCCTGGGGTATCGCCAACTCGGAAAGTGCCTCCAGCTCGCCGGGCGAATCAACCGAGATCACGGCTGCCGGCAGGTTCTCCAGCAATGACAATGTCTCGGCAGACTTGAACGGCCCGGTGACAAAAATCCTCTGATCGGAAAAACCAGCTTCAATGGCAGTTGCCAGTTCGCCGGCCGAGGCGACCTCCGCACCCACTCCACAGTCCTCGAGGACGTCGCAGATTCCCAGCGATGCATTGGCCTTGAACGAGTAGAGCAGCTCGACCTGGTCCGGCAAATGCAGACGCAACTTGTCGACCTGCTGACGGATGCGGCGGATGTCAAATGCGTAGCTTGGCGTGCCGAAACGAGCTGCAATCTCAACCAGGATCTCGCTGGTGGCGGGCGGCAATTCGATCTGACTGGACCGGTCATTCATGGCGGAAGTCTCTCATTCGAGCTGGCAGACGCCAGTCTCTCAACTCGTCAACTGCCACGTCCAGAAGCCGACCAGCAACACTGTTGCTGACCAGGTGATTACCGCGGTCACCCAGTTGCCCCGTTTGCGGATGTGCAGCATGTAATGAGCGCGCGCCAGCAGCACACCGGCCAGGATGATAAATACCGGCGCCAACCATTTTGCCACTGAGGCAGCTGTACCCCCCGCTAACCCGAGCAGGGACAAGGATGCAGCCGCTGTTCAGTTGGGCACAGTCGCCGCGGCGCCAAGGGTCGCACCGAGGACGCTGTTGACCTTGCTCTTTTCCTTCATCTCGCCTCATTTCCCGCCGCCGGAAAAACCGGTCACCATCAGTTTCGGACGCGGAGCAGGCGATCGACGTAAAACGTCAGGCCAACGGCCAACCCAGCCATCCACGTAACCAGTGACACGCAGCGACGTTTCACCGCGTGCGATGGCTTGCTGAAGCTCCTTGAAGGCACTGGCACTGGGCTCTCGCGGCTTGGCCTTGACATCGGTCACCAGCACAAACTGCTTGTCACTGTCCAGAACTTTCAAGAGAACCTGGTTGTCCTGTCGAACGACCTCTCCCACTACCGTGACTTCCAGGCAGATCACGCCACTGCTGGTACCGCCTGACAGCCGCGTGGCCCAGAGGCTCTCGTGCAGCTTGTCCAGGTCGACCAACCTGCCCTGGCGGGCGCGGAACGCGATCGTCCCCTGATCGTATTTCTTCGTCAGGCGTTTCTTGACAAACTTCAACTGGTCATGGTCCACGTCATACAGACGTGCAGTGGCGCCACGCGCCACACCTGCTCATCAGTGCATCTCTGCACCAGTAACAGTCATCACGCCCTCGACCACCTGCGCCCCAGCGGACGAGCTGACCAGCAGCGAAAGCAGGACTGCCAGGTAATGCCGGTGTCTCATTACGTTCTCCTCAGACAAACAGGCGGATCCGGAACCCGTCGGTCGGGTTCACAACGCTACAGATCATCGCCACTTACTGATTCTAACGGTTCCCGCTTGTTGGGAACATGAATAAAAGGCCAGGTTCCAGCGGCCAGTCTGCCGCCGCTCTCAGGATGGTTCGTCCTGGCCGTCCGTCGTCTGCTGGCTGCCAGCGGGTGTATCAAGTTGTCCTGTCATTGTGAACCCGCCTGCCGAGACACTGTTGAGCGGGGCCAACTGGCCCTCGGTCGGCTCGGCTCAGCAAAACCAGGATTCCGTCATCCGTGGAGCTCGATCACGATCGGCCGGCAGCGAACAGGTGGCAGCGGCGGGCTCGCGGCCGTGAGCCAGTTCAAGCAGGCGGAAGAAGGTGGTTGCCGGGTCGACTTCGTTTTCCGTGTCCTCTTCCACCAATCGCAAGGTCTGCTTGTGCAACTCGTCCATTCGCGGATCAGGATGGGTCCAGCGGTAGGTAAAGGCAGCCTCGTCCAGCTCATCACGATGCGGCAGGGTCTCAGGATGGTCTGCCAGCCAGGATCCAGGTGGGATCAGCAGCCGAATGGCAAACTGGATCGGGTCGACATGATCGACAAGGTCATTGGCCTCGACAAAATGGAGCATCTCCAGGTAATCGTCGAGCGTGGTCCAGGGAGTGAAAGCAACCCAGGTCGGCCGCATCGCAATGCCAGCCTTGCGGCAGGCAGCCAGGGCAGCTTCCAGGTCCGCACGCGTGTGCTGCTTGTCAAGGATCTCCAGCACCCGTTCGCTCAGCGACTCCACCGCGGAAATGATGAACAGGCAACCTGCCTCGGCAAAAGCGGGCAAGTTGTCTCCACGCTGGACAAGGTGCTGCACCTTGGCAGTGAAGTCAAAGGTGAGCGAGGGAAATTCCTCGTGCATCGCCTCGAC
>CAUZOB010000274.1:0-5223 GCA_963581185.1 Planctomycetota bacterium | reverse complement strand
GACCGGCCGCCTGCCGGTGTTTCGGCTTGCCCTGGACGGCGAGGTACACTGGTTCGTGGACCGCCAGTCCCTTGATGAATACCTCGAGGAGCAGTCTGGAAAAGGCGAGGAAGTTCTGATCAGTGATACCACCGCAGCTTCTTCAGAGGATGATGGTGAGCCTCAGGGTCGACGGGCGGTTATTACGGAGCTGCATGAGATCCGTGCAATCAACGCAGGCCTACTCAAACTGGCGGAGTTCAACCTCAACGTGGATGCCTTGATGGTTCAGGATCGGACGGGCAGCGATAAGCCGCGATATATCCTCCGCAAGGGCGACAACGAGCTTGCGATTGAGGGGCTGCGTGAGTTGTTGCCAGCTATTCGGGCGGCAGGCGAAAAGAGCATGCAAATTACCCGCTTTAAAGGGCTGGGCGAAATGAATGCTGAGGAACTCCGTGATACAACACTCGATCCGGCCAACCGAACGCTGGTGAAAGTCACGATTCCTAACATTACCGCCGCCAGCGACCTCTTCCAGGCGCTGATGGGTGACCATGTTGAGCCGCGGCGGGAATATATCGAGCGACACGCACTGGATATCCACAACCTCGATGTCTAGCAAGCAGGCCGGCCGGCGAGCATCCCCTAGAGACCTTATGGGCGGCCACCCTGGAACAGCGAGCAACAAGCTTGGCCGACGGGCGTTTGTGCGATCCACTTCTGGTGGTCTGGCTGCCGGCTACGTGCTCCAGTTGCCGGCCCTGCAGGCTGCCCCGGCAGACGAGCCTGTAGAGTTTCTTGTGGCGAGCGATACCCACCTGGGTTATCGCGATCAAGCGACGGCGGAAAAGCAGTGGCGAGCGGCGGCAAAGGAACTGGCCACGCTGCCGGGCGACCTGGTCTTGCACCTTGGTGACGTGGTCGATGGTGGGCGGGTGCAACTGTACGCCACGTACAAGGAAATTCGAGACAGTATCGGCAAGCCGGTCTATGAGATACCAGGCAACCATGATCCACTTGACGAGTTTGAGAAACAGCTGGGCCGGAAGCTTCCCTACGCTGTCGAGCACAAGTGGCTGCGCATCCTGCTACTGAACAATTCCCACCTGAAATCCCACGACGGTTTCCTGGGCGATGAGCAGCTTGTCTGGCTGGATCAGCAGTGCCAGCAGGCGGCGGCGGCAGGCCAACTGGTGGTGATTGCCATGCATGTGCCCGCCCACAAGAACTTGCATCCGGACCGGGGCTGGTATGTGAAGCCAGCGAATGGCCAGACCCAGCTTTACGAGATACTGGAAAAACATGCCGATCGTGTTGTCTGCCTATTGCACGGGCATTTTCATAATGGTGTCAGGGGCTGGCACGATCATGGGCCGCTGTACGAAATGACCTGCCCAAGCGTGCTCTATAACCTCGACAGGAAACTCGAGGAACAGCAGGCCCCGGGATTCAATTTGCCGGAATTCCGACCCGGGCTGACTGCCTTCCGCTTGAGCCGGGAGGGATTGCAGATACGCTATAAGCCGCTGGGAGTTGATTTCTCTGCAAAGAAGTCGTTGGATCGAAAAAAGTTGTGAGGGCAAGGCTATGTGCAGGATGATATCGGCGTGTCTCGTTGCGCTGCTGTTTGTGGCCGGCTCGGCGCAGGCTCAACCGCTCACCATCGTGGCGTTTGGCGATTCAACAACTGCTATTCGATCGACGATAGATCGAGTTTACGCACAGCGGCTTCCAGCCAGCTTGAGCACAGCGGGTGTTGCCGCCCGGGTGCACAATGCGGGCATCGGTGGCAGCCACACGGGCCACCGCAGCGACAATGCCCGCCATGCAATTGACCATGCTCTGGATCGATTCGAGCGTGCTGTGCGGGAACGCAAGCCGGACCTGGTGGTGATTCAGTTTGGCTGGAATGATTCATGGGTCGACAGCCGCAAAGAAGGTGATGCGCCACGGATTTCGCTCGAGGCTTATCGCGGCAATCTTGACCAGATGATCAGTACGCTGAAAAAAGATGGCGCCGTCGTGATCTTGATGACCCCCAACCGGCCCCACAAGGAGATGGCTGGCTGGCAAGTTGATTTAACAGGCAGTTACGCAGCAGCAGCCAGGGCGCTGGCCCAGAAGCACAAGCTGACGCTGCTGGATATCTGGCAGGAGTACCAGCGGTATGACATGCAGCCGAACCAGGATTCCGACCACCTGCTGTTGGACAGTGTGCATCCGAATGACAAGGGGCAGGAGCTGGTTAGTCGTCTGCTGAGGACCGAAATCCTGGCGAAGATCAAGGCTGGGCAGCTGCCGGGTGGCCAGGTCCCACTCGCATCTTTACCCCGACAGCCACCGCATCAGCTCGTGGCTGACGGCAAGGCTGACGGTGTCCAATTGGAGGGGAGTGGCTGGCGGCTTGTCGACGAGGGGGTTGAGGGTGCGGACAGCAAGCTCTTGATTGCCAACCACATCATCCATGCTGGCGATTTTCGTGTTCGAGCCGAATTACGGATGCTGAACCAGGAAGCGAGTGCTGCGTCGTTCTTCTTTGGCCGCAACCACTTTGGCTTTGAGGGTGCCAGCCGCACGGTCTACCTGAGTGGCCCGATGTTTGGCGGTGTCAAGTTGCTGGGGACGCCGACTGAGTTCTTCAAGCGCGGCGAATGGATAGAGTTTGAAGCGGTACGGGCGGGAAGCCAGTATCGGTTTTCGATCAAAGGACAGCTGGTTCATGTTGCCGATGGAGATCGCGGCCGGATTGATATGTTTGGCTTCAATCCGATGCGTAGCACGATGCAGGTGCGGCAGCTAAGTTTTCACGGCAGCTCGGAAGTACGGCCGCGATCTCTGCCAGCGGCCTATACAATCCCCACGCTTGACCTCTCCGGCCAAACCGATCGCCAGGTAATGGTCGACAGAGAGCCTGGCCAGTATTTGGGACATCCGACCACGGTGCTTCTGGAGGACAATAAGACCATCTTGTGTGTCTACCCGAAGGGTCATGGTCGCGGAGCGATCTGTTACAAGCGCAGTGCAGATGCAGGGCTGACCTGGTCTGAACGGATTCCGACGCCAGCCAGCTGGTCTACATCGAAAGAAGTGCCGACGATCCATCGTGTGGTTGATGCTGATGGGACGAAGCGGCTGATCGTGTTCTCAGGCCTCTACCCGGTGCGGATGGCGGTCAGTGAGGATGACGGGCAGAAATGGTCTGAGCTGAAGGCCGTTGGCGACTTTGGTGGAATTGTCACGATGGGCTGTGTGGAGGCCCTGCAGACTGGGGACGGGCATTACATGGCCCTCTTCCACGATGACGGCCGGTTCTTCAAAGGGACTGGCCGGGCAAGCACCTTCTATGTCTACAAGACGTTGTCAGTGGATGGTGGGCTGACCTGGGGCGAGCCCGAAATTATTGCCACGCATTCCTCGGCACATCTCTGTGAGCCGGGTATTATCCGCTCGCCGAATGGCAAGCAGCTGGCGGTCCTGTTGCGTGAGAATTCGCGGCGACATAACTCGTTCGTGGTGTTCTCAAATGACGAGGGTAAGACCTGGAGCGAGCCGCGTGAACTGCCGGCAGCCCTGACAGGCGATCGGCATACCGGTAAGTATGGTCCGGACGGACGGCTGTTCATTTCCTTCCGGGATACGACGCGCAGCAGTCCCACCAAGGGCGATTGGGTTGGCTGGGTCGGCCGCTATGAAGATATCGTTAAAGGCCGGGAAGGTCAGTATCGAGTGCGATTGATGGATAACCACAATGGCGGTGACTGTGCATACCCTGGAGTTGAGATCCTGCCGGATGGGACTTTTGTGACCACGACATACGGCCACTGGATTGCGGGCGAGGAGCCCTTCATCATGAGCGTACGATTGAAACTGTCCGAATTGGACGAGATGGCAGATCGTAAGACGGGGGCAGAAAAGTGAATCATCTCAAGCAGCTGGTCGTGGCAAGTTTGTTGCTGCTGGTAATGGAAGGTGCGTTGCCTGGCCAGAAAGGGGCAAAGGGTGTGCCGCTAGAACTGAAGGGCGCCACGGCGCACTGCTATAAGGCGACCGCCCAGGGCGAGCTTTACCTGTATGTCTTTCGGCCCCAGGGGGATCGCCAGGAGAAGCGGCCTGCCGCGGTATTCTTCTTCGGCGGCGCCTGGAACGGGGGAACACCAAAGCAATTCGAAGAACATGCTTCCTACCTGGCCGCGCGAGGTATGGTTGGGATCGTGGCGGATTACCGGGTCAAGAGCCGCCAGGGGACGAGTCCCTTTGAGTGTGTGAAAGATGGCAAGTCTGCCATTCGCTGGGTGCGAGGCCATGCAGCTGAGCTGGGGATCGATCCGAATCGGATTGCGGCAGGTGGCGGGTCGGCGGGAGGCCATGTGGCAGCTGCCACGGGGACAGTGCCAGGCCTGGAGGAGAAGGGGGAAGATACAAACACCAGCTGTCGACCAAATGCGCTACTGCTTTTTAACCCGGTCTTCGATAACGGTCCGAAAGGATTTGGACATGAGCGAGTCAAGGATCGTTTCAAGGAGATCTCACCGATCCACAATATTCACAAAGGGACGCCACCGACGATTGTCTTCCTGGGGACGAAGGACACGTTGATTCCGGTGGCAACGGCCGAAAAATACAATCGCTTGATGGCGGCTGTTGGTAGCCGCTGTGATTTACATCTCTACGAGGGTCAACCGCACGGTTTTTTTAATCGCAACCGCAGCGAGGAGCATTTTCTCAAGACGGTGACCGAAATGGATCGTTTTCTTGAGTCGCTGGGTTACATCAATGGCGATCCGACGATCAAGTAGCGAGCGACCCGAAGCACCCTCCAGGTGGTCCCCTGGCAACAAACATCTAACGCTGAACTGTAAACGCGTGGTATGATGAAATAGCGTGATGGATGCGATTCTGTCGCGTCGATGAAGAGTGCTGGAAGTATTGAGCCACTTACAGATGAGATCACCGGCATGCTGAAGTTTTTCGAATCACAGCACAATCGAGTCTCTCGCCGCTCCTTTCTGGAAGTGGGCGCGATGGGTATGGCCGGGCTGGCCCTGCCCCAGGCCATTGCCGCCGCCACAGGCAAGGATCCCTGGAAGCTGCTCAAGGGCAAGTCGGTGATCTTCGTTTTCCAGCATGGCGGCCCCAGCCAGTACGAGACCTATGACCCCAAGATGACTGCACCGTCGGCCGTCCATAGCATGACGGGCGAAACACCCACGTCGCTGCCCGGCGTGACCTTCGGCGGCACTA
>CAUZOB010000273.1:0-5233 GCA_963581185.1 Planctomycetota bacterium | reverse complement strand
CCAGGCACCAGTGGATGCGAGGTGCAGGTCAATCACCTGCTGACCGACTTCGACGCTGCCCTTGACCGGGTTGCCAGTACGGCCGTAATCGAGCAGCAACTGGTAGACTCCCGCCTCGGTAAAGTTCACTTCAAAGCTGACGAAGTCTTCCACGTCGAGCCAGTTCTGAATGCGGTTGACGCCATCGATTTCGACAATTGCAAAGTTCTCGCTTTTCTTCTGCAGCTGAGCCTGGTCGGCGGTCAGCATCAGTGCTGCACCAGCTGCAGCGGGACTGGCGATCACATTGGCGGCTGGTTGCGTGAGGTCGAAGTCACGTGGCACAAAGGGAGTAGCGTTGACGTTGGCTGTATCGAGTTGTGCATGGGCTCGCCGGACCGTCAGCGGCTGAACTCCATTGGCGTTGGCCGTAAAGACTGTCAGTTCATGCACGCCCTGGGTCAGCCAGACATCGATCGATCGGTTGCCGCGGCCCACGGCCAACTCGAGCAGCCCATCCAGGGCCAGCCCGTTGGTTGTTCCAGTCAGCTGGAAGCGGACGGCTCCGGCGACCGGTTGCACGATCTTTCCATACCAGATTGCGGCCGCCTGGCCGGGAACGTTATCCGGATCGGATGTGTCCGGCTCGTATGACAGCTGATCCACTTCGGCTTGTTCTACCGGCTTGGTGTTCTGGAATAACTGCTGGACCTGGTTCCAGTTGGTGTAACCGGAGTAGTTTCCGGCGTAACGG
Source organism: Planctomycetota bacterium (assembly GCA_963581185.1). Lineage (GTDB taxonomy): Bacteria > Planctomycetota > Planctomycetia > Pirellulales > Pirellulaceae > SAT2750. The sequence continues at coordinate 4,500 of CAUZOB010000273.1, read as the reverse complement.
TAGAGCGTCATCTGGCCAATTTCATCGTTGAAATTGCTAACCACCGGTTCGGCCGGGTAGCTGGCCAGGCGGAACCAGAATTCGCCGTCATAACTTCCCTGCAACTGGCCACGCAACGGATTGTTGTTGTCCAGGCTGGGGGTCGAAATTCGGACGCGTGAAACGTCGAACAGGTCTTTCATGTCCACGGTCATGAATTTCGGCGTCTGGCCGTCTGGCTGGCTGCGCCAGGAGGTCTTGCGGTCGCGGTCGATTGCCATCAAGGGGCTGTGGTCGATCGCCGTATCGCTGGCCAGCGCACCGGCTGGCAGTTCGGCGGTCTCCACGGAGGCTTCGAAAATGCCGGTGTGGGCGCCGGTCTCTGTGCCGATCACCTGGACCTCGTCGCCGCTGTCGGTTCCGACCCGAATCAGTACAGTGTCGGGATCGGATGAGATGTCACGATCGTGGTCCTCGATCCGCAGGTAAACAGGATTGCCTGGCTTGATCTCATTCTCCGGCCGAATCTGGGAGACTCTGGAATCGGTGGGAGTATCCCCACTTTCCTGTTGCAGCTGTTGACTGAACGTCTGTTCCTCGTCCGTCTGGATCTGGCTGCTGGCGACCTTGAAGTCGGCATTCGCCGCCATTCGGATTTCCACATCGGAGAGCGGTACATTCTTGAAATCCGCCTTGAATTCGTCAGGATAGTCGCACCTGATAATGTCTATGCCGGTCAGCTGCAGCACGCGGTCATCCTGCTGGGCGTCACCCAGCTGGGTGTTCAGATCGACACGAAACAGGCCCTTGCCCGCTCCGGAACTGGTCAGGTAAACCAGCTCGCGGTCACCACCAGGCTCGGTCGATACGATCACCGGAATGCGACTATGGCCTCGGCTGATTCCGAGGTCACTGTCGTGTACGACAATCGAGAGTGGATCGCCAGGTCGATGGCGTCGCTTGCTGGTCTGACCCAGCCGGCCAACGGTCCGTAGCAGGTTAAGCTGGTCGATGTACCGCTCCTCGATACGGTAAACCTCGGCCAGGTTGTAGAGCGTCTGGTTTGCCAGGTCGACATCTGGCACCCGCTCCAGCACCGAGCGGAAAATGTCGCGAGCATCATCACGATCGCCACGGCGAAATGCCAGCACGCCCCGGAGAAACTCCGAGCGGATAATGACCCGGCTGTCGGTACTTTGCGACAACTTCTCAAAAACCTGTTCCGCCTGGTCGTAAACCTTCTGGGCGAGGAATGTCTCACCCACGCCGAACTCAGCGTCGATCGCTTCTGGAGTTTCTGGATAACGATTAATAACCGTCAGGTACTCACCGCGGGCAATATCGTAACGCTGTGAGCGATAGAAATTCTTGCCCAGCAGCAACTGGATCTGTGCTTTTTCACCATCCTCGATCTGTGCCGATTCGCTGTTCTGGACCATCCAGCCGCGAAGAACTTCTTCCACGTAGTTGTGGTTCTCGTCGCCACTGGCTGCGATCAGTGTGTCGCAGACGAAGACGATCAAGTCGACTGGAAGTTCATTGCGATGTTCATCGAAGAGCGCTCGATTCTCGTCAAAAGTATCGAAGGCCAGCCGGGTGTCACCCAGCCGCAGGTAAAGCGCCGATTGCAGCAGCGGCGCCAGGGGACTGGATTCATCGATCGTCAAACCAACGCCACCCATTCGGGCATAGCTGGAACTGACGATCTTGCGCATCACCTCCTGCCGACCGTCATCCACGCCACCCATGTTGGCCAACATACCGGTCGCGAGGGCCGCGGCCGCCACATGGTCCTTGCGGGCCATCGCCGACTGGGCAAAACCAACCATCGGATCCCACATCCAGTAGACGTGACCAAGTTGCTGAGTGATCCGCTGGTAAACAAGCAGCCGATCGATTTCCGGTCGCGTCTCCGGCTGTTCCATCTCCAGCAGGAACAGTTCTGCGACTGCCGAGGCGGGCTGCACTTGCAGGTTCTTGACCGCCGTGTAGACCCGGCTGCGATCGGCATCGGTTGCCTCGGTGTCGGTGCGGTAAGTGTTGAGCCAGCCGATGGCGGAGTTGTAGTCAAAGTCCCAGCCGCGATCGGGGCGCTCGTCCTGTTTTGTGCGGGCCTGTGCCAGCACCTGGCCAAATGCATTGAGGTTCTTGTTGACGATGTGCTCGTTGGCCAACCAGCTTGTGTAGCGGCCGTGATAATCGGATTCCACCTTGAGCATGTTCTGGATCAAGACTACTTTCCTGGCACTATCTTCCTCGCGGGCTAACAGCCGACCGGCACAATCGCGAACGTCGGCGTGAATCAGGCCAAGGTTGGCCGTCAGTGTCCAGAGAGCTGTGGCCTCGGCTTCCAGCTTGTGTTTGAGCAGGATGTCGCCCATCAGGGCAGCATACTGGGGATTCTTCTTGAATTCGGCTTGCCATTGCATCAACCACTGGTAAGCCTGCTTGAGCAGGGCCGGATCATCATTCACGTCGGCGGCCTGCATCAGACGGCGAGCCCAGTCCGGGTTGAAGTCCGTCTTGTGAACTCGCAGCAGCTGGGTTGCGGCCAGCTTGCGAACTTCTGGCTCGGCGTAATCGGTGGCCGCATAGAAGTATTCCAGTACGCCGGACTGGTCGTCGCCAAATCGCTGCACGTACTTGGCCCAGCGAGTGGCGGATTCGGCACGCTGCTTGGCCGGAGCATAGTGACGATAGTAGTAGGCCTGGTTGTAAGCGATCTCGCGGGCCTGCGACTGGGTCAGCGTGTTGTAGTTGCCCGGCAGCAATAACTCCTCGCGGGCCGCCACAGCCTTGCGGTCGTTATAGCCAAGCCGGTGAAGTTGCCAGCGGGAGACGACAACATCCTTGTCGGCGGTGGCCAACTCCTGGGCCGCTATCTGCAGCCGCGGACGCAATTCTTTGTTGCTCTTATTGCTGCTGATCCAGCGGGCGATATAGGTCCGCAGCGAATCCTGCTGAACAAACTTTCGACGCATGCTCAAGGCCAGCCGAACGTCGGCGCGAAACTCGTTGTCATTCGCAGCGGTCGCCAGCAGGTGGGCAATCACGTTGTCAGTCCAGCCGCCTCCGCCGGGCGATTGCTGCAGGAACTCACGGCACAGTTGCCGAGACTTGGGAATATCTTTCTGGCGATCGCGGGCAATACCAAACGCCAGGTAGTAGCGGATCGCATAGGCTTTGAGCGGTTGCTTGGCGAGTGCGGCACGCAAGTGCTTTTCACTGTCCGCAATCTGGGCAGGTTCGGTACCGTTAAGCGTGATGAAGGGGTTGATCTCACCGACGTCGACGGGTGAGTTGTAGAGAATGTCGCGGTACAGATCGCGGGCTCGATTCGTGTTCATCTCGCGCTCGTAAGCCTGCGCGACGTACAACCTCACGCCAAATCGATTGTCGATCGTGGGGTTCTTTTGGATGTACTGGTTTGCCAGGTTTTCAATGTCCGCCGGCTTGGCCTGGGCGCTGTTGAGAACCGCGATTTGCGACTGCTGGAATTCCGGCCGATCCTCGACATTCCGCGCCGCCTGGTAGGCCGTGGCGGCGTTGCGGTATTGCTGGAGTTGCCCGTGCGCATAGGCAATGCCGGAGAGCACCCGAATTCGATAGACGTTGTCTTCCAATTGATTTCGCTGCACGAGCTTGCCACCCAGCGTGACCACGCTGGCCCACTGGCTGGAGCGGTAATATTCCTCGTACGCGCGACGGCCAACCTCGCGTGCGTATGTGCCGTTGGGCAGTCGCTGAAAAATCTCTGCGGCCAGGTCGGCACCGGTCTTGATGTGCTCGCCACCGAGCCGCGAGCAGAAATAATTGATGGCGGCAATGCCGTAGCGGCGGCCACTGGCGTTCGGACCCTGCCGTTTCCAGACCGCTTGAGCTGCCTTAGCGGAACTTAGTAGATCGTCCGTCTGCATCAAGGCGTCGGTCAATCGAATCTCAACCTGTGCGACCTGGGGAGTACTGGCATATCGTTCCAGGTACTGCCGACAGGCAACGATCAGGTCCTTGTTGCGGGACATCACCTGCAGACCATCGATCAGCTTCAACATCACCGGCTGATGGCGCGCATCATTGGGTTGCGTGGCGACGAAGGTCTGGGCTACGCGAATCAGACCGAAGACTCGGCCGTGCTCGTGGTAGAGGTCAATCAGCTTGACCATCACCTCGGCAGCTTCGGGCGTGGTCGGCTTATATTTACCCAGCTCCCCTTCCAGTGGTGCCGCTTGTTCGCTGACCGGATCAATCTGCGACCCGGCCTCTTGAGGATCCTTGGCACCCTCTTCCTGGGATATCAAGACAAGATTTCCCAGCGAGAAAGTGGCGATAAGGGCCACCAGGAACAGCAGGGAGGTGAGTGTCTTCTTCATGGTCAGACTCGCAGTCGGGTGGTGAAAAAAAACCGTGCAGGTCAGCAGCGTGGCCGACTGGCCCTAGGGAGCTTGTGACTTGACGGCGTCGACAATCTGTTTCGCGTTGGTTGCCAGTGGACTCTCGGGGAAATCGCCAATCAGCTGTTCG
>CAUZOB010000272.1:0-5246 GCA_963581185.1 Planctomycetota bacterium | reverse complement strand
CATTTTAACCTATATTCACGGCCACATTGACCGCTTCTTCCAGACCCCCTGACACTCCTTACCCTCTATCGCACCGTGGCACACCCAGCTCGAGTAATCATCATTGGCGCAGGCCACAATGGCCTGATCTGCGGAGCCTACCTGGCGCAAGCCGGATTACAGGTCACCATCGTCGAACGCAATCCCCACCCGGGTGGCGCCTGTGTGACTCAGGAACTGACTCCTGGCCATTTCTTCTCGACATTCGCTTACAGCGCCAACGGCCCAGGCGGTCGTATCTTTGAAGACCTCGACATTCCGGAAGATAGTGTCGATGTTCTACCGCACGATCCAACAATGTTCTTTCCGTTTCCAGATGGCGACGCGATCATGTTGTGGGGCGACGCCGAACGCTCAGCGGCAGATTTGTCGCGTTACAGCCAGCAGGACGCCGACGGCCTGTTTGCCTACCAGGAGTTCATGCAGCTGGCAAAGGAGATTGCCCAGTCGGTCTTTTTTCGATCTCCACCGACGCACGAGGAACTCTACGATCAATACCGAGGGACACCCCATGAACGCGTGTTGGATGCAATGCTGACACGCAGCCACTGGGATCTTCTGTCCGAATTCTTTGTCACGGATCGGGTCCGTTGCGCTTTCGCACGAGCTGACGATGTAGGCTATCCAACGGCGGTTGGATCGCTGCTGGCCGAGGTAATCGAATCGGCGAACGATGGAGTCGGTCGCAGCGGCCGGATTGGTGTTCCTCAAGGCGGCATGGGATCGATCACCGCGGCACTGACAGACGCTGCCCGCCGCCAGGGGGCTACGATTCGTTGCAGCGCCGCTGTCAAGCAGCTGCAGGTCTCATCCCATCGGGCCACCGGCGTTGAACTCATCGACGGCGAGATCCTGGAAGCCGACCTGATCGTCTCAAATGCCGATCCAAAGCGGACGTTTTTGACGCTTGTGCCGCCTGGCTGTTTGCCGGAGACTTTCCGCCGCCAGGTCGAGCAACTCAAAACTCGCGCCGGCAATATGAAGTACCATGCTGTGCTTAACGGAGTTCCTGCTTTTTCTGCCATGCCGCAATCGATGCGGAACCAACCTGCCGCCGCCGCGAGTGTTCGAATTTCACCGTCGCTTGAATATATCGAGCAGGCCTGGCGGGATTCTCTGAGCGGAATTCCCTCTCGCCAGCCGGTTATGAGCCTGCAGCTGCCTACCGCCTACACACCCGACATGGCACCGGCTGGCCATCACATTTTCGGTGCCTGGATTCGCTTTGCGCCGGGAAGACCTGGCGAAGGAGACTGGGATTCATGGCGGCCGCGAGTCCTTGAGTCAGTTCATGATGTGATGGAGCTTTATGCGCCGGGATTTCGCGATCTGGTTCAATGGGAGCGGCTCTACACACCGGCTGACATTGAACAGGAGACCGGAATCACCGACGCCTCGATTCGGCACCTGGACATGACAATTGACCAGATGCTCAATCGCCGGCCATTGCCCGACTGGAGTGGTTACGCCACTCCCCTGGCAGGCCTCTGGATGTGCGGATCTGGCACGCACCCTTGTGGAAGTGTGACAGGAGCGCCCGGGCACAATGCCGCCAGGGCCATTCTGGCCGAGCTACAAGAAGCCGAATAATCGGCCAGCAGCTGGCTAATCGTTGCTCAGGCCCAGTTGCTGAGCGAACCAGCGAGGGCGATTCGTAGTGATACCATCCACACCTGCATCCAGTAACCGCTGGCCATCGGCAGGGTCGTCCACAGTCCAGACATAGAAGCCCAGGCCGCGATCGTGGACTCGTTGCACCAGGTCGGGCGTAATTAGGTCCGACATATTGATGCTAATGCCAGCCACGTTCGCATCGAGCGTTTTTTGGATCACGCTGTCCGGGTCGGGTTTCCAGGGCTGAGATTCGTCGCCCCGCTTGAAGCTGATCAACCAGTAGATTGGCAGATCTGGCATTGCCTTTTTCATCGCAAGGACCACGTCGTAGGAAAAAGCAATCACGACGGCACGGTCCGCTGTGTGCTTCCAGGTCTTCAATAAGGACGTCACGTATGGAACGATGCGTGGGTTATCTTTGATCTCGATATAGATCCGCCCACCGCGAGGCACAGTTTTCAACACCTGCCCAAGTGTGGGAATCCTCTCGTCGGCATACTTGTCATGTTTCCAGCTGCCAACATCCAGTTGGTGTAATTCCTCCAGCGTTTGGTCTGTGACTGGTCGATCTCGACCACCAATTCGCTTGGTAGTTTTGTCGTGGTAGACAATCACCTGGTTGTCGCGTGACAGGAAGACGTCAACTTCGACAGATGGCGCGCCGCGACGCCAGGCCAAGCGGACGGACGAGAGCGTGTTTTCCGGAGCATCATGACTGGCACCCCGGTGGGCGATGATCTCCACATTGGTGGCCGGTTCTTCTGCAATCGCCATACCGGAGCAGGCAAACGCAAGCCAGGCCATATACAAGACAAGTCGACGCTGTTCTGACTGAAGCATTCTACGCCTCCTGCTTGAGTTGCTGGATTGACTGTTCTTCATCCGCCAACCACTGTGGAAGCCGTCTCGCATAGTCTTCCGCCTGGGCCACGAAATCAACACCGACCAGGGCCTTCCAGGCCTGCATCAATTCATGAAACACAGGACCGGCGGTACCATCACCGACAGCTTGGCCTTCGAAACTGGCCACATGCACGAGTCCATAGGTGGTAGCCGTGCAGAAGATCTCATCGGCCTGGAGTGCCTCGTAACGGCCCAGATTGGTCTCGCATATATCCAGTCCCTGTTCTCGGGCCAGATCAAAAATGGTGCCGCGACTGACTCCGAGGAGAATATTGCGTGGTTCCGGCGTGTAGATTACTCGATCTTTGACGAGGAAAATGTTCCAGCCTGGTCCCTCGGCAAGAAAGCCATCGGGGTCCATCATGACCGGCCAGGCTCCATCAGCCCGAGCCCCTTGCAGGACCGCCATCTGGTAATGCAGGCGACTGCGCGTTTTGGCTTTTGGGTCCACCAGATGCGCAGGGACAGCGATCTGGGCTGGAATGATGACATCAACTCCCTCGGCGTAGCGTTCAGCAAATCCGCCCATGTGCGTGATCAATGGCCAGCAGTTGATCAGGACCGTGGGCCGCAGGCCTTCGGGAAAGGCCGTTCGGTAAACTGGCAACGGACCGCGTGAGACATCGTGCATGATCTGCCAGTCGACATCCTCTGCTTCCGAGGGGAGATTCTGGGCGAGCGTGTCCAGCGTGGCCGATTCCATTTCTTCCAGAGTCAGACCACAGTCAATTTCCATCAGTCGTAACGAGGCGTAGAGTCGTTCAAGGTGTTCGCGCAAACGAAATGGCTGCTGGCCGTAGGTACGCGTCATTTCGAACGCCATATCGCCGAACATCAGGGCCGAATCAAAGATGGAAACACGAGCTTCTTGCTCGGCGACAAACTCGCCGTTGAAATAGACTTTTCGAGCTGGCATGGCCACCCTCTTCATGACGCCTTTTGTTTCTGTGCCAGTCGCCGTGTTCTGTAACTCGGTCTGGCATCGCCAGCATTGTAACTTGCTCAGCGGCAGCGCCGTAGTTCCGAGCCAGTGAATCAGCGAAACGTCCCGACGGGGATTCCGAGGGCCATCGACGTGCACCTATAATGCGACCGACAATTCCAACGGTATCCGAGGTGACTATTTCATGCGTCAACGTCTGACCAGATACTGCCTGGTGGCCTGCATGGCCTTTATAGGCCTGTCCACAGCCAGCCCGAATCAGCTGCATGCCAAGCAACGGCAACCCAATATCCTCTTTATCATGGTCGATGATCTTGGCCCCGAATGGATCAGTAGTTACGGAGCGGAGTTGATCAAGACGCCTCGAATCGATGAACTTGCGAGCGGCGGATTGTCATTTACAAATGCCTATTCCATGCCGCAATGTACGCCCACCCGGGTGACGTTACTGACGGGCCAGTATCCCTTCCGTCACGGCTGGTGCAATCACTGGGATGTTCCGCGCTGGGGTGCCGGCTGCCATTTCGATTGGAAGGAGAACGCAAGCTTCGCTCGGATTCTCCGCGACGAGGGCTATCTCACCTGTGCTGCGGGCAAATGGCAGATCAACGATTTTCGCGTCCAGCCGCTGGCAATGAAGCACCATGGATTCGACCGTTGGTGTATGTGGACCGGTTACGAGTCAGAGAATCCACCGAGTGGCGAACGCTATTGGGATCCCTACATCTACACAGACCAAACACCCAGTAAGACATACGAGGGTAAATTCGGCCCCGATCTGTTCGTGGATTACCTGATTGATTTCATGAAGGAGAACCGGGGTCGTCCACTGCTGATGTACTACCCGATGGTCCTGACCCACGGACCACTTGTAGCTACACCGGACAAGCCGAACGCCTCAAGCAAGGCAGAAAAGCATGCAGCCATGGTGCTCTATACTGACACGCTGGTGGGCAGGCTGGTTGATGCGATCGATGAGCTGGGCATACGCGACGACACGATTGTGATCTTCACGACAGACAACGGCTCGGGAGGTGGTATTCGGGGTCGTATGGATGGCCGTGAGGTTCGGGGCGGCAAAGCCAAGTTGACTGAAAACGGGCCGCGACAGCCGTTCATTGTTAACTGCCCGGGCCGCGTGCCGGCCGGCGTGACTAGCGACACACTGACAGACTTTACTGACATTCTGCCGACTTTTGCTGAGCTTGCTGGAACGAAGCCGCCCGCCGAACTCACATTGGACGGCTATTCGCTGGCAAAAGTAATCCTTGGCAAACGAGACGATACGGCAAGAAAGTGGATGCTGGCGATGGGGTTCGGGGCAGCCTCACTGGACGTTAACGGAGTCAGGCCACGGCAGGAGTTTACGGATCGAGTTATTCGTGACAAGCAATACAAGGTCTTTATCATCAACCGGCAGATCACGCGACTGCACGACCTCTCGATGGACCCAACTGAAGAAATTAACCTGCTGGAAAGCCGGCTGCCTGCCGATCGGGCCGCCCTGGCTCGCTTTGAACGTACGCTGGCGTCTTTTCCGGCCAAGGACGCGCGGCCACGATACCAACCCACACCGCCTCAACCATGGGACAGGAAACCCTCTGCCAATCCGAAGCAAGGCAAGAAATGAAAGTCTCGCTGAAATGATCAGCCCGCCAGTAAGTACTCGTTTCGTTCTTGCCCTGCTGGCTGTAATGCTGGCATCGACCACTGTGGTCTCCCAGGAGCCAGAGCCTTCGGCCGCCTT
>CAUZOB010000271.1:0-5265 GCA_963581185.1 Planctomycetota bacterium | reverse complement strand
ACCAGCCGCGAAAAGGCGAAGATCAAGATTTCTGAGATAGGTCAAGAAACCCGGAGCGATGACAACCGTCGTGCCATCATCCCCTCGTCCCCCCTTGAGTGTCTGGGGTGCGGCTGAATCGTACGCCTGGAAACGGACCGGGTCCGTATCCCAGGGACCGAGAATTCGGCCAGCGACCGTCTCGATCGGGTCACCCTTTGCCGAGAGGCGGGTATAACTGTCCTGCCAGTCGATCGCGGAAAAGATCACGCCCAGAAGAATGGCAACCAGTAGAAACTTCAGCAGCACAACGAGGGAACTTCTGTTCATATTTCGCACGTGACTCGTATGTGAAATGGCATCGTCAAGGGTATTGGCGCGTTAACTGTGCCTAGCGGGTCGCCTGATCTCAGATAAGCAGTTGGTGGATTCTAACGGCTGATTGGTTCTGGCATGGGGGTCCACCTAGAATACGACCCCGGTACTGTTTGAAGTTGTCAAGTAAACGTGTAACATAGACGCAGGTCGCGTGGTCTCGGCAGATATCGTGATCGTGTACTGAACACAAACCTAAAACCAAGTGAAGGAGGCGGAGAGATGCTTAAATCGCTCCATATCGATCCAGGAAAATGTACCGGTTGTTTGCAGTGCGAGATGGCCTGTTCGTACGAAAACGAGGGCGTGTTTAATCCCTCCAAATCTCGAATAAAAGTTTTTACCTTCCATCAGGAAGGTCGGTTTACCCCGTATACCTGTACGCAGTGTGCGGAAGCCTGGTGTATGCAGGCCTGCCCGGTTGACGCCATCGTTGCCAACCCGGTGACCGGATCCAAAGACGTGATCTCCGATCGTTGCGTCGGTTGCAAGGTCTGCACCGTCTCCTGCCCGTTCGGCACGGTCAACTACGACCAAGACAGCGGTAAGGTGATCAAGTGCGACCTCTGTGGTGGTGACCCGGCTTGTGTGAAGGCATGTCCGACCGAAGCGATTACATACATCAACGCCGATCAGACCGGTTTTGAGCGCATGCGTGCCTGGGCGGCCAAGACAGATAATGCGCCGCAGGCAAGTGCGTAACCACATTTAGGAGAAAAGACATGGCGTGGGCTAACAACGTACTGCGGGTCAACCTGACCGAGGGGACCTGCACGAGCGAGCCGCTCAACATGGGGTGGGCGGCGGAGTATATTGGCCAGCGTGGTCTGGCGACGCGTTACATGGTCGAAGAGGTCGACCCGACCTGTGACCCACTGGGACCGAAGAACAAGATGATCTTTGCGACTGGCCCGCTGACGGGCACGATGGCTTCCACTGGTGGTCGCTATTCAGTCATCACCAAGAGCCCGTTGACTGGAGCAATCGCCTGTTCCAATTCTGGTGGATTTATTGGTGCCGAACTTAAATCGGCCGGTTGGGACATGATCATCTTCGAAGGCAAATCGCCCAGCCCGGTTTACCTATATCTGGAGAATGACCAGGCACAACTGCTTTCGGCCGATGAGATCTGGGGTAAATCGGTTTGGGAGACCGATGAGATACTGCACAAGATTCACCACGACCCCCAGCTCAGGATTGCAGCCTGCGGTCGATCGGCCGAAGCCGGATGCCTCTACGCAGCGATAGTGAATGACCTGCACCGGGCTGCCGGGCGTTCTGGGGTCGGTACGGTCATGGCGTCGAAGAACCTTAAGGCGATCGCAGTGATTGGCACCCAGGGTGTTGGGAACATCAAGGATCCGGCACGGTTCATGCAAACGGTCGCCGAGCAGAAACAGGTGCTGGCTGATCACGCTGTCACCGGTCAGGGATTGCCAACTCTCGGCACCCAGGTGCTGATGAACGTCATCAACGAATCCGGTGCTTTGCCGACGCGTAATATGCGGGAAGTGAAGTTCGAGGGCGCGAGTAATATCTCCGGTGAGCAGATGCTTGAACCACGTAAGAGTGATGGCAAGCCCAATCTGACGACCAATGCAGCCTGTTTTGGCTGCACCATTGCTTGTGGCCGAATCTCGACAGTAGATCAAGGCCATTTCACGGTAGAAAATAAGCCCCAGTACTGGGGCAATTCCGGGGGCCTGGAATACGAAGCTGCCTGGGCGCTAGGGGCTGATACCGGGGTTGATGATCTGGATGCCATGACCTATGCCAACTTCGTGTGCAATGAGGATGGCTTTGATCCGATCACGTTTGGCGCGACGGTTGCCGCAGCAATGGAACTTTATGATCTCGGGGTAATCACTCAGGAACATACCGGTGGTATGGCACTCAAGTTCGGTTCCGCCGAAGCTCTGGCCTGGTGTGCTGAACAGGTCGCGACAGGCAAGGGATTCGGTGCTGAACTTGGACTCGGCTCCAAGCGGCTGTGCGAAAAGTACGGTCACCCGGAACTCTCGATGACGGTCAAGGGGCAGGAGTTTCCGGCCTATGACCCGAGGGCAATACAGGGCATGGGCCTGGCCTACGCCACGTCGAACCGGGGCGCTTGTCATTTGCGCGGCTATACGGTTTCGTCCGAGATTCTTGGGATACCTGAGAAGACCGACCCACTCGCCACCGACGGTAAAGCGGGGCTGGTCAAGGCGTTCCAGGATGTAACAGCGGCGTGGGACTCGACAGGCCTTTGCCTGTTTGCCAGCTTTGCCTGGTCTTTGGAGAATGTTGCACCGCAATTGGATGCTGCTTGTGAGGGGGACTGGAGTGCCGACCGGCTGATGGAAACCGGTGAAAGAATCTGGAATCTCGAGCGCGATTTCAACATGAAGGCGGGTCTGACCGCAGCAGATGACACCCTGCCCAAGCGATTGCTTGAGGAAGGTGCCAACACCGGTCCGGCCGAGGGCAAAGTCTGCGGTCTTAGTGAGATGCTTCCCGAGTATTACGAGCTCCGCGGCTGGACAGCCGACGGGCAGCTCACTGACGAGACCCGTTCACGCCTGGGTGTGCCCAACTGAGACTTTACACATTCAATTGGTAGACCGACAGGGCGGCCATCTGGCCGCCCTGTCAGCCTGCGGGAGGAGTCATCATGCGCCACGTGATTATCGGCGCCGGTCCAGCCGGTGTCGTTGCAGCCGAAACTCTACGCGGACTGGATTCGCAGTCGGCCATTACCTTGATTGGCAATGAACCGGAACCGCCTTACTCAAGGATGGCGATCCCCTATTGTCTGAACGATATGATCGGCGAAGCGGGGACGTATTTACGTAAGACCGAGGGTCATTACGACAGCCTTAATATTGAGGTAGTCCAGGATCGGGTGACCGCACTGTCGACGCAGGACAAAACCCTGACTCTGGTTTCCGGTGGCAGTCAGACTTACGACCATTTACTGATTGCTAGCGGATCCACGCCAACCGCGCCGCCGATCGACGGGATTGATCTGCCAGGTGTTCATGCGTGCTGGACCCTGGACGATTACCGGCGAATCATTGAACGCGCCAAGCCTGGTTCGAGCATCGTTCTGATGGGTGCGGGATTCATCGGCTGCATTATCTTGGAAGCGCTGGCTGCCCGCGGGGTCAACCTGACTGTGGTGGAGTTGGAGAACCGTATGGTGCCCCGAATGATGAACGAGGCCTCTGGGGGACTGATCAAACGCTGGTGCGAGGACAAAGGCGTTCGGGTGCTGACGTCGACCCGAGTTGAGGGCATTGAATCCGATTCGCCAAACGACATGTTGAAGGTCAGTCTGTCTGACGGTGAGACACTGGATGCTGATCTTGTGATCTCCGCGACCGGTGTTGCACCGAATACGGCTTTTCTTGAAGGCAGCGGTATTGAAGTGGATCACGGCATACTGGTGAATGATCGTCTGCAAACTAATCTCGATGCTGTTTATGCGGCTGGTGACGTGGCGCAGGGGCGCAACTTTTCCACCGGCGAATACAGTGTCCAGGCGATTCAGCCGACTGCAGTTGAACATGCCCGGATAGCCGCAATAAACATGTCGGATGGCCACGAATTGAAGCATCAGGGCAGCTTAAATCTCAACGTTCTGTCAACCATGGGCCTCATTTCGGCATCGTTTGGTGCGTGGGAGGGTGTTGATGGTGGTGATTCAGCCGAGTTGTCTGATCCGGGCCGTTACTGGTACCTGAACCTGCAATTTGAAGAGGATGTACTGATCGGCGCTCATTCATTGGGACTGACTGCGCAGGTGGGGATTCTTCGAGGCATGATCCAGACTGGGCTGCATCTTGGGGTCTGGAAGGATCGGCTCATGCGCAACCCGCTTAACCTGACTGAAGCCTACGTGGCTGCCACTCAGGGAGTGGGTCTGGCAGCCAAGGCTATCGGGTAGTTACCGCTCACCGTGATGGCTTTGACGTGCAGGTAACGTTCAAGCTTTTTGCCGGGCTCGCGGAATTTCTGCCGCCTGGCGCGGTGCAGAGTGCGGTACAACTTGAATTACCGGAAGATGGGACTGTGAATTCTTTGATCGAACGCTATCACCTGCCACCGCAGTTGGTCCACCTGGTCTTGGTGAACGGCGTTTATCAAGACAAGAGTGCGCGTGAATTGACCCATTTACGAGAGGGGGACACTGTCGCAATGTGGCCGCCTGTGGCCGGGGGTTAGGGTTCGCGGTGTGAAAGTCGACAGCTATGAATCGATCACAGTATCCAGAGATATGGGTTTCAGCCATAATGAGTTCTTCCGTGCTTTTGCACCGCTGGCCCGACAGTGGTGTTGCGATGTGCACAACCTGGGCATCGACGTGCGGTATGATGGAGGTAGAGCATCGATCCGTCTGGGTCCTGAAGGTGAACGAAGAATAGCGTCTATCAGACTGCCGAGAACTTGCGTGACATTCGAATTCATTAATCTTTCTGAGCAACAGCGCGAATGTTTCTTCAATCGATTCGATCTCGCCTTCCGACGTGGTGGCGGTTAACCGATTCAGGCTGATGAGCGATATCATTCCTTATCCAGTTAAAGATACTCTGGGCCGTCCGATCCGGGATCTTCGGATTTCAGTGACAGATCGCTGCAATTTCCGTTGCATCTATTGCATGCCCCGTGAAGTCTTTGGCCCAGGTTATGCCTTCGTGCCACGCAATGAGCTCCTGACCCTTGAAGAAATTGCCCGTATTGCACATGTGTTCGCGATGGCGGGGATGCGAAAAGTCCGCATCACGGGAGGCGAGCCGATGATCCGGCGCAATCTTGAGCATCTGATTGAGATGTTGGATGCGATTGACGGCGTAGAAGACATCAGTATGACCACCAATGGCTCGATGTTGACTCTAGGCAGGGCGCAGGATCTTAAGCGTATGGGGCTCA
>CAUZOB010000270.1:0-5266 GCA_963581185.1 Planctomycetota bacterium | reverse complement strand
CTGGGTTAGAAGACAGCTTACTTCTATCATCGAATTCGGTAAGCCAAGGCCGTCTGAACCAGTATAGTTAGGACAAATTCGCGATGTCAATGAATTCTACGTAACGTGTTCCGATCGCGGAAAATAGGCAAATCAGGACGGCCTTGTGGCTACTCCGCTTGACGCTTCTGATCGAGCCCAATTTCACGCCGTCGAGAGCCCATGATGGCCAGGAACAAACAGGCCAGCAGACACGGAAATGCGAACAAATCGCCCCATTTCCGGTAAAAACTGTTATCGACGGTCGCCTGGACACTTGTTACCAGGATCTCCTCGTGGCGCCGCGTGGCCAGCTGCTGGATAGTTCCATTTCGGTCAATCACGGCGGACAAACCTGTATTGGCGGCGACTAGCATGGGAATTCGCAATTCCACTGCCCGGAAAACACTGCATGCCAGGTGTAAGTCGAGAATACCCGAGCCCCGGAACCAGCCGTCGTTGCTGATATTGATGATTGCGTGCGGTGGAGTCCCTTGCTGGCCAAGTTGCTTCAGCTGGTTGCGAGTGAAGTGTGGCACGATGCTCTCAAAGCAGATGCTTGGACAGAGTCGAACTCCTTTGACCGTGAACAGCGACGGGCCCTGACCGCGAGAGACGGCATAGGGCATCGGCGTCAAGCTGTAGAGCCAGGGGAAGATGCCACCCAGCGGTATGTACTCGCCGAACATCACCAGGTGCTGCTTGAAATAGCGCTGCCTGACCTGTCCATCCGCATCGATCAAGAGCCCCGCGTTGTAACGCGTTGTCCGCGGCGTATCGACTTTTTGTACATCGGTCCCCAACAAGAACTGGACTCCCGGCTGGTCGCGGCCAGGGCCGTTGATGGTGCCTGCCAGGTCGTCGACGGCGGCCTGAAAGTAGAGCTGGTAAGCTGCCACTCGTTCGACGAATTCAGCTTTGTCAATCGCCAGCTCAGCCGGCACCACCGGGTCTCCCTGGTGGATCACCTCGGGGCCGAAGGGAAACATCGACTCGGGCCAGACGATCAAGTCCAGCTCGGGATACTGCTGGCGTGCTTCGATAGAGAGTCGTCGGTAGTCCTCGTGCATGCGCCGCGACTGGTTGTCGTCTCCCGCGTAGGTCGTATCGATTGCAGCCTGGAGCAGCGCGATCTGGCAACTGTCGCCGTCATCGTGACTGGAGCTATCGCGGCTTGCCAGGGCACCGTACCCCCACATCAGGGCGACAGTCAGGATCGCGGTTGCCCAGCCCCGCAGGATCTGCTGCCTGCTATGGCTGCTCCTGCCGGGCGCGCAGTGGGCCTGGGCGAGAGCCGAATTGACCAGCACGATAAGGAAGCTGATACCGTAGGCGCCGGTCACATCTGCCAGCTGGATCAGGCCGCTGATTTTGACCTGGGTGTGCGCCAGCAGGCCCAGCGAAAAGCCACTCAGTGCATACCCCCGCGCCAGCTCCAGTCCTGTCCAGACCAGCGGAGCGGCCAGGACCAGCGGCCAACGGCAGCGGTGCAGGGCAACACGGGTCAGGCCGACAAACAACACCATGTAGACAGCCAGGTAACAGCTGAGAACGAGCCAGCCAAAGTAGATTGTCCAGTGCGCGTGTCGAACTCCCTCGACCAGCAGCAGCCAGTGGATTGTCCAGGCAAGCCAGATCGCCAGGTACCAGCGCCAGCGGCTAGCTGGCATCGTCGGCGAGAGTACCAACACCAACAGCGGGATCAAGGCGAACCAGGCCAGCGGCGCCAGACCAAGTGGTGGAAAGGCGAGCCAGAGCAGGCCACCACTGGTCAGCGATAGCAGGGATGGTTTAAACCACCAGCGATCCGTGGAGGCCGTTTCCATGGCCCACTCCAACTTATAGCCCGGGGACGGCAAAGGGGGGAGTTTCCAGCAACAACACCTGCAACTGGCTGCCCGCATCGTACTCGCATTCGCCGGCCGGAAAACAGGCCAGACAATTCGCTGCAGTCAGAGTTTTCTGGTCTGCTGATCCCAGCCAGTCAAGTGGCTGAACTTCAAGACCGTTACTGCCGAACTGGCAGTACGATGGATGATAGCTGGGGCGATCACCCCGCTGCAAAAATGAGTCTGTCAGCCGGGCCTCGGTGCGGACCAGCCCCGACGATCTGCGCCCCGCCAGCTGGTCGATCAAGGGTCGTACGAAGACCTCAAAACAGACCAGACTGCTGACCGGATTGCCTGGCAATCCGAACACATGGCAATTGCGTCCCTGCTCGTGACAGCGGCCATACCAGACCGGCTTGCCCGGCTTGATCTTGACGCGGTGGAAGACCTCCTGCACCTGCTGCCTGGCCAACGCCGCCGGCACCAGGTCCAGCACACCGGCACTCACTCCACCGGATAACAGCAGGATGTCGGCCGAGAGGCCAGTGGCAATCAGCTTGTCGAGCATGGCGTCGTCGTCACCACAGATTCCCAGCTGAAGAGGTTTCGCGCCGCAGCGTCGCAACTGGGCTTCGAGCAGCGGGCCATTACTGTTTCGAATCTGGCCGGCCGCAGGGACTTCGCTGGCCGCCACAAGTTCGTTGCCGGTCGGTAGGATGGCCACCTCGGGTGGCACAATCGCGGCGACTGGATCATGTCCAACTTCTGCCAGCAAGCCGATTTCGATGGGACGCAGTTGCCGTCCGGCTGAGAGGATAATCTGGCCCGCCTGCAGGCTGCTGCCCTGGGGCATCACATTGGCGCCCTCGGAGAGCGGCTGGCTATCAATCCGGACCTGTTCCACGCCAGCCTCTTCAACCAGCTGGGTTCGCTCAATCATGACTACCGCCTCGGTCCCCTCGGGGACGGGGGCACCGGTCATGATGCGGCTCGCTGTGCCGGCCTGGACTGGCAGGGTTGGCACCTGACCGGCAGTAACTTCTTCATTGACTGTCAGCACCACCGGGCCTGCGGCAAGGTCGAGCTGCTTGACGGCGTAGCCATCTACCATCGACTTGTCGTGAGGTGGCGAGTCAATATCGCTGGCAATGTCACTGGCCAGGACCAGGCCGAGTGCGTCTGCCAGTGGAACTGGCTGGCCCGCTGCTGCCGGGTTGTCGGCGAGTATCGCCTCGAGTGCTTGTTGAACGTCGAGCATCGTGGAATGATCCGTTGGTCGCGCCGGGGTCGAGGGTGGACAAACGCCGCCTGGCAGCGACCTACTGTTCCAGGAAACGTTGCAGAATCTGTGAACCGATTTCAGTCAGAAAACTCTCCGGGTGAAACTGCCAGCCTTCCAGTTGGTGTTCGCGGTGCCGGATTCCCATGATCTCGCGGCTACCGTCCGGCCCGTCAGCCCAGGCCGAAACGATGAACTCATCGCCAAGGCTCTCGGCTTCGATCACCAGGCTATGGTAGCGAGTTGCCACAAAGGGACTGGCGAGGCCGGCAAACAGCCCCTGCTGGTCATGGTGAATACTGTCGGTCTTGCCATGCATTAACTGTTTGGCCCTGACAATCTTTGCGCCGTGGGCCTGGCCAATGGCCTGGTGCCCCAGGCAGACACCCAGGATCGGCAGCCTGCCAGCCATCCTCTGGATGGCGGACACCGAGACGCCAGCCTCGCTGGGCGTACAGGGACCGGGGGAGACAATTAAATGCGAGGGATTGAGTTGCTCGAGTTGCTCTGCAGTCAGCTCATCATTGCGACGAACCTGGATATCCAGCGTGGAGTCAATTTCCCCTAAACGCTGAACCAGGTTGTAGGTAAATGAGTCGTAATTGTCGATCAGCAAGATCATCGGTGCTTACCCGCAGCAGAAACTGGTCAAACTACTTACCTACCTTTTTCACCACCGCTGGACAAGTCGTCGCGAGCCCTTTATCAAGGGAATACCGGCTACGATCTCGTCCCAACCAAGACACACCATCAACGGCGTGACCTCTGATGAGTACAACAACTGAATCCGCCGATCGTCTTCAACTCGATCCCTATCGTTCGCTCGAAGATACCGAACTGGCCGACCGGATTGAACGGGTACGCAGCCAGTTGGGGTCGAAACTGTCGATCCTCGGTCATCATTACCAGCAGGACGCAGTGATTGCTCATAGCGATTTGCGTGGTGACAGCTACCAGTTGAGCCAGCTGGCGTCCGACAACGACGATTGTCGCTGGATCGTTTTTTGTGGTGTGCACTTCATGGCGGAGACGGCCGATATTCTTGCCAATCGGCCGGAAAAACTTGAGCAGCGTAAAGGGCAACGCGTGCAGGTCGTGCTACCCGATCTGGCGGCCGGCTGCAGCATGGCTGATATGGCGGCGATCGACCAGGTCGAAGCTGCCTGGCAGGACCTGTCTGAGATCGTCGATACCGAACAGATTATCCCGGTCACGTATATTAACTCAGCAGCAAGCCTCAAGTCGTTTTGCGGGCGTCATGGCGGTATCGTCTGTACCTCAAGCAATGCCGCCGGTGTGATCCAATGGGCGTTTGAGCGAGGTCAGCGAGTCCTCTTTTTCCCTGACCAGCACCTGGGACGAAACACCGCCCTGGCGATGGGAATCAGCAACGATCAGATGCCGATCTGGGATCCCTTTGATGACGACCTCGGGGGCAATAGCCAGCAGCAGATCCAGCAGAGCAGGGTGATCCTCTGGAAAGGACACTGCAGCGTCCACCAGATGTTCCAGGCCGAACATGTCGATCGATACCGGCAGGAGTACCCCGGCATCAATATCCTGGTTCATCCAGAATGCCCGCAGGAAGTGAATGACCTGGCCGACATTTCTGGTTCTACCGGCAAGATCATCGAGACGATTCGTTCAGCAGAAGCGGGTAGCCAGTGGGCCATCGGCACGGAACTGCACCTCGTGAACCGACTGCGTGATGAACACCCTGAGCTGGGAATTCACTTCCTCTCGCCGGTCATCTGCATGTGTGCGACGATGTACCGGGTCGACCTGGCCCATCTCTGCTGGAGCCTGGAAAACCTGCTGGCCGGTACAACTGTGAATGTGATCGAGGTCGATGAAGAAACCAGCCGTTGGGCGTTGATTGCCCTGCAGCGAATGCTCTCGATCAAGAGCTAGTCGGCTTTATCGACAGCAGTCTCAGGGCCGCTGGCCATTACTACTCAGCATCTTTTGCCTTGCCGCGCGCGGCGGCCAGGATGTCGTCGACCGACATGCTGGAGGCATCCACGGCCGCAGGGGCCTCGGTAGCTTCCTCTTCGACAGCGTCGTCGACAGCTTCTTCTTCGACAGCTTCTTCTTCGACAGCTTCTTCTTCGACAGCTTCTTCTTCGACAGCTTCTTCTTC
>CAUZOB010000269.1:0-5322 GCA_963581185.1 Planctomycetota bacterium | reverse complement strand
ACCATTTTTCGCTACCAAGTTGTCGGATAATGTCCTGCAGTCCTTTCTGTCCTCCAGCCGACCCTTCGGCTCGCATTCGCAGCCTTCCGGTGGAGAGCTGAAAGTCGTCACAGATAACCAGCAGGTTCTCAGCTGGTATCTGGTAGTAATCGCAGGCCTTGCGGACGCTGCGACCACTGGCATTCATATACGTGTGGGGAAGTAACAACAGTGTTCGTTCGGAGGCGATGGCGATTTCGACCAGTTCGCCTTCGAACTTGACCTTGCTCCGACCGGCTGCACATTGCTTGGCAACCAGACTGACAACGTCCCAGCCGATGTTATGTCGCGTTTGCTGATATTCCTTGCCCGGATTTCCCAGGCCAACGACCAGTTTCATGGTCCGCTTGTCCTCATCGGGAGGAGTCAGCAGGTACTTGTCCCCATCTGTCTCTACTCATCTGAATCATCGTCGCCATCCTCGCTCGGCTCGTCGGGCTTACCGATCAATTCAGGCTCTGTTCCGGTAACATCCTCTTCACTCTCTTCAACTGCAAGTGCTTCTTCATCTTCTTCCAGTCGTATCATGCACTGCACGATCACGCTGGAGGGGTCGCTGATCAGCGTCGCTCCCGCCGGAATCTCAACTTCGCTAACCGTGATCGCCCCATCCAGCTTGAGCTGGTTGATGTTGACTTCGATCTTGTCGGGCAGTGACATGACGGGACACTCGATCGTGATCGAGTGCATCAGCTGATCCACAATTCCACCTTCATTCAGTCCCACGGCGCGTCCACGGGTCTCCACTTTGACCTGAACTTCGACGGTGTCCCCTTCCATCACGCGGGTCAGGTCGAGGTGCAGGACATCGATACCGAAAGCGTCCCACTGGATCTCGCGGATAAATGCATTTTCGTTGACGGCGCCGGTCAATTCGATCAGTCGTTGTCCCAGTCGAACCGCTCGCTCGATTTCTTCTGTGGGAATCTGCAGAGAGATCGTCTCCTGGCCATGACCATAGAGAATGGCCGGCACATTGCCTCCACGACGCAACCGCTGGGCATTCTTCGATCCCCGCAGTTCACGTACTACTGTTTGAAATTGCTCAGCCATCGGACTGTCCTTACTCTGCAGGCCCCATGTGGGACGGGCGTGTGACTGACCAGTCTGCTCTATGGCGACTGGTCGGCCAATGGGTCAAACCGCTCATTTTGCCAGAAAGCCGCTGGAATTCAAGGCCTCCCGCCGGTCCTTCACTCCTGTCTGCAGCTGCTCGCTTCCCCAGCTGTTGGTGGCTTGTCGGCGGCCAATTGAAATAGTAACCTAGCGAGCGAATTCACGAGTGGCGCGGCAAGCAGTCTGAGGGGTCTGAGGGAATGGCCAGAAAAAAGCAACAATTCGAGTATGTGGAGCCGATTGGTGACCGCGTGCTGGTCCGCAAGGATGAGCCCAAGCGGGAGACCAAGGGTGGAATTGCACTGCCCGACGCGGCAGAAATCCCCACAATTACCGGCCGAATTGTGACGATATCTACACGAATCGAGCACGATGAGGACGTACCGCTTCGCCAATACGACAAGATCCTGTTTCATCCGAAGAACGCCATCCCGGTTGATTTTGAAGCTGACAACCAGCTGTTCGTGGTACCGGTTGAGGACGTGGTTGCCGTCTTCCGCGTCGATCCAGAAGATGAGTAGCGTGCCGCGGACGCGGCTGGCAGGCGATTATCGATAACCTGCACGGCCTCTGCGGAGCCTAGCTCGACTGGCTACTATCCGAGAAGATCGAACTAATCGACTTGTCGTGATGAATCCGCTTGATCGCTTCGGCCAGCAGCGGTGCGATCGTCAACACCTGAACCTGGGGAATCTGTTTGTCCTCGCTGAGGGGGATACTGTCGGTGACCAGCACGCTGGTAATCGGCGACTGCTGGATCAGCTCAATGGCGGGGCCACAAAACACGCCGTGGGTGGCTGCCACATGGATTTCCCGAGCCCCCGCTTCCTGCACCAGCCTGGCTGCTCCACAGATCGAGCCGGCGGTGCTGATCATGTCGTCAAACATCAGTGCCACACGTCCTTCGAAGGGACCACCAATGATGTGTTCCTGGGTGGTCTCCATGGCACTGGCACGCCGCTTATCGACGATCGCCAGCTTTCCTCCCAATCGTTGCACATGTCCGATGGCTCGCTTGATACTGCCTTCATCCGGACTCACGACAACAATCTCATCTTCACTCAGTTCCATCCGGTGGAAGTGATCGTTAATCACCGGAGCTGCATAGAGGTGGTCCACGGGGATATCAAAGAAGCCCTGGATCTGGGCCGCGTGCAGGTCCATTGTGAGCACACGGTCGGCACCGGCCCGTGTGATCAGGTTGGCACACAGCTTGGCTGTGATCGGTACACGGCCCTCGTCTTTGCGATCGGAGCGTGCGTAGCCGAAATACGGTATGACGGCGGTGATTCGCGACGCACTAGCTCGCTTGAAGCTGTCGATCATGATCAACAGCTCCATCAAGTTGTCATTGACCGGCGGGCAGGTCGGCTGGATCAAGTAGGCATCGCGGCCGCGCACGTCCTCCTCGATCTTGCAATGCTTCTCGCCGTCAGGGAAATCGGTCAGGGAGATCTGGCCAAGTGGGAGGTGCAGGAAGCCACAGATGTCCTCTGCCAGCTGCCGGTTGGCTGCCCCGCTGAAGATCTTCAATTCACGCATTGGGATATCCCAGCTCCTTCATTTTCTTCTCCACCTCCTGCAAGTCCTCGGCAGTGTTCACACTGAGTGCTTCACAGGGTTGGAGTATGTCGAGTGCAGCCACGTGCTCCCCGGCGGCCCGCAGGATGCCGGGACAGTCCGTTAAATAGTACTCTCGCTGTTCGTTGCTGTTTGTCAACTGTGCCAGCGCGAAACAGAGCCGCTCGATATCGAACAGGTAGGTGCTCATGTTGACCTCCCTGATCTCCCGTTGTTGCGGCGTGGCATCCCGGTACTCCACGATGGCGGTGAATTCCCCGGCACTATCTCGAACGATGCGTCCCAGCCCTGCCGGGTTCGCTGATTGCAGCGTTCCCATCACGCAGGCTGCCTGGTGACTCTCATAGTAGGCGTAGAGTTGCTCGAGCGAGGCCTGCTGAATCAGGGGAGAATCCCCGGTCAGCACCAGCAGCGGGCCCTGCTTGCCACGCAACTGTGGTTCACAGACCTGCACGGCATGGCCTGTCCCGAGCTGCTGCTGTTGTTCTACAAAGACCACATCATATCGACCGGCCAGCTGCTGCTTGACCAGCTCTGCTCGGTAGCCCACCACGATCAGCGGCTGCAGAACGCCAGTCTCTGCCAGCCGATCAAGCACATGCTCCAGCATCGACTTTCCCAGCACCTTACAGAGGACCTTGGGCAGGTCACTGTTCATCCTGGTACCCTTGCCCGCGGCCAGTATGATCGCCCGTCGTGGTGTCATTGGTTAGATCCAAACGTCCTGGCGGGGTTGTTTTGTAGCAGCAGCAGCGGCTGAGTCCCAAGGATATCTTCTGGGGTCCGAAAGTGACAAGCCACCTGCCGCGGCCAGGCCGCCAGCTCGTTGACAGTCCGCCACCAGGGGACCTAAAATGACTGGCTTCCCCACGGGGAAAAACTGCCCCTGGGGATGTCGGCCAGCGCCACTTTCCCCCTTCCAGGGGCCTTCCGCTGCCGGATTGAATGAATGTCCGGCGGTTGCCTGCAACCCGGCAATGACCGATGGAGACGAGCTGTGGACGAGGCCATTCGCAAGGCCGAGACGTTAATCGAAGCGCTGGCGTGGATTCGCCAGTTCCGCGAAAAGACCACCGTCATCAAGCTGGGTGGAAGCGTCATGCAGAATGCGGATGCTCTCCGCCATGTCCTGCTGGATATCGTTTTCATGGAGACCGTCGGCATGCGACCGGTGCTGGTCCATGGCGGTGGCGCGGCGATCAGCACCGCGATTGAGGCTGCGGGCATGGAATCGCACTTCGTCCAGGGTCGGCGTTATACCGACCAGCAGACACTTGAGATCGTGGAACGGGTACTCGCCCAGGATGTCAACAAACAGCTGGCTGACCAGATTGAAGCACTCGGCGGCCGCTCCATGACGCTTAATTTTGACAGTACCAACGTGCTGTTTGGTGAGCCGATCGAGCTGGTCGTGGATGGTGAGTCGGTTGACCTGGGGCTGGTCGGACGGGTGACCAGCATGGACCGGGCTGTGGTCGAGAACCTGACCTATGCCGGTACCATTCCAGTCATCCCCTCGATGTGCCTGTCAGGCGACGAGCAGAAACTGAATGTCAATGCGGATACCGCAGCTACGGCAGTGGCCCAGTTGCTGGGTGCTGAAAAGCTGGTCTTTGTGAGTGACGTCAATGGAGTCCGCAGAGACCGCGAGGATCCCGACTCAAGAATCGACACCCTGACCGCCGCATCCGCCCGGGAACTGATCCAGCAAGGTGCGATCGAGGCCGGCATGATCCCCAAGGTGGAAGCCTGTCTCGAGACACTCGATCGGGGCGTCGGTAAGGTACATATTATTGATGGCAATATCCGCCATGCCCTGTTGCTGGAGGTTTACACTAGCGAGGGTGTGGGTACACAGATCGTGAAACAGATGGCGGAGTAGCAGGGCGACTGCTGAACGTGAACCTTGGCGGTACTTGTATCGTCTAGACCAGATGCGCTGCGCGGCTGTATTGTCACCGCTGCTTAGAACCAGCCTGGCCCCAGGGAGAACCAGATCATGGCGAGCGAACAGCACCTTGGATCGGAACAGACCGTTGAGCTCTTTGCGCGATACGTGATTCCAAATTACGGTCGCTATCCTGTTAACATGGTCCGCGGCGAGGGCTCTCGCATTTGGGATAGTGAAGGCAATGAGTACCTCGACCTGTTTCCAGGCTGGGGCTGTAACCTGCTTGGACACTGCCCACCAGCCGTGGTTGAGGCAGTACAAAAACAGGTCGCCAGCCTGATCCATGTCCCCAACAGCTGGCACATGGAGATCCAGGGCCGCTGGGCCCAGCTGCTGTCGGATCGCAGCTTCGGAGGCCAGGCCTTCTTCTGTAATAGCGGCGCGGAAGCCAATGAGGCCGCCATCAAGCTGGCCCGGCTGCATGGTCCGGAAAACCGCTACAAGATCATCACCTTTGAAGGTGGCTTTCATGGCCGGACGCTGGCCACCACCACGGCCACAGCCCAGCCCAAGTACCACGAGGGCCTGGGGCCGTTGATCGCCGGATTCCAGTATGCCCGCTTTGGCGACCTCCAGCACGTGGCAGAACTGATCGACGAGGAAACCTGTGCCATCATGATCGAACCGATCCAGGG
>CAUZOB010000268.1:0-5429 GCA_963581185.1 Planctomycetota bacterium | reverse complement strand
ATCGTCGACCGACATGCTGGAGGCATCCACGGCCGAGGCGGTCTCGACAGCTTCTTCTTGGACGGCTTCTTCCTCGGCAGTTTCTTCTTCGACAGCGTCTTCGGCGGGCGGCTGGGCTGCTTCGACTTTTGTATCATCCGAGTCGCTGCGCGCGGCGGCCAGGATATCGTCGACTGACAGGCTGGAGGCATCGGCCGCAGCTGCTTCGGCCTCGACTGGTTCCTCTTCTGCTACCGCTGTTTCTTCGGCTGGCTCATCGTCATTGCTGCGTGCGGTGGCCAGGATATCGTCGACCGACAGGCTGGCGTCATCCCCGGCCGACTGATCAGCGGCGTTGGCTCCTGATTTACCGCGGTCCTTTTTCAGCTGCGATGGCTCTTTCGCCTTGGTTGCTGGTTTTTCTCGCTTTTCGCCGTCGTCCTCTGTCGGCTCATCGACCACCCGCAGGTAATCAACTTCGATATCATACCAGCCGATATTCTCGTGGCCGTCGAATTCAACCAGGGCCCTGCCATTCATATTGACTGTGCGAACAACTCCGGTCTGTCCGCTGAAGCGGTGCAATTCCGGCCGTTCTTCATCCACGACGACGAACTTGTCAGTGTACTCTTGCTTGAGGTGTTCAATGTGCTCAAAGACCATCGCGACTGGAGTCTCCTGGTGGCTGGTTGAGTGGATAGCTGGCGGTCTGTTGCAGGCCTCATTCTGGCTGCAGAGATCGAGTAATTCAAGCCGACGCCGTGGTCATTCGCAGGCTGCCAGGGTCAGCCGAGCAAGCTGTATTTCCAACGAAGTGTATCCGGGTATGTGGTCAATTGCTGGGTGGCGACGATCCGCAGCAGGCCTTTATTGAACTCCAGCAGATCGGACTCACCGCGCCCGGTGGACTCCAGCACAAGTTGGCATCGTCTTCCGGCGACCGTCAATTCCGCTCCCTGGTCAGGCGAGGAAATATTGACCTGTGCTGGGGTGCGATACTGGCTGCCGAGTTGGTCCGAGGGTTCAGCGATTCGACAGGCGACATCAAAGGTCAACCGCCGCTCGCTCGGTTCGTTTTCGATACTCACCGACCAGTGGCTCTGGCCGGCCATGCCGACCAGCAGGGCGACCTGTCGCCGGGCGCTGCGTGGTTCGATTGTCAGCTGCTGCAAGGCAGGGCTGGGTGGCCACTCCTGCTGATCATCGCCTTCGACCGATTCGAGCAGCCGAAATGACTGACGGCCGGCCACCCAATCGACGTGGTGAATGACGCGGTCCCCGGACCAGACAAGTGTGGCTCGCAGGCCGGTGTCATCGGGACCGATTGCCTCGATGTACTGTGTTTCTGTCATGGGTGGTTTCTCCAGTGCCGTGGCGCGGCTAGTCGTCGCCGCCTTGTTTGATACGCCAGGTCAGGAAGGACTCTAGAAACGGTTGAATATTGCCATCCAGGACCGAGTCGAAGTTGCCGACGCTCTGGCCGGTGCGTGCGTCCTTGACTCGTTGGTCCGGGTGTTTGAAATAGTTGCGGATCTGGGAGCCGAAGCCGACGCGGGCCTTGTCCTTGTACCGCTGAGCCTGTTCCGCCTCGCGTTTTTCATCTTCCAGCCGCGCCAGGCGGGCACGCAGCATTTTCCATGCGGAGGCGCGGTTCTTGTGCTGGCTTCGTTCGTTCTGGCATTGCACGACAATTCCGGACGGTCCATGGGTTAAACGCACGGCACTGTCAGTCTTGTTGACGTGTTGGCCACCTGCTCCGCTGGCACGGTAGGTGTCCTCTCGAACATCTTTCTCATCGACCTCGATTTCAACTGAGTCGTTCACGTCGGGTGAGACATCGACAGCGGCAAAGCTGGTCTGGCGTTTGCCCTCTGAGTTAAACGGGCTGATACGAACCAGTCGGTGGATGCCGGTTTCTCCCTTCAAGTAACCGTACGCCATCGGCCCCCGGATCGCGATCGTGGCATTGTTGATTCCGGCCACGTCATTGTCGCTGCGGTCCATCAAGGAGACATCATAGTCCCGCTTCTGGGCCCACTGAATGTACATCCTCAGCATCATCTCGGCCCAGTCGTTTGCATCGGTACCGCCATCGCGCGCGTTGATCGAGAGCAATGCTCCGGCCGCGTCATGCGGCCCATTCAGCAGCGACTTGAGTTCCAGTTCATCAACCAGCTTTTCGAGGCGGACGATTTCCGCTTCCACTTCGTCAGCGATCCCTTCCTCGTCGGCCGCCATCTCAACGAGTGCCTCGAGGTCCTCGTTGGACCGAACCAGGTCTACCAGTGGGTCCACGACGAGCTTGAGTCCCTTAAGTTGGTCGATCGTCTGGCGCGCAGCCTCCTGGTCATTCCAGAAATCTGGCTGCCCCATACGTCGATCAATCTGCTCGATTTGCTGCTGCTTGGCAGACAGGTCAAAGACTGTCTCCCAGCCCGTCGACTTTTTGCCGAAGGATGTCTGCCCGGGCAACAAGGTCGGCATCCATGGTCTAACTCCACATACTACTGGCTCGACTAATGACAGCCATACTGCTGC
This sequence comes from Planctomycetota bacterium, assembly GCA_963581185.1. Lineage (GTDB taxonomy): Bacteria > Planctomycetota > Planctomycetia > Pirellulales > Pirellulaceae > SAT2750. The sequence goes on along the minus strand of CAUZOB010000268.1, from coordinate 2,912 downwards.
TGTCGGAATCGCTAACTATAGCGTGAATCGTCAGGAAAAGGAATGTTGGTCCGTCCTGCGGACTCGGGCTCCAGCCTGTAACCTATATGCTGTAGCCTCTACTCCCCCCTCACCTGTCACTCCTGGTCGGTAACTCCGATGGCACGAATTGTCCTGGCAATGTCCGGCGGCGTTGATAGCAGCGTCGCTGCGCACCTGCTGCTCGAGCAGGGGCACGAGCCAATCGGTGTTTTCATGCGGCATGGGGAGGAATCGGTCGAATCCTGTGACGTCGACGACGGTTCTCCGCTGCTGCCGCTGCTGCAGGGTAGGGCGGATCACAAGCAGGGGTGCTGCAGTGCCAGTGATGCTGCCGATGCCAGGCGAGTCGCCGGAGAGCTTGGTATTCCTTTCTATGCACTCAACTTGCAGAGCGATTTTCGCCAGATTGTCGATTATTTCGTCGACGAATACTCCCGAGGCCGCACGCCCAATCCCTGCGTGATGTGCAATAACTGGATCAAGTTCGGCCGACTGTTTGATTATGCAGACAGTGTTGGGGCAGAGTTCGTGGCCACAGGACATTATGCCCAGCTACTGGAGAACGAGACATCTGAGCCCGAGTTGCGACGGGGTGTCGATCAAACCAAAGACCAGTCGTACGTGCTGTTCGGTATTCAACGGCATCTTCTGAAGCGCATTATGCTGCCAGTTGGTGGGTACCAGAAGCAGGAGATTCGTGCGCTTGCCAGCCAACTTGATATGCGCATTGCTGACAAACGCGATAGCCAGGAGATCTGCTTTGTCAGCAGTGGACATCATGCTGAGTTTGTTCGCCAGCGACGTGGCGGCGAGGGCATGCAGGGCGAGATTGTGACCACCGCAGGTGATGTGGTGGGGAATCACGATGGGATCGAACGGTACACTGTAGGCCAGCGGCGTGGCCTCGGTGTGGCCCTCGGTGAGCCCAGGTTCGTGGTTCGTATTGAAAGCGAATCCAAGCGAGTGGTGATTGGCAGCCATGATGAGCTGGCGCGACATCAGCTGCAGGCCGACCGGCTGAACTGGCTGACAGATCCCCCGGCGGGTAAATTCGCCTGCCTGGCTCAGATCCGTTACAACAGTCGTCCCCAGTCGGCAGAGGCAGAAGTGCTCGACAATGGCCAGCTGCAGGTGATACTTGAGTCAGCAGGTTTTGGCGTTGCCCCGGGCCAGGCCGTGGTACTCTACCAAGACCAACGGGTTCTCGGTGGCGGCTGGATATTGTAGGAATGAAGCAGACCAGCCCCTTCCCAGGCCGGCTCTCGCCATAGCAGGCAATCGACAATGACCCAAAGACTATATATCGAAACCGTGGGCTGCCAGATGAACGTGCTGGACAGCGAGATGGTGGTTGCCAGCTTGCGCCGCCAGGGCTATGAACTGACGCCCGACGTCAAACAGGCTGACACGATCCTGTTCAACACTTGCAGCGTTCGCCAGCATGCCGAGGACAAGATCTACAGTGCACTGGGAAAGCTACGGAGCTGGAAAGAAGAGCACCCGGAGAAGATCATCGGCGTGCTGGGTTGTATGGCCCAGAAGGATCAGCAACTGGTTTTCCAGCGGGCTCCCTATGTCGACCTGATCGTGGGCCCCGGCCAGCTGCACCAGGTGCCCGACTTGATCGAGCAAGCTCGCCAGGGAGCCGGGCAGCTGACAGCGGTTAGCAGGGATCGTACCGATGGTTCGTTGCAGGAAGTCAAACGCAGCCACGAGTCATTCGATCCGCTGCGTGACCCCAGCATGCGACCGACGCCGTTCCAGGCCTACCTCAGGATCCAGATTGGCTGCGACAAGTTTTGCAGCTATTGCGTTGTTCCCATGACACGTGGTCCGGAACAGGGCAGGCCGCCGCAGCAGATCATCCAGGAAGCCGAGTTGCTAGCTGAGCAGGGCTGTATCGAGATTACCCTGCTGGGCCAGACCGTCAACAGTTACCGTTTCCAGCAGGACGACCGCGAGTGGCGACTGGCTGACTTGCTGGAAGAGCTGCACGAACTGGATGGCATTCGCCGGATCAAGTTCGTCACCAATTATCCCCGCGACATGGACGCTCGCCTGCTCGAGACGGTGCGAGACCTGCCCAAGTGTTCGCACTATCTGCATGTGCCGCTGCAGAGCGGTTCAGACGATGTCCTGACCCGCATGCGGCGCGGTTACACGGTGGACGATTACCGCCGCATGATGGACCGCATCCATTCGATCATGCCCGAAGTAGCAGTGGCCAGCGATTTCATCGTTGGTTTCTGTGGTGAGACCGAGGAAGAATTCCAGTTGTCGGTTGAGGCGCTGCGGGAGTTCCGCTTCAAGAACAGCTTCATCTTCAAATACAGCGAGCGGGAGGGGACGCGGGCCATCAAGCAGATGCCGGACGACGTTCCCCATGAAGTCAAGAAACGTCGCAATAACGAACTGCTGGCCGTCCAGAATGAGATTTGTGAGGAGTTGAATCAGCCATTTCTGGGCAGCACCGTGGAAGTGCTTGTTGAGGGACCGAGCAAGAAGTCGGTGCGGATGGGCGAGCAGGGTGACGTCAGGCAGCTGAGCGGTCGTACCCCCTGTGACCGGATCGTCGTTTTCCAGGGAAACCGTCGGCAGATCGGCCAGATTCTTCCGGTCAGGATCTTCGACATGACACCCTACACGTTGGTTGGAGACGTGGTCACCCAGGATAGTGGCCCGGAACTCTACTCGCTGGGTGTCTCCTAGTCGGCAGCGGCAGTCAGCCAGTCTGGCAGATCGATTTCCACTGGCTGCCGACAGGCAGCCGAAGCCTCGGCCGCCTCCATCACGAGTACCGCGAGCGCTGCATCACTGGAGGGAACCACGTCGGGCTGACTGCCATCGCGCAGGCAGGCCACAAAATAACGCAGTTCCTCGGCCAGCAGGCC
>CAUZOB010000267.1:0-5460 GCA_963581185.1 Planctomycetota bacterium | reverse complement strand
AATCGCCGGCCCGGGCGGCCGTAACGAGCTGGAATACGACATTTCCCTGCCGCGGGCCGGGACTTACCACCTGGCTGTTCGTTACGCCGCAGCCGAGTCCCGACCGACTCGCATTTCGGCAAATGACCAGCTCGTCAATGAAGCTGGCTTGGGCAGTACGACCGGAAGCTGGTACCCGGACACTCAGAAGTGGGAATACCAGGGTTCCTTCACCACCACAGAGTCTGCTGTCACATTAAAGCTGCTGCGTGACGGTCCCATCTCGCACCTGGACCGGATGGTCATGATTCCGTTGGACAATGAGTCGAGCGACGCGTCGCCAACAGAGCCGCAGATCCTGGCAGGCTGGCGGGATTTACTGGGGAAGACCCGTGACGATGCCGATCATCCACTCTCCTTATGGCATCGAGCCAGTCGCGGCGAACTGCCGCAGGAAGCCGGCGACCAGAGCACGCCGTCCGAGCTGCTGCTGTTGGCTGACGGTCCGCTGAATTCCCTTGTCGACATTGCGGAACAATACCAGCGGGTGGTCAACCGGGCAGATCAACAATGGAAAGCGCTGCAAGACGAGGCAACTGACCCGCCACCGAAAGAATTGCCGGATGCGGTGCTCGAATCATTTCGCCAGCTGGTCTATGGCGACGCCAGCCCGCTGGGAGGACTGAAACTGGATCAGCTGACTTATCCAGCTGAAATTCGAGAGCAGATCAAGTCGGCGGAAGAGGACATTGCCGCGCTCAAGGCATCGATGCTCGATGTGCCCCAGGCAATGGCGGTTGCCGAGGGACAGGTTGAGAATTTACGGATCCACGTCCGCGGCAATCACCTGACACTGGGAGACGAATCGCCGCGCGGATTCCCACAGATACTTTCGGAGAACGATCCGCCACTGGAGACCGAAAGCAGTGGCCGTCTGGAACTTGCACGCTGGCTGACATCCGACCATCACCCGCTGACTGCGCGGGTGATCGCCAACCGGGTCTGGCGCTGGCATTTTGGCAAGGCACTGGTCCGCTCACCCGACAATTTCGGCAAGCTGGGGCAAGAACCAACTCACCCACAGCTGCTCGACTTCCTGGCCAGCACATTGCGCGACGACGACTGGTCGCTAAAGTCCTTGCATCGGATGATCCTGCTCTCGGCGACTTTCCAGATGAGTAGTGAGTGGAATCAGCAGGCCGGGGAGATCGATCCTGACAACAAGTTGATCTGGCGCATGAATCGTCGCAGGCTGGAGGCCGAGGTCATCCGTGACGCCCTCTTGGCCGTCGGAGACAATCTCGATCGACAGCTTGGCGGCAGCCTGTTACCGACCAAGAACCGGGGTTACGTGACAAGCACTGCCAATATCGACATCCGGGTGTACGACACACGCCGCCGGTCGATTTACCTGCCGGTGGTTCGCAGCGCGCTGTATGCCATGTTCCAGGTGTTTGATTTTGCCGAACCGAGTGTCCCCAACGGTGAACGCAAGAGCACCACGCTGGCGGCCCAGGCGCTGTTCATGATGAACAGCAAGGTGGTCATGGACCAGTCGCGGGCACTGGCTGAATGGATTCACTCACACCCTGAGCAATCCCAGTCAGGGCGGATTGGTGCCGTCTACATGCGATTGCTGGGACGGCTGCCCGAGTCGTCAGAACTTGGCAGCTGCCTGCAATACATGAGACAATATGAACAGGCGCTGGTGGAGTCTGAGGTCCCAGCGGACGAACTACCGCTTCGTAGCTGGGAAGGATTGTGCCGCGCCTTGCTGGCATCCAACGAGTTCATTTACCTCGATTGAGATCATCCGATGAAATACAGCAAACCATGTCACGCGTTCACGCCGGTCTATAATCGCCGTGACATGTTACGAATGAGTGCGGCTGGCTTTGGCTCGCTGGCACTGGCGGCACTGCTTGACGAGGAAGCCCGTGCGGCCAATCCACTATCGCCCCGCAATCCGCATTTCGAAGCTCGCGCCAAGCGTGTGATCTTCTTGTTCATGCATGGCGGCCCTTCCCAGGTCGACACCTTCGACTACAAGCCATTGCTTGAGCGTGATCACGGCAAGCCGTTGCCGTTTTCCAAGCCTCGCGTCTTCTCTGCCGCCACAGGCAACTTGCTGAAGTCACCGTTCAGTTTCAAGCAGCATGGCGAGTCGGGGACCTGGGTCAGCTCGATTTTTCCCCAGATTGCCGAGACCGTCGATGACATCTGCATGATCAACTCCATGCACGGATCGAATTCGCGCCATGGCGGAGCTTTACTGGAGCTGCATACTGGCAGCGATACATTTGTGCGGCCGAGCATGGGGTCCTGGGTCACCTATGGCCTGGGCAGCGAGAACCAGGACCTGCCTGGCTACGTCACGATGTGCCCGACGCTGACCCATGGCGGCGTTAACGCCTATAGCTCCGGCTTCCTGCCGGCCATCTACCACGGTACGCCGCTCGGCAACGCCAGCATCCCGGCAGACCAGATTCAGATTCCCTATATCCAGAACGCCGGCACGACAAACAGAAAGTTACAGCGGCTCGAGCTGGACCTGGCAAACCAGATTAATCGGCAGGGCCTTTCTCGCCGTGGACCTGACAATGCCCTGGAGTCCCGCATCAATTCCTTCGAGCTTGCCTATCGAATGCAGATGGCAGCGCCGGAACTCCAGGATGTGTCGGACGAGACGGAACAGACGCACCGCCTGTACGGCTTGGATAACGACACCACGAAGAACTTTGGACGCCAGTGCCTGATGGCTCGCCGATTTGCCGAACGTGGCGTCCGCTTCATCCAGTGCACTCACAGTTACAAGTGGGATCAGCACGGCAATCTCAAGTCGGGGCACTCCGGCAATGCAATGGAAGTTGACAGGCCGATTGCTGGCCTGCTCAAGGATCTCAAGGCGCGGGGCATGCTCCAGGACACGCTGGTGCTGTGGGGTGGCGAGTTTGGACGGACCCCAGTAGCCCAGGGAAATGACGGCCGCGACCACAATCCCCAGGGATACTCGATGTGGATGGCAGGCGGCGGAGTCAAGCCGGGACTCACCTACGGCGCGACCGATGACTACGGTTATTACGCGGTGGATAAGAAGGTCCACTTGCACGATCTGCACGCCACTATCCTGCACTTGCTTGGTTTGGACCACGAGAAGCTGACCTACCGCTATGCTGGCCGTGACTTCAGCCTGACCGACATCCATGGCAGCGTGATGAGCGATCTTTTCGCCTAGCGCAGGATTGGAGAGATACGGATGCAGGGGCCACTGGCACGCCGGCTTTTCCGGATCACCTTCTTGGTAGCCGGAATCTACAACATTCTGTTTGGCCTCTGGGCCGGTCTCTTTCCCGGCGCTCTGTTTCAGCTGATGGATATCCCGGCACCACGATATCCAGCCATCTGGTCCTGTGTCGGAATGGTCGTGGGGCTCTATGGAGTGCTCTACCTTCGGGTCGCCTGGCGGTTGGACGACGGCTGGCTGATTATCTTCATCGGCTGGCTGGGAAAAGTGCTCGGTTGCATCGGCATGTCCCTCACAATCAGCGACGCGTGGCCGCTGCGGATGTACATGGTGACTCTCTGCAATGACTTCATCTGGTTGTTGCCTTTCAGTCTCTACCTGCTGCGTGGTACCCGGCTGGCCGATCGACTCGCCTCATCCGCTGCTGTCGCTTCCGCCGTATCGCACGCGCTGGCGCTGCTCGCCACGGCACTGCTTTTACAAGGGGGCCTGCTTTCGGAACCAGAACCGGCGGCTCGCCTGCAGTTCATCGGTGACCGCTGGGCAGGCTGGGCTGCCGGCTGGGGATTGTGGATGCTGAGCGGGTTGACATTGATCGGATTCTACGCCTGGTGGGCTGGACGATTGCAACAGTCTGCCATCGTCACCTGGGCAGTCGTGCTGGCTTACATGGGAGTGGCCTGCGACCTGGGCGGTGAGTTCCTGACTGTCTTTGTCACCGGCGACCTGGCTCTGGCGGCTGTGGAATCAGCGACCTTTGTGCTGTCGAACTCCTTTAGCACGCTTGAACGGGCCAACACCATTTCCTCACCCCTGCTGGCCAACTCGCTATACACCATCGCCGGCATCATCTTGATGAGTCGTACTGGCGGGTTGCCCAGGCTGGTCCGCAGCCTGATGATAACGACCTGGCTGGCAGCCGGGGTGATGACGGTGGCGGCGATTTTCGATTACGGACCGGGACTTGTTGTCTCCACCCTTGTTCTTTTCCCCAGCTTGATCGCCTGGCAGGCCTGGATGGGACTCCGCTGGAGAAACAGATGCGACGTGTAGTGATCCTGGGAGGCAGAGGCCAGTTCGGCCGCGAGGCAGCGCGCCAGCTGACGCAGCTCGAGATTCCCGTTCTGATCGCCAGTCGTCGGCCGGGCAGCGACATTCAGCTGGATGCGAACGACCGGTCCGCCGTCGAGGCAGCACTGCGACCCGCAGATATTGTGCTCGACACAGCTGGACCGTTCCAACGCCGCACGATGGTCCTGGTGGAGCAGGCGATTGCGATCGGTTTCGACCTTGTAGACTTGAACGACTCGCTGTCCTACGCGCAGTTGCTGTCGAGTCACAGCCAGCAGGCCATCGACGCCGGTGTACGGATCATCAGCTCCTCGAGCAGCGTCTCCGTGCTAGCGGCGTTGGCGGTTGAGCAGTCCGGTATCGCATCGCCAGTTCGAATCTCCAGTCTGCTCGTTCCCGCCTCCCGTCACACGGCCCGGGCCGGTTCAGCTCGATCGTTAATCGCATCACTGGGGCGTCCGATCAGCTTCTGGAACGAAGGGCAGCTGCAGTCCTGTCGCGGCTGGAGGAGCTGGCGGCAGTTTGCCATGCCACAACCGCTGGATCTTGTCACCGGCTGGCAATTCGAATCGGCCGATGCACATTACCTGCCACAGATCTGGCCGACGCTCCAGCACGTGGCAATGTACATCGACACCAACACAGGGGCTATGAATCAGCTGTTGCGGCTGGCCTCACGATCTGCCATTGCACGCTGGGTACTCTCCGTCGGAGCTCGACCGGGTAGCTGGCTGGCACGTCGCTTCGGCTCCACAGCCAGTGGCCTGGCCTATGAAATCCAGGGGGCTGACGGTGAAGTTGCCATGATGGCGATGGTAGCCACAGATCGAGGCTATCGTTCGGCAGTGGCACCTGCGGTGCTGGCAACGGAACGTCTGGCAGGCGACACCGCTATTGCAGCGGGAATCGTCTTGCCACACCAGCAATTGGCAACTGGTTCGTTGTCAACTTACCTGGCAGGCATGGACCTTCAGATGCGGAAGATCACCGCGCCGGTGCGCGGATAGCTGTAAACCAGCCGAGTCTCTTGCAAGTCTTCATTGATCATAGCCGCGACTCTTCCGATAATGATTAATACGCAACCAAGCCCAGGCGACACCCACCATGCTCTCATTTGAATCAGCTCGATCGACCCGCCTCTGTGACGGCCTGGACCGTCGTCGCTG
>CAUZOB010000266.1:0-5477 GCA_963581185.1 Planctomycetota bacterium | reverse complement strand
CTCGATTTCCACAACCTGGACTTTGAAGCCAAATTCGCTGAATGTCTTTTCCAGGATGGCTGCGTGGCGGCGAACCTCCTTGGCCTGTTTCTTGAGGTCCAGCTTGTCGGCACCTTGCAGCAGTTCCGGCGAGGGCAGCTCGTAGTCCTCCAGCTGGTCTTCCTTGCTGGCTTCATTCAACTGGTCCATGATCCGCTCGCGCTCAGGTTGTTCCGGAGCAGGATCGTGCTGGACATCAAAGTGCGGTCGTCGTTGTTGCTTGCTATCGGCAGACTCTTCACGCTGCCAGGCATCGTCAGCCAGTTGATCCTGGTCGTCGACGCTACGACCACGAACCACAACCGGCAGGAGCTCGTCCTCCTGATCGTCCAGGTTCTCGTAGTCATCCAGCAGGTTGTCGTCGTCAAAGTCGTCGTCCTCATTCGCCAGTTCGCGATGCGTCGTATAGGAGACAATCTCAGTTTCGTTGTCGATGTCATGCCGCGCCAGCTCCAGGGCTGGCTGTCGGCTGGCCAGTGAACGTCCCAGCACGATCTGCAGCAGCCCGCCAACCACGAACCAGCTGATCCGGGCGAATCCAGCGATCAGACGCAGCAGCAGGTAATCTGTTGCCAGCAGGACACCACCCAGTACCAGGCTGCCGGCCAGGATAATACCACCGGTGGTGGCAAAGTAAGTTGTCAGGATGGTCGCTCCAAGTGCACCCAACGCACCACCTGAGCCAATCACCGGTCCGGGGGAATAGTGGGGCGCGATGAGCATCAGCAGCGATGTGATACCGGCCAACGAGATGCACCAGCCAGCGGTCCGCACGCCAGGCCAGTCGACTCGCTTTCTTCTCAGCAGCACGATATCCAGCACCAGCAGCGAGAAGACCAGGTAAAGTGCACCCTGCCCCAGGCCGCTATAGAGCATGTCGGCAGCGATCGCGCCCAGGCGACCACATGAATTACTGACTCCGTCTGCCACTGGCAGCACGAGTGGATCCGACTGGTACAGCGAGTCGAGGGGGGATATCAACTGTCCTACCGGATCGGCCGGGTTGTAGCTCAGCAGGGATATGGCCAGGAAGACCGTAACTGCGCACATCAAGAGTGCAAACAGATCCTGTCTGAGGCTTCTCTGATCAACCATGAATGCCCTGTATTCCGTACGGGAATAGAACAACTGGCACGCCAGTGTTCCAGCGGAAAAAACGCATCCATGCTCTGTCAGTACCAATCCATTGTGAAGGGTTCGCTGCTGCCGCTGCCCAACTTTGCTGCGCAGGGAGAAACGACCCTGTCTCAGTTCTCGACACGATTCACCACCAGGCTGCAAGAAGTCGACAGCTGCCGGTGCCGTTTACCTGTCGGCTACGACAGTCATGACTGGACCAGGCGGCAGGTCCGGTTTGATTGGCGAACAGGCGGGCTCTGGCTCCGGCACGACCGTCACAGCCGGAATGACTTGAGCGGACGAATCCTCCCGGCTCCCGTCGGTCCGACGATTCCCAGCAACTCGCCCTCCTCATCCACGACAATCGCCTGATCCCAATCGCAGCGATCGGAATGATCGATTGCCTGGCCGCTGGCCAGCATCTCCCACTGCTGCTGGCTTACCGACAGGACAGGCAGTTGGGGTACCAGCCGCCGTGCTGAGAGTAGCCAGTCGGAGGGGGTCTGGGAGTCAAATTCTGCCAGTTGCACTGACTCATCAATGTGAAAGTCACCGATGCCGGTCCGAGTCAAGTCTGTCATTACGGCAGCAGTTCCCAGTCCCGCGGCAATATCACGTCCCAGGCTGCGGACATAGGTTCCCCCGCCGCAGCAGATCGATAGCTCAAAATGGGGGTACTTATAAGACAGCAGTTCGAGTTGGTGAACGGCCACCGGGCGTGCCGGTAGCTCGACCGACTGGCCCTCGCGAGCCAGTCGATAGGCACGCTTTCCATCGACCTTGATCGCCGAATAGGCGGGTGGCCGCTGCTCAATCGTCCCCGTCCAACGCGGCAATTCTGCTTCTATTTCGGCCTCTGAGGGCTGAGGCGGGCTTTCCAGGTCGACCAGCGTGCCTTCGATATCCTCTGTGTCGCTCGTCACGCCCAAACGAAAGCGGCCGCGGTAGTGCTTGGGCAGATCGTGCACGTAGGGCATCAGCCGGGTCGCCTTGCCTACCAGAACAAGGAGCACTCCCTGGGCCAGTGGATCGAGCGTGCCGCCATGGCCCAACTTGATCTTACCAAGCTGCTGTTGGAGGCGATTGAGTGCTGCTCGCGAGGTTATACCCGCAGGCTTGTTCAGGTTAATCACGCCAAACAGGGGATTCATGGCACCGAGGTACGTTGGGGGGCGGAGCGATCTGGAAGAGAATGACAATTGGACGCTTTACACCGGCTCATTGACAGAGAATCATGGAACAATAGCACAAAAACGGGCTGGCACAGCTTTTTCCAGTCAGCCGGGTGGTAGATTTTGACAGCAGACAAGTCGACCGTAAAGCAGGCCAGCGGGCCGCGATTGTGGGGTGATTCGATGAATCGAGATAGTGGATTTCCGACAGTTCGCATGCGACGGTTGCGTTTTCAACCTGCCGTACGGGAGATGCTAACTCGCAACCGCCTGCACCCGGCCAACCTGATTCAGCCGATGTTTGTTCGCAGCGGCGAGGGAATCGAGCAGGAAATCCCGTCGATGCCGGGACAGCACCAGGTTTCGATCGATCGGCTGGTTGAGCGAGCGGCCGAGTGCCAGCAACTCGGCCTGGGTGGCATCCTGCTGTTTGGCATTCCCGAAATCAAGGACCGGCTCGGCAGCGATGCGATGTCGGACGAGGGCATCATCCAGCAGTCGGTACGGGCGGTCAAAGCTGCCGTACCCGAGCTGCTTGTGGTCACCGATGTCTGCTTCTGCGAATACACCGACCACGGTCACTGTGGTCCTCTGCACGAGGTTGCCGGTATCGAGACCGTCGACAATGACGCCACGCTGGCGATGTTGGCGGAACAGGCGATCAGCCATGTCCGAGCGGGTGCGGACATGCTGGCACCGAGCGGCATGATGGATGGCATGGTGGGAGCAATTCGCCAGCGACTCGATACTGACGGCATGAGCCATGTGCCGATCATGAGTTACGCGGCCAAGTACGCGAGCGCATTTTACGGACCGTTCCGCGACGCCGCCGAGAGTTCTCCTCAGTCGGGAGACCGCCGTTCCTACCAGATGGATCCGGCAGCAGCGGCGGAGCAGGCTCTGCGCGAGGTTGAGCTGGACCTGGCCGAGGGTGCCGACATGATCATGGTCAAGCCGGCGCTGGCCTACCTGGACATTCTCTACAGGGTGCGAGAGAGATTTCCCGGCGTGCCGCTGGCAGCTTACAACGTCTCGGGCGAACTCAGCATGGTCGAAGCAGCTGCCAGCAACGGCTGGCTCGATCGTGATGCCGTGGCCCGCGAAATACTGCTGGCGATTCACCGCGCCGGCGCCGATGTGATTCTCAGCTACTGGGCTCGCGACGTCGCTCGCTGGTACCAGAGCCAGTAGGCCGGCAGGCGGGCTGCTGCAGGTGTGACTAAATCGATTCTTCTGCCGTGAGCCTCGACATGGACCGTAGTAAAAGTGAACAGCTCTTCGCCCGTGCCCAGCAACTGATGCCGGGCGGCGTCAACAGCCCGGCACGCGCCTTCGGTGCGGTGGGGGGCACGCCAATCATCATTGAGCGCGGCGAGGGCTGCTGGCTGGAGGACGTCGATGGCAATCGCTATATCGACTACATCGGTTCCTGGGGTCCGATGATCCTGGGTCACCGGCATCCCGCCGTAGTGGCTGCCCTGCAGTCGGCACTGGATCGTGGCACCAGCTACGGTGCTCCCACGCCAGGTGAAAATGAGCTGGCCGAGTTGATCATCGACGCGATCGATTCGGTCGATCGTGTCCGCCTGGTGAATTCCGGTACCGAGGCCACGATGAGTGCCATTCGGCTGGCCCGCGGCTTCACTGGTCGCCAGCTGCTGATCAAGTTTTCGGGCAACTATCATGGCCACGTTGACAGCCTGCTAGTGGCAGCAGGCAGCAGCGCGGCGACTCTCTCGGTACCCGATTCACCTGGCGTCACGCCAGGTACCAGCCAGGACACGTTGATTCTGGAATACAACGACTGCCAGGCACTCGAGCAGGCATTCTCCCAGCATGGAGACTCGATCGCCGCAGTCATCATGGAGCCGATCGTCGGCAACATGGGATGTGTGCCTGCCACTGCCGAATTCGCCTCGGCGGTCCGGCAGCAGACCAGCCAGGCAGGTGCCTTGCTGATACTGGATGAAGTCATGACTGGCTTCCGGGTCGCTTACGGCGGCGCCCAGTCGCTGCTGGGGATCCAGCCGGACATTACCACGCTGGGCAAGATCGTCGGTGGCGGACTGCCGATCGGGGCTTACGGTGGCCGTGCCGATATCATGGACCAGATGTTACCGGTCGGCAGGGTTTTCCAGGCTGGCACATTAAGCGGCAACCCGCTGGCAACTGCGGCTGGCAGTGCCACGCTGAAGACCATCCGTGACGAGGATCCCTACCCACGCCTCGAGCAGCTGGCAGGACAACTTGCAGAGGGTCTGGTAGAAGCTGCCACGTCAGCTGGTCTGCCCCACCAGCTGCAGCGAGTTGGCAGCATGCTGACACTCTTCTTCCACGCTGGCCCGGTACATGGCTGGCAGCAAGCCAGCAACTGCGACACCGATCGTTTCGCGCGCTTCTTCTGGGGCATGATGGACCGTGGTGTCTACCTGCCCTGCAGCCAGTACGAGGCGCTCTTCGTCTCGGCTGCCCACGACGAGCAGAGAATCAGTGAAACAGTTCAGGCGGCCAGCGACGTGCTGCAGGAGATAGCTGCGGCAGGCTGATAACTCGCAGCCTCACTTTTCCTCGGCGGCACTGCGGCGAAAATACTGTGGGACCAGCGCCATCGCCGCATCACTGTCTCCCGCCGCTGCCCAGAATGTCGATTGCCCGGACCAATTGTCCGGTTGAGCCAGCCTGCGAGCAGCCAGCCAGGCGACTGCCGCTGCCTGCGGTGGCTGCTGAATAATCGTGGCTTCCAGCGCTGCCAGGGGCTCGCCAGCTGAGGCGATCGCGAGCAGCCCGGCCAGTTGACAGTCCTGCTGCTGCCGCTCGCTCAACCAGGCCCTGCGATCGACGATGGACGTGGCACTCTCTTCCACCAGGTGGTCATCGAGACGGCGGTAACGGGCGGTGAACAGCTGTTGACGCTGGGCGTCCAGGACCACATCCAGCGGCCGCGACGGATCGGCGGTTTCCTCGATCAGCAGCAGCTGGGCAGCAATCACCTCCAGCGTATTGAGTCCCACGATCCCAGCACCGCTGGCATAGGCCAGCGTCTTGGCAGTCGTGACTCCGATCCGCAAGCCGGTAAATGAGCCAGGACCCTGGCTGACGGCAATCAGGTCCAACTCAGCTGGACTCCAGCCTGCCTGCTGCAACAAC
>CAUZOB010000265.1:0-5528 GCA_963581185.1 Planctomycetota bacterium | reverse complement strand
CAGCGAATCGCCTCTTTCGACCACATGTGTCAGCCGCTGCTGAGTCGGATTGTCAGGAATGCCGTAACGAAATTCGTCCTCGTGCTCCAGCACGCTGTCGCCGGGGCGGTAAAAGTTGAGCTGCAGCGTCTTCTGCTCGAGCGGCCCGCGACGCGTCCCATCGGGTGCCGTCTGGAATCGGTAGGCGTTGGTCAGGCCCTGGATGTAGACCGAGAAGAAGTCGCAGCGAGGATCGATGTCCTCCCAGGTGACCACTCCCCAGACTCCCTTGCCAGTCTGCGCGTCCGATACGGGGATTGCCACGCCTGATATTTCCACTGTGTTGTAAAGCGTGCCAATGCGCTCCCGCTGCTGGATCTCGTCACGCGCCGCCGGAATCACTCGATCCAGGTATTCAGTGCTATGGCTGTGATCACGCAACACGAACTGCGAAACAAAACGACGCGCATCAACATCCCTTCGCTCGGCCAGGTACTTGGTGAACTTGGACTGTTCAACAACCTGCTCGTTGGCCGAGGGGTGTACTTCTCGACCGAGGTAGCGAACCCGGTAGACCATGTACCAGATCGGCTTCCTTTGCATCTTGCCGTTCGCCTGCGGGATGTCGACATGGACCAGTCGAAATGGCTTGAATGTGAACTCGAGCGCCCAGACGGGACGACGCAGCTGGGCTTTGAGAGCCCGCTCGTAAAGCGTGCGCGCCGGAGCACCATACTCGGGAGTCCAGTTCTTAAAAGCCAGGTCGCGGCGGACCTGCGCGAGACTCAACCGGCTCAGTGTCTCCTCTTCTTCAATCAGCGGAGCTATCACCGTCAGCACGCCAGGGCCAATCTCGCTGACGCTGCGATCGACCTCCGCATCGCCTGGCTGCTGGGCCTGCTGAGCGGCCACGGGCAGACAGATCGCCAGCCAGCTGCAGAGCAGACCGAGAATACAACTACGGATGAATCCTGCCATGACTTTTCACTTTCCTGATGGCCGCCTGGCGACCATATCAATCAGTCTAGACTCAACTATAGGAAGGCCTCAATTCGCCGGTCAACAGTTTTCTCCACTTCCCAAAGCGAAGGTAGGTACCCGTTTGTCCGAAACCTGCTCTATTCATCGGCCGAGCCAGGTTCCAAACCGCTGGATTCCAGCCCCTGGAAGACGACACCTGTTACCGACTGGACCAGTTGTAACGGTTGTCACGGCTGCGACTGTCCAGAACGAGCGGTCAGGGGTGAGACGAAGCTGGCCGAACTGATCAGTGTGCGATCCAGCCCGGCACATTCCTCCAGATCAGCGACCGCGACCGAGAAGCTGATTGCCAGCCGACGCCCCTGGCGGTCCTGGAGATGATAGTAAATCCACTGAACTGGCACGTCGCTGGTCACGCCAGCAGCGACCACCCGCAACAGCTGCAGTTGACCATCAAGCTGCTCTTCGCTGGCATCCACCAGTTGACCAAGTGAGTTGCCGAGTGTGCGAGTGACATCGGCCTGAAATCTCGCCAGCTGGGCTGGCTTGCTGCCCTCGGACGGTAAACGTGAAATGTTGCAGGAGGCGAGTACGCGGCCGTCGCTGACATATCGCATCACGGCCAGCGAGGGTCGATCGACCGTGACATGCCAGCCGGGTGAATGCAAAAGTCGATAGTCCGAACGGGCCGGCTGGAACTGTAGCAGACCGGCGCGGGCCACAATCTCTTTGACAGGTGTTGAGAGTAGCTCCAGCGGCAGTTGGTTGGTTGGGCTCAATGGACTCAGCTGGCAGGTCAAGGCGGCAGTCACGTCCAGACCGGGGCCAGCTGGACCAATCGCTCGCTGCTCCTTGATCCGCAGCGTGAGCTGGGTGACCTGGCCAGTTGCCAGCTGCAGCTGAAGTGATCCATCCAGTTGCAATGAGCTGCTAGCCTGGTCAACTCGCCCACTCAGCTTGCCGGCCAATCGAAGACTGGCCATGCCCTGCTTCACCGAGTCAAGTCGCGCTTGCACATCGGTCGCGTTGACTTCGTCTAGCTGAAACAGCTGGGCCAGGCTGCTGGCGGGAATCGCCCAGCTCGACTGTAACTCAACAGCATCCCTGGGTAGCAGCAGTGAAAGCAGCGCACTGTCAGCTGGAAATCGAACCAGATCCCGTTGTTGACGACTCAGAACGCCCGCAGCCGCCGTGATATGGAGTTGACCGTCGGCTGAGGTCATCAATATGGTTCGCCGGTTGGCCGGCAACTGTGGTACCAGACGTGTCGTGCCGACCGTCATCACCACACGCGGCGGTTGGTACTGCCGAACCACCCGCACAGCAGCGGGCTGTTTGGCATTGGGCTCGGCCGCAGATTGGAAGGCTTCCTGGTAAGCGTACTGACCATCGACCACAACCGGCTGCCGGTTAAGCATGCCATCGGCAGCACGCATCAAGAGGTGCCCCTCGATCTTCAATTGCAGCTGGACCGACTGCTGATGAAGCTGACCAGCGGCTGCTGGCTGAAGCTGGTAAGGCTGCGCCGCCAGCTCTGCTGGTGCCAGCGCCACAAGCAGCAACAGCAGCAGGCTGAAACGGGAGTGGCTGTGAGAATGCGTCATGCAGGCGTGCCGGGCAAGTGGAGCAGAATGGTGAAGTAGCAGCCAGTCCTGACGACGTTGTCAGTGACCGCAT
Source organism: Planctomycetota bacterium (assembly GCA_963581185.1). GTDB lineage: Bacteria > Planctomycetota > Planctomycetia > Pirellulales > Pirellulaceae > SAT2750. Next base: position 2,891 of record CAUZOB010000265.1, on the reverse strand, counting down.
TTCATCATCGAACCAAGAGCCTGCTGGGCTTCAGCGAATCATCAGCGGCAACTCGCTGGCTGGCGAGAAAAGGGGCAGGCCGCTGGGCTGTTGCAAGGAAAAGAAGAAAATGACGCGGATTGGCGAACTTGGGCAGGTACTACTGCGTCAAAGAAGTGGAAAGCAGGGAGAAACGGGGGTTTTTATCCAGTAAACCTTTCTACCCCGCACCGCGTAGAAGAAATATGGACACCTGAACCAGGTGTCCTGCCAAACCACGACACGAGAATTTTTCCCGGTATTTTGTTCGCTGCGAGACAGCGTTTTCGTTAGTATTGGCAGACGGAGTCCGTGCCTTTTAGGGGCTGGTACGGGTCGCTCCCAAGGAGGGTTGCCCGCGGGCGGCAGGATGCTGCATGGAACACCGCGACAATCCTTGACAGAGAAGGGAAGAGGTGAATTATGCACACCGATTATCAATCTTCGGTGATTCGAGAGCTGCGCGATCAGCAAGTTCGTTTTGCACCCCGTCAAAAGAAAATTCAGCAAGCGGCACGTGCTGAACAGCTACTGACGGAAATCGATCCGGAACGAACATATACCTACGAGTACCTCTGCTTCCGTGTCACCGACTACCGGCCCGAGGGCCCACGTACGTCGATCTCCGGTCGCGAGGTCTTACACGACATTCGCTTGTTCGTCGAGGACGTCACCGATTCGTCAGACATCCAGGTCGATGAAGTTGGCGAGACGGTCTACACAGTCGACCAGTTGAGCGAGCGTTTCAACGTTTCGACAAAAACGATATCTCGCTGGCGCCGCCAGGGCCTGGTCAGTCGTCGTTTCCTGTTCGGTGGACGCAAGCGAGTTGCCTTTCTGAAGAGCAGCGTCGATCGATTCGTGATGCACAACCGCGGTCGCGTGGAGCGTGGCGAGCGGTTTAGCCAGATGACAGGTCAGGAGCGGAATGAGATCATCTCGCGGGCCCGGTCCTTTTCTCATCGTGGCAACTGCCCGTCGGAAATCTCGCGGCTGTTGGCCGAGCATTTTGGACGCAGCGTGGAGACAATTCGTTACACGCTCAAGCAACACGACGAGGAGCACCCTCAGGAGGCAATCTTCCCACAGACCAACGGTCGACTGACCGAAGAGTCGAAGCGGCGGATTTACGAGTCATACCGGCGAGGAACATCGGCAACCACGCTCGCCAAGCGTTTTTGCCGTACCAAGTCGACAGTCCACCGGGTGATCAACGAGGTACGCTGCCAGCGAACCATGGAGCTGCCGTTGGACCTGATGTACAACGAGGAGTTCGATCGGCGCGGCGCGGACAAGCGGATCCTGGGACCTGCCCCGGAATCCGATGCCTCCAAAAAGAAGCCGCGTGCCCCCCGCGGCCTGCCCTCCTACTTGATGTCACTCTACGAAGTACCGCTGCTGAACCGCGAGCAGGAGCAACACCTGTTCCGCAAGTTCAACTATCTCAAGCACAAGGCAGTTCGTGCTCGCGACCAGATCGATCCGGTGGCCCCCAAGGCCAGCTTGATGGATGAAGTCGAACACTGGTACGACCAGGCTGTGGCACTCAAGAACTCGATCGTGCAAGCCAATTTGCGGCTGGTGGTTTCGATTGCCAAGCGGCACCTGGCAGCCAATGAGGATTTCTTCGGCCTCGTGAGTGACGGGAACATGTCCCTGATCCGGGCCGCAGAAAAGTTTGACTATGCACGCGGCAACAAGTTCAGTACCTACGCCAGTTGGGCGATCATGAAGAACTTTGCCCGCACGATTCCCTACGAGCATCGTCAGCGCGATCGCTTCCGTACCAGTTTCGATGAGATGTTCGTATCGCAGCAGGACAAGCGGACCAACCAGTGGTTGCTGGAGTCTGCCCAATCGCAGCGAGTTGAAAAAGTTGGCGAAATCCTCGCCAACCTTGACGACCGCGAACAGAAGATTATCATTAGACGCTTCGGACTGGACCATTCCCGTGAACCACAGACGCTCAAGGAAGTGGGTGTGGAGATGGGAGTGACCAAGGAGCGAGTTCGGCAAATCGAAGCCAGGGCATTAACCAAGCTGCGTCAGGCAGCCAGGGACGCCCGCGTCGATGTACCCGAATAACGCGTGTAGATTAGGCACCCCAAGCCAGGGGATCAAGCCACGGGGAGGACTGTTCCTGGAGCTGGCATAAGTTCATGTCGCACCCCGTCCGCACTGCGGACGGGTCGACGGATTCGCTGTGATATGGACATATCCCGGATCGAGGGCTTCCAATAAGTGGCCGGAGCATAGGCTGCTCCTGCACCGGCGCGCTGATTTTGCCGTCGTGCCACTTGCGATCCCCCTCTATTTCCGTATATTTACTGGTTTTCACCGGTAATAATGCAGGCCAGCGTAGCTCAATTGGCAGAGCAGCTGATTTGTAATCAGCAGGTTGTGGGTTCAAGTCCCTCCGCTGGCTCCGTCATACCGCGATCCAGGAGATTTGGGCACTATTCCAGGACGCGACAAGCTGTGAGAGGAATGCAGAGGCCAGGGAGGCAATCACGGTACTTTTGCACCGAGCTTGACATAAACCGGGGGGGTTTCCCGAGCGGTCAAAGGGGTCAGACTGTAAATCTGATGGCGTAGCCTTCGCAGGTTCGAATCCTGCACCCCCCATTAAAGACCTCCTGGTCGTGGGGAGAATTGGATTCGTTGATCGCTGGATGGCGAACGATAGAGAGAACACGAGCACGTTGACAGAGGACGCGACAAACCACCACACGAGCTGAGGGGGACAACGGAAGAAGTAGCTGATTGAAAAACCGGGCGGGTGTAGCTCAACGGTAGAGCCACAGCCTTCCAAGCTGAAGACGAGGGTTCGATTCCCTTCACCCGCTCTTGCCCTGCTGACTTATGGCTTGCAC
>CAUZOB010000264.1:0-5608 GCA_963581185.1 Planctomycetota bacterium | reverse complement strand
ACTGGGCCAGCCCCGTCGATGGCGCTGAGACTGCAGCCAGAACGATGGCCGACGCCAGAAATCTCAAGCTCGTCATTGTGAAAGTCCTATTCAACAACCAACTCCCGTGACACAGGAAAAAGCGTGCATCGAACTATTGTTCCGGGTCCCGCATTCGGCATGCTGCCAGCGGCAGCGGCAGCGGAGTACTCAAGACAAGCTACTCCTGTTACCTCTGCCTTCGGCCCTGCACATTGCGAACACGAGCCGGAACGGGTACTTCAGTCTTCCAAAGTTTGCCGGCTTGGCGACCATTACGAACATGAAGTCCGTGAGTCTTGGCCGTGCGAGTGAAGGCGTTGGCAGCATAAGCGAGTGATCTTTTCAGCTCCTCACTGGAGACACTCCCATCGATCGTCCCGATCAATTGCCCTTTTATTCCATAGGCATCTGGCTTGATTACCACGAAACCAGTCTTCGCTGCAGCGCCAGTCACAACCCTGAGATCAGCTGGATTTGTTGTCGATGCGTAGATGTACTTGCCAATCAGCTCGTCGCTCCAGATCACGCTGCTGAGTTTCTTCTTCAGCTGATCCAGTTCTTGCTGATCCTTGCCATAGACGACGACACTGGGGAGTCCGTCGCAGCTTGCCACGTTGATTCCCAGACGAACACTCTTCATTTGAGGAACAGCTGCATCCTCCGCTCTCGCCGTCGCCTTGCCCACGTACTGGCTGGCGACGAGCCGTAAGTCTGCTGCCATCGCAGCTGAATCCTTGTACACGTAATTTGGCCCTCGAGTGCTGCGTCGCAGCTTGGTGCGCCCGTCAGGTGCCAGCAGGCAGAAGCCGAAATTCCTCAAGTCACCGCCAGCAGAACCGAGGAAAGCCCACTTCAGGTACTCTGCTTCCTGCTTGTCTTCATAGGTTGCTGTGCGGATACAGACAAAGTCACGGGAGGCTTTGATCAGCTGTGCATTAGACAGGAAACTCCTGTCCATATTCTGCTTGCCCGGTCACCACATGCCGGGAACACCGCCGCATTGTGCTGCTGAAGTGATGAACAGGATCGGTTTGCCCGTTCGCTTCGCTTCGGCCAGGCCATCGCTGAGCACGCCATACCAGGCGATACCGGAAACGACTTTCTTGCTTTGCGGCACGCTGCCGCCATAAGACGGCCCGGTCGGTGGAGAAAGCTGGGCGTTGACCGGCCGTGACATGATCACGACAGCCATTGCTACAGACAATACAAACAAGCCGGAAAAACTGGCGATTGACTTCATCTGGCAATCTCCTCTCTCATGACGGATCGACCCTTGTTCGATCTCGTCAAACAATAAACCGCTGGTCGGTCGAGGTCCGCTAATGGATGAGTCCCTTGCCCACTATTATAAACCCAGCCGAGTTGGAAAGTTGCGTTTCCCATCACAAATTCTCCCCGCACCATTAGCGGGGCGGGCTGGCTGGGCCGCGGGTTTCACTCCAAAGCCCTGTCCCGGATTCAAAGTCATCCTTGCTGGCTTGGCATATGTAATATGACCACCGACTTCTAGGCATTAACCCCATTCAGCTTATCCAGTTGTTCAATCGTACTGTAGATGAAGTGGGTGTTCGCATCATGGAACCGGACGCGATGGCCGACCGTCCTGTCGGCCCAGCCCCGGGCACTACCGCCATTGTCACCAAGTTCCTGGGCCATCGCCGTCCAGTCGCAGACCATTTCAATCAAGTCGACCTCTGTCATATCGTTGGGGTCAACGTGGGCCTGGTAATGATGCCTGTTGGTGGTGAGATGATGCTGCGTGGCCTGCTTCACCAGTTCCTTGACTCCTGGCGGATACTCGAACGCCTCACCACTCTGGCGGCAGCGATGGAATTCAGTGAGCCAAATATAAGCAACTCGCTCCTCGGGCCCGAACTTGGAAGCATCATGAACCCTCGCTCGCTCAATCAGCTCATCAGCGTGGTCCGACAACTGGGCCAGCAGCATCAAGTTTGCCGCCACCCGAGCAATATGTTCTTCGGTCCGCCGCTGGTAGAAGTTGACCATCTCGGGCGTCGGTTCTGGTAGATTTTCCTGGTCACGATTTGTCATGTCAGCAGAGTCATTGGCAGGCGCAAGGCTGCCTCAATCAGAACTCACTTGCGTCTCGTCCCCACGCAATAGAGGTTCTTGTATGTACGGATGAAGAGCTGGCCGTCAGACGGAGCAAGTGAGGCCTTGATATGCTCCTGCATCGCATTTCGTGCAATCAGCCGGTACTCTGGGCTGGCTGCCATGATGAAGATATCCCCTTCCGTGTTACTGACATACAACCGATCTCCTGCCAGCAGCATCGATCCCCAGAGGTTGCCCTCCAGCCGTTCCTTCCAGACCGTCTCCCCCGTTGCGACATTAACGCACTCGGCAATTCCAGGTGCATTGGAGACATACAGATAACCATCACGTACAACGCCGGACCCAATCCGTTGCTGGGTCTTCTCCACATGCCATAACCGATGGTCGGCGGTAATGTCACCACGGCCACCCATGCGAACAGCCATCATCGACTTCTGGAAGCCGCTGACCCCAATCAGCACTCCATCGCCAACTGCCGTGTCGGGATAGTTACTTGGACCCAGCCCAGCACACTTCCACAGCTCCTTGCCGGTCAGCGGATCAAAGCCTTTTAGCTGGCCTGGCATGGAGAGTGCAAATTCGTCCCTGTCGCCAACACGGTAAATCACCGGCGTCGACCAGGAACCGTAGAGCTTGTCGTTGATTCCCTCTTCCGGCGTGTCCCAGACCGTTTCTCCTGTCTTCTTGTCGAGCGCGACAATATGCGTTGGGTCGCCGGGGCCACGGTGAATAATCAGCAAGTGCTTGTAGAGCACCGGTGTCGAAGCGGGGCCAAAGACGTGATTCAGTTTTCCCAGATCGCGTTGCCAGACCACCTTGCCGGAAAAGTCACAGGCGACGACGCCGGCGGAATCGAAACTGGCGTAGACCAGGGTCCCGTCGGTGGCGGGTGAGCCAGAACAGAAGGGGTTATCGTTATGAGCTGTTTCGGCCTGCGGAAAAGCGACGCTATGTTGCCACAGCTTCTCGCCGTTTTTTCGATCGAAGCAGATCAAGCTGCGGATCTTCCCGCCGTCCTGCTGGCAAGTCACAAACACTCGATCGTCCCAGACAATGGGGGTCGAGTTGCCGGCAGCTGGCAGCGCCGCTTTCCAGCTGACATTGTCCGTCGGGCTGAACGTGGTCGGCAGCTGCCTATCGCTGCTTACACCAATCCCACTGGCCCCGCGCCAGGCGGGCCAGTTCTCTGCGGAGACGGCCGCTGGCAATACAAGAGTGGCAACGACGAGTAGCCAGGATGTTCGCTTCATCGTGATGTCTCCGCTGGGCTGGATATCGTTGCCAGAACGTCGGCCGTTCGTGCGCGGCTTATTCTAGCCGAACTGGATCGAGAAATCGCTGACTGGCCCGTACGCTCACCTGGTTGCCACCCCGTGATAGATGTAGCCGCGGGTCCTGGGCGTCTTCTCGACATAGAAATTGTCGATCTCTACCGACTCAAATGGCTGGGTCGACAACAGCTCGGTCACATCAAGTGTCAGGCTGCAGCCATCGGCGATGCGCCCTTGCAGCCAGTTCATACGTCGCTGCCACTTGGCCACTTTTTCATCTGGGCTGATGCCATGCTCAAAGAACAGGAGACGACCGCCTGGCTTCAGTACGCGAAACAACTCGACCATCGCCTGGGCGGAGTCGGGAATGCTGCAGAGCGTCAACGTGCTGACAACGCAATCAAATGCAGCGTCGTCAAACGGTAGCTGCTCACTGCTGATAATCCGCTGATCCACTTCGATACCGGCCTCTTGGATACGGCGGCGAAGTCGCTTGTTCATGCCCGGATTGGGATCAACGGTCGTGATCTTGCCGACATGGTCCGGGTAATGCCGCAGGTTCAAACCGGTCCCCACGCCGACTTCCAGGATTTCACCGTCCACGCTGGCAAGTTGCGCCTGGCGATACTTTGCCCAGCAGGGCTTGTTCATCGAACAATCGTAGAGGCGTGGAAATATAACTCTGGAATAGAAACCCATGGTGACTCTGACACTTTCCGTCTACCGACGATTCGTAGCCAGCGGCCCGCGACGCTGTCCGTCCAAAAGTCGCAACAGCACAAATCCTTGTCAAGCGGATCCTATACGCTCGATCGGTGCCCGAATTTTTGGGTCTTTCGCCCAGGGAACATCCAACTCCACCTGCACGAACCATTCAATCGAAAACAGCTTGCCTCTGGCGGTTACAGGCATTTCTTCTGCCGTGTCAGCCGTGATCAAGAACTCTTTCGAATACTCACCGTGGATCGAACCTGGCATGTCGATCTCGATAGCCTTGCCGTTGTAGCGGCGGCTGTCGGAATGGCCATGAGCCACGCTTGTTTCATGACCGACCAGGCGAACGAGAATGGTTCGAACCTTGATCGGTTCCTCAGTTGTTACCTTGAAAATACCAGCGATCGATCCACCGGGATAAATAGCATCTTCGACCAATGCCAGCCCAATCTGTACGTCAGGCCCCAGCAGCTTATCCCAGAACCCGCGGCCCTCGTCCTCAGGATATCGGACGAGCACGGTACTCGCAGTCCGATCAACTTCAAGCGGCGCAAGGTGAAAGGAAAAGACCTCTTTCAAGTCACGGCCCAGGGGGATGTCGACCAGGCACGTCAACTCATAAAACACGCGAGATCGACCTGCCACATGGGTAGGAGGGGCGGTGGCAGGCATCGAGATTTCAATCAGGTAATGGTAGTCGCCAGGCGGCATCACTTTTTTTCGCCCGCCACCAAACAGAGTCGCTACCGCATCAGCCAGATTGGCAAAAAATCCGGCCCGCTCATTCCCTGCCAACAGCTTCTTTTGCTCAGTAATATTCGCATATTCCACCGCCGTATGCGTGGTCGTGGTGGTACTCCCTTTACTGTTGGTAGAAGTTGTGGTGTAAGTCGCTTTCGTCTCCTCGGCGCCGCTAAATCGAGCGTGGATTCCCCGCACTTTGATCGCGCTCTCCAATCGCAGCACGATGGGAATCTCCATCGACTCGCCACGTTGCAACTCATGAGTCGGAGCGTCGATTGAGATTGAGTTGGACATGACATCTCTCTTGGAGAGGAGTGTTTGAATGATGTATGGGAAAAGTGCACACTCAACGTCGAGAAGCATCTGAGCAAAAATTGAGACGTGGTGCAAGCGGCTGGAATGTGATGGATTCCGCAGGAAACTTTGCTCTGCCTCACCTACCGGCTTTCCGCTGGAACATAGTCGGGGTTAGGCTCCATCATCCGCGCCGACACACGCTCTCTCCAGCTGTGCAGCATCGCACGCAACTCGGCGGCCTTGTCGGGCTCGGTCTCCGACAGATCGTTCTGCTCGCCTATATCCTCTCGAAGATTGAACAGCTGCACGGTCTGGTTCTCAAAATACTCAAGCAGCTTGTAGTCGCCGGCGCGGACAGCACCGCCCGGACTCTGCATGCCATGATTACTGTAGTGCGGGAAGTGCCAGTAAATCGCTGCTCTTGCAAGCTCTCCTTTTCCTCTCACCAGCGGCGCTATGCTGACTCCATCGGCGTGCTGCTTCGG
>CAUZOB010000263.1:0-5614 GCA_963581185.1 Planctomycetota bacterium | reverse complement strand
CGACAAGCAGCGAGTTCTCGACAAGGCGTTCGGCGGCCAGATGGAAACGATCCTGCTCAATTTCCTCAAGGTGCTGGCCGAGCATGGTCGACTGGACTGCCTGGCCGCCATTTCCGCTGCCTACCGTGAACTCTACAACGAGTCGACGGGCCGTGTGACGCTGCAGGTGACCAGCGCCAGCGAGATGGACCAGGCCCGGCAGGCCCAGATCGCTCAACAGCTGGGTGAAAAAATGAACAAGACGGTAGAAATCGAATTAACGGTGGACCCCGACTTGATCGGCGGCACCGTGATCCGTGATGGCGATACTGTCTATGACGGCAGCGTCGCCAATCGACTTGAGCAGATTCGCCAACAGGCGATGCAGCGAACAACACAGCAGTTCCAAGAGATGGCGGACCGGTTCAGCACGGAGGATGACTCCTGAGCTGAGTTACCAGCGGCCCACCACGACATTCTGGTTTTCGAAAGAGGGAAGATAGTCCGATGAAATTCAATGCCAACGAGATCGCCTCGGTCCTGCAGCAGGAAATCGAGCAATACGACAACCAGCTCGACGTGCGCGAGGTGGGAACCGTGCTGGAAGTGGGTGATGGCATCGCCCGCGTCTACGGGCTGTCCGGCCTGATGGCGAGCGAAATGGTCGAGTTTCCCAGCGGCGTCCAGGGACTGGCATTCAACCTGGAAGAAAACAGCGTTGGTATCATCATCCTGGGCGACTACCTCGACATCAAAGAGGGTGACGAGGTCAAGGCCCTGGGCCGACTGCTCTCGGTCCCGGTCGGCGAAGAGGTGATCGGCCGCGTCCTCGATCCACTCGGGAATCCGATCGACGGCAAGGGCCCGTTGAATACCAGCCAGCGCCGTAACGTGGAAGAAATGGCGCCTGGTGTGGCAGCCCGTCAGCCAGTCTGTGAACCATTACAGACAGGCATCAAGGCGGTCGACGCGATGACACCGATTGGCCGCGGCCAGCGGGAGCTGATCATTGGTGACCGCAAGACCGGCAAGACAGCGATTGCCCTGGACGCGATCATCAACCAGCGGGATTCCGATGTGAAGTGCTTTTATGTGGCGGTCGGACAAAAGGATTCGTCCGTGGCCGGCATGATCAAGGCGCTGGAAGAAAACGGGGCCATGGATTACACCACCGTCATCGTCTCGGGAGCCAGTACACCGGCGACGCTACAATACGTGGCACCCTACGCGGGCACGTCGATGGCCGAGTACTTCATGCTCAACGGACAGCATGCCCTGATTGTCTACGACGATCTCTCCAAACAGGCTACCGCCTATCGACAGCTGTCGCTGCTGATGCGACGTCCACCCGGACGTGAAGCCTACCCGGGTGATGTCTTCTACTGCCATAGCCGACTGCTGGAACGATCGTCCAAGATGAGCGAAGAACTGGGCGGCGGATCGCTCACCTCGCTGCCGATTATCGAGACGCTGGAAGGTGAAGTCTCCGCCTATATTCCGACCAACGTGATTTCCATTACCGATGGCCAGATCTACCTGCAGCCTGACCTTTTCTTCTCAGGTATCCGACCTGCCATGAATGCCGGTATCTCCGTATCCCGGGTCGGCGGTGCTGCCCAGATCAAGGCGATGAAGGGTGTGGCCGGCGGCCTGCGATTGGACCTCGCTGCCTTCCGTGAACTGGAAGCTTTCGCCCAGCTTGGTACCGAGCTCGATGCGGCAACCCAGTCGCAGCTGGACCGCGGTTACCGGATGGTCGAGCTGCTTAAGCAACCCCAGTTCAAACCGGTCCCGGTGGCCGAACAGGTGCTGGTGATCTACGCCGGTACGCAGGGCCACCTCGACAAAGTACCGGTCAATGAAGTGCGCCAGTGGGAAGAAGAGTTCCTGCAATTCGCACGCGATCGAAAATCCGATCTGCTGGCAGCAATCGTCAGCGAAGGGGCACTCTCGGACGAGCTGGAGAGCCAGCTGGTCGCTGCCCTGGACGAGTTTAACGCTGGACGTGGTAACTCCACCCCGGCCGCTGACGATGCAGCCAAGGCTGCCGCAGATACAGCTGCAGATGAAGAACAACCGGCTGCAGAAGAAGCCGCTGAAGAAACAGCTGCCAGCGAAGATTAGTCATTCATACGACGGGAAGATCCACCTCCCCCTGACAGGACCTTGAGGTCAGATGGCCAACGCACGAGCACTTGATAAACGACGCAAGTCGGTTCGCAACATCCGCAAGATCACGCGGACGATGGAGCTGATTGCCACCGCCTGCTTCAAGAAGGCGATGGATCGCGCCATGGCGGCGACCGCCTATACCGACCGGATCACCCAGATGGTGAGTGACCTGGCCCAGTCCGGCCTGGAACTGAACCATCCCCTGCTGGAGACGCGTGAAACGACCGACAACGCCACCCTGCTGGTACTGACTGCCAACCGCGGCCTCTGCGGAGGCTACAACGGCAACATGTTACGCTCTGCCCTGCCCCGTCGGAAAGAACTGACCGAGCAGTTTGAGAACCTGCAGATGGAAGTCTCCGGCCGACGTGGTATCGCCGGCCTGCGATATCGTGGTATCGAGATCGACGAGACTTACACCCAGTTCAACGATCAGCCCAAGTACGAGGAAGTCGAGCCGATCGCCAATCGCTTCCTGGACATGTTCCGGCTCGGACAAATCGATCGCCTGGATGTGGTCTACACCCGCTTTGTCTCAGTCTCTCGCCAACAGGCAGTGGTGGAAACACTGTTGCCGCTCGGTTCGATTAGCGAAAACGATGGCCAGCAGGCACAGCAGGGAAGCCAGACGCAGTCATCCTTTGAGTTTATCCCTTCGGCAGAGAGTATCCTCGAAGAAGTCGTGCCAGAAAGTTTCCGCGTCAGGTTATTCAAGTGTTTCCTCGATGCCGCAGTCAGCGAACAGGTCTCGCGGATGGTGGCCATGAAGAGTGCCACTGAAAATGCCAGCGACATGATCAAGCAACTTTCAATGACCTACAACCGTGCCCGACAATCACAAATCACCAACGAGATCATGGAGATCATCGGTGGCGTGGAGGCACTCAGCGGCTAGCCCGCCAGAGTGCAACCGCCAACGCTAACAACAGACAGCAACCCTTTTTCACGATAGAGAGCGGAACCCCATGGCGACGACGCCCGAGACGACAACAACGAATGTAGGCAAGATTACCCAGATCATCGGCTCGACCTTTGATGCCCAGTTCTCCGAGGGCGAGTTGCCGGATATTTACAACGCCGTCAAGGTCGAAGGCGAACAAAAGGGAATCACGGTCAACCTGACTGGAGAAATCCAGCAACACCTCGGTGGCGGCAAGGTACGTTGCGTTGCACTGGGAAATACAGACGGGATGGTTCGCGGACAGGACTGCGTCGATACAGGCAGCCCAGTCACCGTTCCGGTTGGCGAAGCAACGCTTGGCCGCGTCTTCAACCTGCTGGGTGAACCAGTTGATGGTCGCGGACCGGTCGAAGCGGACGAATGGCGTCCGATCCATCAGAATGCCCCGCCACTGATCGATCTCTCAACCAGCACCGAGCTGTTCGAAACCGGTATCAAGGTGATCGACCTGCTAACCCCGTTTGTACGTGGTGGCAAAGCCGGGCTGTTCGGTGGAGCCGGGCTGGGCAAGACCGTCATCCTGACCGAGTTGATCGCTCGTATCGCCCGCGCCCATGGTGGTTACTCGGTGTTCGCCGGAGTCGGTGAACGGACACGTGAAGGAACCGACCTCTGGCTGGAAATGCAGGAAACAAAGATCGGTGACACCGGCCGTAGCGTGATTGAGCAGACCTGTATGGTCTTTGGCCAGATGAATGAACCACCTGGAGCCCGTCTGCGAGTTGCCCTCTCGGCACTCACAATGGCCGAGTACTTTCGTGATTCGACCGGGGCCGATACGCTGCTGTTCGTTGACAACATCTTTCGTTTCTCACAGGCAGGCAGCGAGGTTTCCGCGCTGCTGGGCCGGATGCCGTCAGCGGTCGGCTACCAACCGACACTGGCTACCGAAATGGGCGCGCTGCAAGAACGCATTACCTCAACCAGCAGTGGCGCTATCACGTCAGTCCAGGCGGTTTACGTGCCGGCTGACGACCCAACCGATCCCGCTCCCGCTACCGCCTTCGGCCAACTGGACGCCTTCCTCTACCTGGAACGGTCGATCTCGGAAAAGGGCATTTATCCAGCGGTCGACCCGCTGGCCTCCTCCAGCCGTATTCTCGATCCCCAGTATGTTGGCGATCGACACTATGACATCGCTCGACGAGTGCAAACGACCCTGCAGCGGTATCGTGAATTGCAGGACATCATCGCCATTCTGGGCGTCGATGAATTGAGCGAAGAAGACAAGCTGATCGTGCACCGTGCCCGCCGTATTGAACGATTCCTCTCCCAGCCGTTCCTGGTGGCCGAGGTGTTCACAGGCAAGCCCGGTGAAATTACATCGCTCGAGGATACCATCCGCAGCTTTGAGGAACTCTGTGACGGCAAGTGGGATCACCTGCCCGAACAGGCCTTCATGTATGTGGGAGCTATCGAGCAAGCGGAAGAACAGGCCAAGGCCATGGCGGAGAAAGCATAAGCAATGGCAGAACTTCACTGTATTGTCGTGACACCCGAGGAAACCAGCCTCGAGACCACCGCCGAATCGGTCGTGTTACCGATGTTCGACGGTGAAATGGGAGTCCTCGGTAACCGGGCTGCCCTGATCGGACGACTGGGAAGCGGGGAAATTCGCTTCCGCCAGGGCGACCAGCTCGAGCGGTACTTCGTCGAGGGTGGCTTTGTACAAGTCAGCGACAACACGATTTCCGTGCTCACCAGTCGGGCCATTCCGGTCAGCGAACTGGATGCTGAGAGTACAGCTAGCCTGCTGCAGGAGGCACTCGCCAAGCCAGCCCGTAGTCCGGAAGAACAGGACATTCGGGCGCGAACAGTGCAACGCTTGCGGGCCCAGCTACGGGTTTCGAAGCGACCCTCGGAGTAGCCGATCCGGGAGATCACCAGCGTGTTGCGAGACCGACAGCTGCTGCTGGCCGCACTCCCCTGGTTTCTCTGCGCTGCCTGCCTGCTGCTGGTCTTTCTCCCCTGCCTGACCGGATCTGGCTTCGCCTTCCGCGATAGCGGCCACTTCTACCAGCCAGGCTTTCACTGGCAAGCGGAACAATGGGCCGGCGGTTCTATCCCAGCCTGGAATGACCAGCAGGGGCTGGGGTCTGACGAAGTCGCAGATGGCTCCTCCAGCGTCTTCTACCCCGGCAAGCTGCTCTATCTGTTGCCAGTCAGCCCCATTGCTGTACTGAATTTCTACGTCCTGGGGCACCTGCTGCTGGCCATGCTGCTCTGTTACCGGCTGGCCCGACACTGGCAGACCAGCCGCAATGCAGCTCTGCTGGCCGCAGCCAGCTATGGCCTGGGTGGATCTGTTCTTTCCTTGCACGCCAATCTCATCTTCCTGGTCGCGGCCGCCTGGCTGCCGCTGGGCATGCAGCAACTGGACCGCCTGCTCCGCCTCGGCCAGGCCAGGGCCACGATCCCACTGGCTACCGTGCTGGCCCTGTTGATTCTTGGGGGAGATCCCCAGGCCGCTCTCCTGTTGATGCTCGCCGGGCTGCTGCTGCT
>CAUZOB010000262.1:0-5665 GCA_963581185.1 Planctomycetota bacterium | reverse complement strand
GTGGGTCGTAATTCGCGTGCCTGGTCAACAAGAAAGCGATCGATCGCGAGCTGCTGCTGCTTGACCGCTTCATCTGCAGCCCGCCTGCGCTGAATGATCTCCTCCGATACGACCGGTCGCTCCTGGTAGTTGCTGCTGGCAAAGATACCAGCAAGTCCATAGTAGTCCGACATCGAGAGCGGATCGTACTTGTGATCATGGCAGCGAGCACAGGAGACGGTCAGGCCGAGCACGCCGCGCGACAGCGTGTCGATGCGATCATCCCATTCATCCGCGAGTGCCTTGGCTTTTTCGCCATTGTCCTGGTAATAGACCGGCCCGAGGGCGAACAGACCGAGCGCGGCAATTCGTTCATGACGATTCGGTTCGTCCAGCAAGTCGCCGGCAATCTGCTCCAGCAGGAAACGGTCGTACGACTTGTCTGCGTTAAAGGCCTCGACGACCCAGTCGCGATAAAGGTAGCCGCGAGGATACTTGCGAGCCTTGAAGGTATGAGCCTGGTCCTCGCCATAGCGGGCAATGTCGAGCCAGCGGCGGCCCCAGCGTTCGCCGTAGTGAGGCGAGTCGAGCAGCTCTTCGACTACAGTGGCAAAAGCATCCTGACTCTCGTCGGCCAGGAAGTCAGCGACCTGGGCGGGAGTCGGTGGCAGGCCTACCAGGTCAAAATAGGCGCGGCGAATCAATGCTCGCTTGTCGGCCTGTGGATTGGGCTGCAAGCCTGTCTCTTCAAGTCGCGCCAGGATGAAATGGTCGATGGCATTTCGTGGCCAGCTATTTTTTTCAACGGCCGGCAACTCGGCTCGAATGGCTGGCTGGAAGGACCAGAATTTTAGCCCGGCGACGAGGTCGATCTGAGACTGGGCAGCTGGCTTGACCGCAAGGCGTGGATCAGCAGCCCCGCTGGCAATCCACTTTTCGAAATCCGCGATCACCGCCTCCGGCAACTTTCCCTTGGGAGGCATCTGGAAATCATCGTAGCGCAGGGCAGAGAGCAACAGGCTCTGATCCGGTTTGCCCGGTACCACCGCTTCGCCGCTCTCGCCTCCCCGCCTCGCTGCCTCGCGACTGTCTAGCAGCAGACCACCCTTGACCTTATCAGAATCCGAGCTGTGGCATTTGTAGCAGTACGTGACCAGCACCGGACGGATCTTCTTTTCAAAGAACTCCACCGCTGCCGGATCAAGTTTCTGTGGCTCATCCTGCTGGGCAGAGAGCAGACCAGGGACGCTTGTCATCAACAGTGCCAGGCTGCTGATGATGAACATTCGATAACGATGCGTTGCGGACAGGTGTTTCATGATGCGGACGACTGGGGCTCGGCAATCTGGGTGAATTCTTTATTGTAGCTGACAGGAGTCCAGTGGAGGAATATCTGATTGCCACTTGGCTTCTGTGGATCAGGTCAGAATGGTGGGCTGGAGTCCTGGAATATCTTCATGGACTGGGAAATAGGGCCCAGTGAGATGCTGAAAATCGTAATGCTTGACAGTGGCCGGCGTCGGACCGGGTGTATCCAGCAGGATCATTCGGCTGGAAAAATCGCCATAGGCATGGCGATGGTTCATCGGATTCTTGGCCACGATGAAGTGGGCCGAGCGGGGATCCAGCCCCACGCACTGAAATTGTTCGTCAGACCAGTCATAGGTCGGCTTGGACATGATCAAGAGCTGAATTGAACCGATCGAGAAGACGGCCGATGGGCCCATTTCTGTCAGCGTCCCTTCCCACTGACCGCCGGTATAGGTAAATCTGCCATCGCTGAGAGAAGTCACCGTGCCAGTGAACTGGCGGGAGTGTCCCCACGTGGGGTCGATCTTGTGGCCCAGCTCAAGCGTCAGTTCTGCGCCAACTCCGGCAGCATGGCAGGCTGCTGCCCCAGCGGGATCGACCAGCGGTACGAAACAGAGCCTGTCCGTTCCGCAATCGACCAGCGCGTTTAAGGAAGCGATGCTGTCCCCGGCAGCACCGCCACCACAACAGTCCGCTGTCTCGACCAGGATCACGGGACCTTGTTCTTCGTTGAGCCCCAGTTGGATCGCCTCGGTCGGTGGAATAACGGTTGGCTCAAGATCGTGGCGTCGATTCCAATACTGGTTGGCGATATCGCTGGCCAGGCTGACGGCCAGATCAAGGTTATTGTCCGTGACCACCAGCCCCCCGCTGCCCATGTTGGGGACATCCATATAAGGATGGATCAGCAGCAGGCTGGAGCTCAGAACGCCGGGCGTTGTTTCCAGCGACTTGGTCTGTCGCATTAGATCAGCAAATGGATCGTCGCCATAAGTCGACGCGTGAATGGCACTGGTGATGACCGGAACCTTGGCCATCGCCATGGTTGGGCGACAGTTGCCTGCCAGCGTGTCGAGCAACAGCCGAGCAGCTCGCTGGCCAGTCTGGTACTGGTCGCTATGAGGATAGGTTTCCCAGGCCAACAGCGCGTCAGCGTAACGCACCATCTCGGCGGTCACGTGGGCGTGCAGATCCAGCGATACGATGATCGGTACCTGCTCGCCAACCAGCTGGCGAACCGCCTTGATAATATCCCCCTCTGGATCATCCAGGTGGTCGGCCAGTGCGGCACCGTGAAGCGGCAGCAAGACGCCGTCGACAGGCAGCTCGGTCCTGAGTCGGTCCAGCAGTTCATCGCGCAGGAGATTGTAACAGGACTCGGTTATCGGCCCGGCGGCGCAGGCTGAGGCGAACAGCAGTGGTCGAATATCGACCTGTTTCTCGCGCATCACCTGGTTCATGCCACCAACGACGCTGTTCGCCATGGCCAGCATATCGCTGCCCCGCACCAGCTCGGTCGCTTCATAGAGAGCGAGATCAATCGGAATCCCGCCAAAATGATTGCACTCGGTGAGGATGCCACCGATAGCTATAGAAGGATGTGTCGACATTGCGATCAACTCTCTGGCTGCCATATTTCAGTCAAACAAATTGCGATTCTAGCAGGGGCCGAGAATTCGTGCGCCTGAGAGTGGGCGTTTGGTGGGCTCTCACAGGCGGACCTTGCATGGTATTCTCAGGGCACGCTGACCGATCACAATTCCCGGGTCAGATGCTCCTTTTGACCTGCAGTGCAAGAACATGACCGACTCTCGCCCCACCTTGACGATTTCGATGGGTGATCCTGCCGGGATTGGCCCGGAAGTGACCGTCAAGGCACTGGCCGATCCGGAAATCCGACAGCTGGCCAACTGGCTGGTACTGGGCGAAGCGTGGTTGCTGACCGAACTGGCGGAACCACTGGGGGTCGAATTTGACCGCACGCTGACGCGACTGGACGATCTCCCGCAGCTCAGCGGCGTGAGCCTATTGGATTGCCAGGTGCTGGGACGAAAACAATGGCAGCTTGGTGAAGTCTCGGAAGATTGTGGCCGCGCGGGACTGGAATACGTACGGCGGGCGACTGAGTTCTGCCTGGCTGGTCGCGCCGAAGGGATCGTTACCGGTCCACTCAGTAAGGAAGCTGTGGTGCTCAGTGGCCGGCAGAATTTCTGTGGACATACGGAATACATTGCCGAGCTATGTGGCGTACCGCAGTCGCGCATGATGCTGGTCAACGACCAGTTGTGCGTGGTGCATGTGTCGACGCATTGCAGCTTGAGGGAAGCTGCTAATCTCGATCAAGGGCGAATTGAAAACACGATCAGGCTGGGGCACCAGGCGATGAGCCAGTTGGGATTTGAGCAACCGCGGATCGCTGTCTGTGGCCTGAACCCTCACGCTGGCGAAAACGGCATGTTCGGCGACGAGGAGGCGGCGGTTATTGTTCCCGCGATCAATCAGGTCCGTCAGGATGGTATCGAGTGCGAAGGGCCATTTCCGGCGGACACGCTGTTCATGCAGGCGGTGCGGGGCAAGTATGACCTGCTGGTTGCCATGTACCATGACCAGGGTCATGTGCCGATGAAGTTGCTGGATTTTGAGCACACGGTCAACGTGACGCTGGGCTTGCCGATCATCCGGACCTCAGTGGATCACGGCACCGCCTTTGATATTGCCGGACACAACCTGGCCGATGCGGAGGATATGCAGACGGCCATGCGACTGGCAGTGCGACTGGCACACCAGCGGTCATTGAATCAAGTGGTTGATTAAAAGGAGTGGGGCCATGAAACGCTTTTCCTCTTTGCTTGTCGGGCTGCTGTCGCTACTGACATTGCCACTGCAGGCTGAGTCGCAGCCGGACCGGGTGATCCTGCTGATTGGCCAATCGAACATGGCGGGCCGGGCGCCGCTTGAGGAGGGCGACGAGAAGCCGATCGAGGGGGTGTTGCTGCTCAACGGCGAGGGCAAGTGGATCGCGGCCAATAACCCGCTCAATCGTTTTGCCACGGACCGCAAGAATCTCTCGATGCAGCGGATCGGGCCGGGCTTTGGATTCGCCCGCACGCTTGCCTCGGAACTCTATGACGAGCAGATCGGGCTGGTGGTGAATGCCCGCGGAGGATCGTCGATCAACCTCTGGAAACCAGGCCAGGGACTCTATGACCACATGCTGGCTCGCTTGAAGAAGGCCGGCATCAAACAGGTGAGTGCAGTGATCTGGCACCAGGGCGAGTCGGATGCTGAGGACCCTGAGTACCTCGAGAAGCTGGTGGCGCTGGTCAACAATCTTCGCCGCGACATCGGCACGCCGGAGATGCCGTTTGTTGCGGGCGAGGTCTTTAAGGATCTGCCGGTCAACGAGCGGATGCGTGGCTTGCCGGGGAAGCTGAAGCGGACGGCGGTAGTCTCAGCCAGGATGCTGAAGGTCTTTGACGGCGTGCATTTTGATCGCCAGAGCCAGCTGATCCTGGGCAACCGCTACGCCCGGGCGCTGCTGAAAATCTTGCAGCCGGACCGCTGATGCGACTGTGATCAATCTCTACTGTGGTCTTCCGACCGCCGAAGACGGTTGGGTACTGTTTTCCGAATGCCGACGGCAGTCGGACAGATCTGCTGCCCAAGACGGTCGCGTACTAGGGGCCAGCATCAGGGTGCCCCACCGCGATCACCTGTCGGTGCGTGCGAAACAGCATTCGCCCGCCCGCAATCGCCGGCGTTGACAGCACGTATTCACCCAGCCGGTTCATCTCCAGCAACTCAAACTCCGGACCCGTCCGGACCACGTATGTCACGCCGGTCTCCGCCGTCATGTAAAGACGACCATCCGCCACCACCGGTGAACCGGTGAAACTGTTGTCCCCGCCGCGGGCAAACCGCTTGCGATACACCAGCCTGCCGCTGTCCGCCTGGTAACAACCCAGGATCCCGCTGTTGGTACATATATAAAGGAAGCCCCGGTAGACAACCGGACTCGGTAAATAACTCCCCCCGCGGTCATAACTCCAGGCGATATGCTCATTGCTGGTCTGGCCCGTTTTGAGTGAAATGTCGCCGCGTGCATCCAGCCGCACAGCATAAATCGGTTGAAAGGGCCGGTAGCCATCCACCACGTAGGCCAGCCCCTGGGCCACAAACGGCGTCGGTACGGTAATCGCCGAATGACCACCCAGTCGCCAGATCTCGCGACCGGTCAGCGGGTCGTAAGCACGTGAGTAACCGCTGCCTGTACTGAACAGGAAACGCCCCTCCGGACCGTCATACACGGTCGGGCTACCCCATGATGGTGCCTCATCCCGCTCCACACGCCAGGCCTGGCTGCCATCCTCCAGGT
>CAUZOB010000261.1:0-5830 GCA_963581185.1 Planctomycetota bacterium | reverse complement strand
GCGGCTGGGGATCCAGCGGATGTTTGTGCTGGCGGTTGTTGACCAGGATCTCAATCACGATTCAGGTTTTGTCTTCCTCGTTGAAGCAACTGGCCGCTGGCCCTCACCAGCCGCTTCCCTAACGGCCCTGCTTTTGACCAGACTGCTTTTCATAGGCCTCGACGATCTTCTGTACGATCTTGTGGCGGACAATGTCCGCACCGCTCAAGCGGACCTGGGCCACGCCGTCGATGCCTTCCAGCCGAGCGACTGCATCGACCAGCCCACTCTGGGTATTGCGCGGCAAATCGACCTGGGTTGTATCGCCCGAGGCCACAATCCGCGACTTGGTCCCCATCCGGGTGAGGAACATTTTCATCTGGGCAATCGTGGTGTTCTGTGCTTCGTCGAGGATGATAAAGGCGTTTTCCAGTGTGCGACCGCGCATGTATGCCAGCGGGATCACCTCGATCACATCTCGATCCATCAACTGCTTGATCTGCTCATAGTCGATCATCGAGTGAAGTGCGTCGAGCAATGGCCGCAGGTAAGGGTTGATTTTTGCGTTCAGGTCGCCGGGCAAGTAACCGAGGCTCTCCCCCGCTTCCACCGCCGGCCTGACCAGCACGATCTTCTCGACCGCTTGGTGCTTGAGCGCCTGGACAGCCATGGCGACCGCCAGGAAGGTCTTGCCGGTGCCGGCTGGACCAAGTGCAAATGTCACATCGTTGTCGGCGATGGCTCGAACATAGCGAGCCTGGCCATTGGTGCGAGGACGAATCTGGCAGGTGGGATTGAGTACCTCGATCGAATCATGCAGCTTCAGCTTGTCGTCGCCGGTGACCAGCGCCAGTACCTGCTGGACATCGACCGATGTCACGGTCCCCTCCCGCTGCACCAGCTGTTTGAGCTGCTCGAGGACATCCGCCGCCTGAATCACCCGCGGCTCATCCCCGCTGACACGGATACAGCCGTCGCGGTGAGTTATTGCTACGGAGAGCGCGTCGCGGACAAGGCGAAGGTTCTGATCGCGACTCCCAAACAGCGCCAGGAGCTGATCCGGTTGTGCAAGGTTCAGCGTCGCTTCATACATGCCAGTGTCCGGGCGGACAGAAAAACTCAGCACCCTCTGCAGGGCCTGGTCCAGCTACCAACTATATGCCATCGGGAGCGGCTTGAACACGGATTGCCTGCCCTGCTGATCAACCGCTCATCAGGCGAGCAGCCCAGAACAGGTAAGCGATAATGCCCGCAAACAGCAGAGAATCGAGCATGTCCAGCAGACCACCCAGGCCAGGCAACCAGCTGCTGGAATCTTTCACTTTCGCTTCCCGCTTGAGGAGCGATACGGACAGGTCCCCCGCCACTCCGACCAGTGTCAGCACGATTCCGTAGGCAAGGCAGATCACGATGCCGGGCCGGAAGGGATCGTCCACGATCCAGTCGATGATGACGTCAAAGAACAGCACCGCCGCCAGGCCGCCAGTCAGCAGGCCGCCGATGAGCCCCTCGATCGTCTTGCCGGGACTGAGTTGAGGAGCCAGCTTGTGCTTGCCCAGGGATCGCCCCACAAAATAGGCTCCGCTGTCGGAGACCTTGGTCACGATGATCATCGATAACAGCGCCGCCATGCCCTCGTCCGGCGGTCCCAGGTCCCGTAACAGGATCAGGAAGCTACCCAGCAGGCCAACGTGCGCCACGGAGAAAATGCCACTGGAGATGCTGCCCAGTACCGATCGAGTAGCGTCATAACGAAATAACTCGACCAGGCATATCCAGAGCAGGGCCAGTCCCATTCCGACAGCGGCCAGTCCGCCGCGACCAATCAGGCAGTTGTCCGGATAGCCTGAGCCGAAGGCGTCCATCAACATCGGCATGGCCACCGCCACGTTCAGACCTACCACGCCGACGGCAACCGCCCAGCGTGAGGGGGCCTGGCCAGCCTGCTGCAGCATCCTGGTCGATTCCAATGAAGCCAGCAACAAGATCAGCAGCAGCAGCGGCACTAACCACAGCCCTGGCACGCCCGCCAGTGGGACGTTGAGATCGAGCCAGATGATTCCCAGCAGAAGGCTGATCACCACGCTGGCTGAAGCAAGTCGGCTAGCCATCCGAGTCCTCCTTAAGCGCCTCGTCGGCCAGCCCGCCAAAACGACGTACCCGGCTTCCGTACTCGCGAATCGCCAGCTGCAAGTCGTGCTCGTTGAACTCGGGCCAGCATTTCTCGGTCACCCAAATCTCCGCATAACTGACTTGCCAGAGCAGGAAATTACTCAGCCGTTGCTCGCCGCCGGTACGAATCAGCAGATCAGGATCGGGCATGCCGGCTGTATTGAGGCAGTCGGACACCAGTTGTTCATCGATCGTGTCAGGTGGCAGCTGCTGCTCGAGCACCTGCTTGGCAATCGCCTGGATGGCATCGACTATCTCGGCCCGCCCACCGTAGTTGATTGCCAGGCAGAGCCGTGTGCCATGGTTGCCGGCACTCATCTCGATCGTCTTGTCGATCTCATCCAGCACGCGAGCTGGGATACTGTCACGCCGTCCAATCGTCGAAACACGAATGTCCTGCTGCATCAGCGTGGCACGTTCTTCAATCATGTACTGCTCGAGCAGGTGCATGAGGAAATCCACTTCCTCCTGAGGCCGCTTCCAGTTTTCGCTGGAGAGACAATACAGCGTGATCTGTTCCAGTTTCAGACGTACCGCTTCCTCGACAACTCGTCGCACGCTGGCGACTCCGCCGCGATGTCCCTCGATGCGTGGTAATTGACGCTGCTGGGCCCAGCGGCCGTTGCCATCCATGATGATTGCCACATGCCGCGGCCGTTGCGAACGGGGTAGGTCCGGCAAAGGGTCGTCGTCGGTTATAGGGCTGGATGATGTGGCCACGAGAATACTAGGCGCCGGAGTTGTAGACAGTTCGAACCGGACTGGAATTATAAAGTACCGTGGCGGTTAGAGGTTAGTGGTTCGTGACCAGCGGTGATACACAAACCTGTCTGCCTGTGGTGCCTGTGTGATAGACCAGCAAGTCCCGCCAGGGCCGAGATGCGAGTCAGGGCGGGAGCATGGACTAGGTGGCCAGTGGATTGCCGTCTGTGAAGATCGTCTGGGCACGATCCGGTCCGACCGAAACAACTTCTACTGGTCGGCCAGTCAGTTCCGTCAAGCGGGCCAGGTAGCGATGCGCTGCCTCTGGCAGTTCGTCCATCGAGCGTGCCTCGCGGACGTCGATCTGCCAGCCCTCGATCGTCTCGTAGACCGGCTTCACCCTGCGCAGGTCTTCTGCATGGCTGGGTAGATAGTCAATCTGCTCGCCATCCAGCTCGTAGGCGATGCAGATCTTGATTTCAGGCAGCTGGCTGAGGACATCCAGCATCATTACCGAGAGTCCGTCAACGCCACTCAGCCGAGCTGCATAACGAACCGCCACGGCATCGAACCAGCCACAACGGCGCGGACGCCCGGTCGTGGTGCCATATTCATTACCGAGATCCCGAATCAACTGGCCCATCTCGTTATCCAACTCGGTCGGGAAGGGGCCGCCGCCGACGCGAGTCGAGTACGACTTGATGACCCCCAGCACCTTGGTAATCCAGCGAGCGGGGATGCCGGAACCGGCGGAGACACCAACGCCGGAACTGTTGCTGCTGGTAACAAAGGGGAATGTGCCATGGTCGATATCCAGCATCGATCCCTGCGCACCCTCATAGAGAATGCGTTGCTCCGCCTCCACGGCGTCCAGCAGGTAGCGGGTCGTATCGGCCAGGTAGGGCCGCAGCCGCTCGGCGTACCGGGTAAAATTCTCCACGATCAGATCGGCATCCAGTTCGCCCTCTTCGACCTGATCGTCGTTGGCTGCCAGCAACTGTCGCTTGGCCTCCACCACCTGGTGGACACGGGCCGGGAAGTCGTCGCGGAACATGTCGCCCAGCCGAATAGCCAGTGAACGTCCGACCTTGTCGCGATAGCAGGGGCCAATCCCTCGTAAGGTTGTGCCGATCGACTCGCCATTCAATTGTCGAGCGTTGAGGACCCGGTCTTCGGCTATGTGCCAGGGGAAAACGACATGCGCCCGGTCGCTGATCATTAAACGATCTTGCAGCGGTACGCCGCGCTCGAGCAGGCCATCGATTTCCTGCAGAATGGTCTCGGGATTCAGCACCACGCCGGTGGAAACGATGTTCATCACACCGTCCGAGAGAATTCCGCTGGGAATGTGGTGCAGCTTGTAGGTCTCATCGCCAGTGACGACCGTGTGGCCGGCATTAGCGCCGCCCTGGTATCGGACCACGATATCCACGCCTGGGGTCAACAGGTCGACGAGCTTGCCCTTGGCCTCGTCGCCCCACTGTAATCCGATCACGCAGGTTCCCGGCACCGCTCCACTCCTCGCTTAAAACCACCTGGCTCATTCGGGCAAACACGATAACTTAGGCTGGCGACCAACGACTGGTCAAGCAAGGGGATTTCGGTTTTCGCCCGTTGGGCAGCCGCAGCCGCTGTCCCAATTGACCGACTTTGCAGCGAGTGATAGAGTGATCGGTTCGCAAAGCTGCGAAAACAACCAGTAAACCGGCCGTCTTTGATTGCAGGTCTGTTACCCGCCGATCGACGACGTCCTACTTTTGACCAGGGTGAAGGATCCTTCCTGTGATGCGGCCCGGGAGCAGACGCTCCTGCTCGATCGACTAGCTCGACCGACGCCCATCATCGCCCGCAACCGATCCGCTGTTTGGATCGGAGGAGTTGAAGTATTGTGGCGGACACTATCGTCAAAGACCTCATCGAGGCAGGAGTTCATTTCGGTCACCGCGCTAGTCGCTGGAACCCGAAGATGGCTCCTTATATCTACGCTCGCAAGAATGATATTCACATCATCGACATCCGCGAGACCATTCGCGGCTTGTTGCGAGCCCGCAAATACATTTCTCAGGTGGCCGACGGCGGTAGCTTGATCCTGTTTGTCGGTACCAAACGACAGGCCAGTGGGATCGTCCAGCGAATGGCGCTGTCGTGTGGCATGCCCTTTGTCAGCGAACGCTGGCTTGGTGGCACACTTACGAACTTCCGCACAATTCGCAGCCGCCTGGGCCGCCTGGAAGAACTCGAATCCCTCCGTGGGACCGATGAGTTGAAGGGCTATTCCAAGAAAATGCAGTCCTCGCTGAATCGCGAGTATCGCAAGATGTATCGCAACCTTAATGGCCTGCGAACAATGAACCGCCTGCCGGAATGCGTGGTCGTGATCGATCCCAACAAGGAACGCAATGCCGTCCGCGAAGCACGCAAGATGGGTATTGCGTCGATCGCCCTGATCGACACCGATTGCGATCCAGATCACGTCGATCTGCCCGTGCCAGGTAACGATGACGGTATCCGCTCAATCGAACTTGTCGTTGGCCAGATGCACGATGCCATCATGAAGTCCCGTGGGCTGAGTGAACCGGTGGCAGAAGTGGCTCCCTTCAAGCTCCTGACGCCACCGATCGTCCAGCCACCACGACCCGACGTTGATGCTGATGACGACGCAGCAGAAGCGGGTGAAGAAGCGACCGCAGAAGCGGTAACAGACGACGCTGCCGCAGAAGCGGTAACAGACGACGCTGCCGCAGAAGCGGTAACAGACGACGCTGCCGCCACAGAAGAACCGGCTGCCGAAGAAGCTGCTGCAGACGATGCTGCCGCCACAGAAGAACCGGCTGCCGAAGAAGCTGCTGCAGACGATGCTGCCGCCACAGAAGAACCGGCTGCCGAAGAAGCTGCTGCAGACGACGCTGCCGCCACAGAAGAACCGGCTGCCGAAGAAGCTGCTGCAGACGATGCTGCCGCCACAGAAGAACCGGCT
>CAUZOB010000260.1:0-5968 GCA_963581185.1 Planctomycetota bacterium | reverse complement strand
ACTCGAGGGAGATCGAGTCCGCCCCGGGGGGGCGCAGCTGAGAGGCTTTTCCATGTCGATGCAGGATGTGGAGGCCTTCGCCAGGCAACCCTGGACCATCTCGTCGACGGATGCTGCTATCACGCTACCGGGTGACGGGCCAGTCCATCCGCGGTTTTACGGGTCGTATCCCCGCAAGATATCGCGATTCGTCTATCAACAGGGGCTGCTGTCGCTGGAGGAGGCGATTCGTGTCAGCACGTCACTGCCGGCTGGAATTCTTGGCCTCACAGATCGCGGTGTGCTGCGTGCCGGGGCCGAGGCAGATCTTGTCGTCTTTGATCCACAACAACTCAAAGACAAGGCCACCGTGTTTGAACCGCATCAGTACAGTGAGGGAATTCTGTTTGTGGCCGTTGGAGGTAAGCTGGTGGTCAGTCGCGGCCAACGCACGAGCGCACTTGCTGGAATCGTGATTGATCGAAATAGTCTGCGGCCAACGGCGAGAAGAGAATCTCGCTGACTGGGATCAGAACCGCGAACTTGAAAGGAAGAGTCCTTGATGAGAAAGCCATTGTATGCAGTTCTCGCTGCCCTGTTTGTGCTGATTGCTGCCAGCCATACGCAGGCTGAGTCACCTCGGGTTGTTGCTCACCGTGGCCTGCTGCTGGAAGCACCCGAAAATACACTCGCCAATTTCCGCGCGTGCCTGGCATTACAGCTGGGCTTTGAGATCGATGTGCTGCGGACGCGGGATGGCAGGCTGGTCTGTATCCACGATTCGACCGTCGACCGCACGACCGACGGGACGGGGAAAGTCAGTCAGCTCAGGCTGCGGCAGATCCAATCGCTTGACGCTGGCAGCTGGTTCTCGCCGGCTTTTGCAAGGCAGCGAGTGCCAACGATCGACCAGGTTTTCCGGCTGTTGGCCGAGAGCTCTGCCAGTGACGTGTTGATCGCCGTCGATATCAAGCAGGACGACGTACGTGTGGAGCAGGATCTGGTGCGACTGGCACGACGGCATGGGGTGCTGGATCAGCTGTTATTCATTGGTCGCACCATTCTCGACGCTTCGGTGCGGGAGCGTCTGCGCAAAGCAAGTAGCGAGGCCCAGATTTCGCGTGTAGCCCACAATAGCGACGAACTGGTTGAATCGATCGCCGACCCCCTCAACGACTGGGTCTATGTACGGTATTTACCGAGTGCGGAAGAAGTTGACAGGATTCATCAGCGTGGGAAGCGAGTCTTTATTGCAGGCAAGACTGTCTCGGGTCATGAGGCTGACAACTGGAACAGGGCAGCTGAGATTGGTATCGATGCGATCCTGACAGATTATTCGCTTGAACTGGCCAGGCAAATACGTGGAGAGTAAGGAGAGTGGCTGTGCTTATCGCTGACATCCAGAACAGGGAAACGATGCTCTCCTATTGGATTTTCGGGATTGCCATTTTCGTCCTGGTCATCGCCATCGTGCTGAAAGTTCATGGTGAGTCATTGTTGGTTCTAAGTATCGCCACACTTATCGCTGCCGTCTTTACGGTGATTGTTGGCATCATGATTTGCTACGACTGGCGACAGGAAGGCGAACTCAACATGAGGATGGTATTGTGCCTGTTTCTGCCAAGCCTGTTGTTGACTGCAGCTACCGTGCGACGGATTGTCAGGGGCGGTCACAGATCACCGCCATAATCGAGTTCTTATGGCAGGAGTGGCTCCGCTGGCCGGAACCGGCTAACGATTGATTTCGCAATTCGGCAATGCCTGTTTGAGCTTCTCCAGGCCGCCTTCAGAGACGGAGGTGAATTCCAGGTCGAGTGTTTCGAGTAATGACAGGCCGTGAAGGTGAGCCAGACCGGTATCGGAAATCTCGGTGCCGAGCAGGACCAGGGACGTCAATTGCTTGAGCGTGCCTAGCTGGGAAAGCCCAGCGTCGCTGATCTCGCTGTATTCAAGATTCAAGTCGGTAAGAAGTGGAAATGCGGACAGGTCGTAGAGTCCGTCGTCAATGACGTTGGGGCCACTGGCGATGATGGCGGTGACCTGGCCCTCGTCGTTGCTGGTGACTTGTGCCCCGAGTCTTTTCCACCTCGTCGCGGCAGCTCGCGGGTCCAGTTGTGTTTCTGGCGTAGCCGCCTTGTCCTTCGGTTCGCTGGTTGAGGATGGCTGCTGCGGCGGAGTCGGGTCGCTGCAACCGGTGGCGCCGCAGGTGAAAGCCACTGCCAGCAACAGAACTGGCAGCGAGCGAACAGTCAGGCAATGGAGAGACATGGTCAGGCGTTCGCCTTGATGGTTGCCTTGACCGTTTTCTGGACCAATTTCTTCAGTCTCGGCAGATGAATATCACTCAGACGCTTCACGTAGAGACAGGACTTCGCGGTCTTGTCCTTTCCCAGCTTTTCGAGCAATTCGGGGACCAGCTCGACGTAACCATTCGTAAGGTAGATCGATAGGTTCTGCTTGCGAGGAGAAAAGTCGGTGATCGGCCAGTCAGCTTCACTCTTCTTCGTCGAACTCTGGCAAGTCGGGACTCGTTTCTGATTCTGGGATGGTGAATGCCTCTACACCGCGATCACCGTAAAAGACCCAATCGGGGATCGGCTCGCCGTCATTTCGCTGGATCAGCCTGATGATTACATCAGAAAATAGCACCTCGATACTGAAATTGTGTACCGAACCGTCCATGAGTAGGACTTGGAAATCGTCCCCGTCGGGGTTAACAGACTGGAAGGCCTCCTCGGGATCGATTTCCAGGGTATCCGGCTGGGACCAGTGAACCGCCTCGAGAGAGCCGACTTCAAGGACCGCGATGACCTGTGACTCTCCATCAGGAATGTCGCGGAACTTTATTGTGCGATTACTTCCCAATACCGTGTTGGGACCTTGCGGAGCGACATAGGTGGTGTAGCCGGGTCGCAGATTAGCGCGGGGGTCCATGTAGGATGGGACCACCGAGTCCGCGAGCTGGATGTTGTGCGGGCTGTCCCACGGCTCATCGAGGTGGAATTTCTCGTACAGTGGCCCCTGCTCCATGAACGGGAGTATGTGGACTCGCCAGCTCAGCAGCGGCTTGCCGTCCTTGTATTTGATCCGTTCGCTTTCCCCGACCGGGAACTCTCCATAGGTATTGTGGTAATTCCTCAGTGCCAACCCAATCTGCTTGAGGTTGTTCGCCGAAGCCATCCTCCTGGCGGCTTCTCGAGCTGAGCCGACGGCTGGCAATAGGAGCGCGGTCAGGGTGCCCACGCCGGCGAAACCGACGGCAGCCTCGGAGTTAAAGACCAGTACATCATCATTCACAGTCGGCTTGACTGTCTCGATCAATTCGCTGGTCACCCGCTCGACATAGCGGCCGAAGGCCTCATCGATGATGGGATCTCCCATGCTAAACGACTTGGTTTGGGCAATCGCCAGCTGCCGCGCAAATGTCAATGCTCCCACGAATGACCTCTCGAGGTCCTCCGCAGCAGCCTTGCTTTTCGTGCCAAGCGTAAGCTGGCCAGCCATGCCGCTACTCAAATCCAGGCCCAGATCGATCGTCCGAAGCTGCGTCGCCTGCTGGACCAATCCAGTAGCCCAATCCGGCAGACCCAGCCCTCCGACCATGTCATGGAGTTCCTGCATGGCCTCCCCAGGAATCTGCTGGACATTGACCAGAGCAGCAACCTGGAAACTGCTGTCCAATCCCTGGAATTGGGAGACGAAGGCAGAGGATGTATCGGCATCCTTGTTCGCCAACATCTGGTTGATCATCACCGGCGTGCCGACCAGCAGAGTCTTGTCGTCGGGCATCGTCACGAGGACGGACATGCCACCTTCGCTGATTGCCAACGCCGGCTTGCCATTCGGCAACGTGACTCGCTCAAAGAGTGGCGGCAGCCCTTGGAATAGATTGTCCAGGTCATAGGCCTTGGAAAACCGAACGATGCCGCCGAATTCGGGTGGCTGGCGGGATTCGAAACTGGGAGAGTTCACCAGTGCAACAACATCGCCAATGTCATGAATGTCGATTCCCAACTTGTGGGTGCTGAAGGCCTCTGCGACCTCAATCGGCATCCACTTCATGGTTTCCAGTGCCAGCAGGTGATTGAACCGTACCAGTGCACCGGCCAGGCAGTTGGGTGGAATGTAGCTGACTTCCGTTATGCCGGAGCTGGCGCGGGTCCCGCTATTGCCATTTCCTTCAGCGGGCTCTGCCACCTGGGTTGTGGACGGAGTTGTCGCCTTGCCATCGGCCGAATAGCCACTACTGTCAGGCTTGTCACCACAACCGATGATTGTGACCAGTACGGTCAGCAAGGCGAGCACGGTAAGGCGTGCGATAGTTCCAGTTGAGCGGACCAATGACATCTCATTTCTCCCCGGCAATTTGTGATTTATGGAGTGCCCTGTTAGCGCGAACCTGAATTTAGCAGATGGCGGTTGGATAGCAAGGAATGATGGCCCGAGTCAATCTGTCATATCAAGGTCGCATCGTGTTAGAATAGGCCAGGATTAATGTCAGCCGGTGAACGAGGCTTGAGCTCTGATGCTGAGTATTCTGAACGACGAGCGGCACAGCTGCGATCGGATCCATCGCCGGGAGATGTTGCGGATTGGCGGAATTGGACTTGGCGGGCTGTCACTGGCGACATTACTGAATAACCGCGCCCAGGCGGAGTCGAAATCTCCGTCGAGTTCTCTGGCGGGTTTTGGCAAGGCCAAGTCGGTGATCCTGTTCGGACTGGTAGGCGGGATTCCCCAGCACGAAACCTGGGATCCGAAACCGGATGCCCCGGAAGAAGTTCGAGGGGAATTCGGCGTAACGTCGACACGGACGCCTGGCTTACAGGTTGGTGAACTGATGCCCAAGACGGCCCAGCTGACCGATCGGATTGCAGTCCTGCGGGCCATGGTGACGGGCGATAACTCGCATTCCTCAAGCGGCTACCAGATGTTGACCGGAATTGAGCATCAGCCGCTGAACCGGGAAAGCGGGCCGGTCGGTGCTCCCAACGACTTCCCCAGCATGGCAGCTATGGTGCGGGCATTGCGACCTGATGTGGGCGGCATGCCGTCGTCGATGGTCATTCCCGAGCATATCTGGAACGATGGCAACAAGCCCTGGCCCGGCCAGAACGCTGGTCAACTAGGCCATCAGCGCGATCCCTGGCTGATCAAGTGTTATCCGCAGGAAGACCGGTTTGATGTTCCGGGCATGACCTTGCCGACTGATGTCACACAACTTCGCTTGAATGGCCGCCAATCACTGCTGCACCAATTCAACACGTTTTCCGGACAGCTCCAGCAGAATCGGGCCATCGAGACTTATGGCCAGAAAACGCAACAGGCCTTCAATCTGCTCAATGCCCGCAGCACGGCTGCCGCATTCGACTTGACCGGGGAAGATCAACAGACGCGTGAACGCTACGGAATGACTCGATTTGGCCAGAGTTGCCTGTTGGCACGGCGACTGGTCGAAGCCGACGTCTCGCTGGTCCAGATCAACTGGACCCGCATCAAGCGTGACGATTATGAAAACCAGGGTGGCTGGGATACGCACAAGAAACACAGCGTTTCGCTCAAACAGCATTTGATGCCCAGTATGGACCAGACCTTCAGCGCTTTGATCGAGGACCTGGAGCTTAGAGGCTTGTTGGACGAAACACTGGTCGTGATGTTCACTGAGTTCGGGCATACCCCCAAGTTCAATGCCAATGCCGGTCGAGATCACTGGGGCAGCGCCTTCTCGATCGCCCTGGCGGGTGGTGGTGTACGAGCGGGAGTTGTTCATGGCCAGACCGATCGACAGGCCGCTTCTCCAGTTGCCGGCGAAGTTCGGCCCCGCGATTTTATTGCCACGGTCTTTCACCTGCTGGGGTTTGCTCCGCAGACCGATATTCACGACCCCTTTGGTCGGCCGATTCCAGTCAGCCGTGGTCGCGTGATTTCAGAGATCCTTTAGGAGATCGCGGGGATGGTGTCCAGGGCGGAACTCAAGAGCAGAGTCTGC
>CAUZOB010000259.1:0-5971 GCA_963581185.1 Planctomycetota bacterium | reverse complement strand
GCAACCAGCCAGTTGTTGCATTCCATCTGGAGCCAGGGCACAGATCCAGCCGGCTTGATGACAAACGCCAGCTACCATGACGGCCAACAGCGGTTTGAGTCCTGGCATTCACTTTCTGGACCAGCTGAACTGGCACATTCGCTATCCCAGATGGTCCAGCATGGCTGTCAGCGAGCTGCAGTTGAGCTTTCCAGCCAGGATCTCGCCTTTCGCCATTCGGCGGGCCTGCAACTTGACGCTGCCATCCTCACTCGAATTCGCAGCGAAGCGGGAAACCTGCACGGCAGCCAGGTCAATTATGTACGAGCCAAGCGACGGTTGTTGTCCGCACTTACTCCTGATGGCGTTGCCATCATCAATATGGACGATCGATGCAGCTGTAACATCCTCGCGACGCTGGATCGCCCCTCACTCACCTACAGCCTGTACGGGGATGCAGACGTCCGGGCCACGGTCTTGGAACGGCAACCCTCGGAACAGACCTTCCTGTTGCACGCCGGAAACGACACCGCCGTCGTGCATACCCGCGTGGTGGGCGACACTCATCTGTCGCATTGCCTGGCAGCCGCGGCCACCTCGCTGGTTGCGGGCCTGCCCCTGGCGGAAATCGCCAGTGGCCTTTCGGCATTGGTCGACATCCCGGGCCATTTACAACGGGTGGAATGCGGCCAGCCGTTCAGTGTCTTTGTCGACAGCACAAATCACCCCGATACGCTCTCGATGCGGCTGAATGAACTGGGTCGATTGACCAGCGGCCGATTGATCTGCGTGTACGGCCCACCCCGTCAGGCTCCACCCGAGCAGCGGGCCCGGCTTGGCCGCGTGGTCGAGCGGAGTTCCGCGGTTGGCATCATTACCAGTAACAACACGGGCGATAATTCCCAGCTGGAGATTGCCCACGATGTTCTCGATGGATATCAGCAGGCCTCCCGCGGTCATATTATTCCGGACAGACAAGACGCTATTTGCTGGGCTCTGGACCAGGCCCGCTCGGGCGATACGGTGCTCTTGAGTGGCAAGGGTCATCGCAGCTTCCAGGTCACATCTGAGGCGATCGAGGACTTTGACGATCACCTGGTGGCGTCTCAGTGGCTCTACCGTAGGGCGGGCCAGCAACTCTACCCCGATGTCAAGAGAGCCAGCTTGTTTGTGCCACACGATGTCAACTAATCACACGCCATTTCCGCTGACCATTCGGCAACTGGCCAAGCGCCTGGGCGGTGTCCCCCTGCTGGGACAGCTTCCACCGCGTGACAGGGACCTCTCGCTGGTTCAGCGCGTCGTCTTTGAACTGGCTGCCTGCCAACCGGGAAGCGTCTACTGGGACCTCCATGATCCAGCTGACCCCGACGCCGTCCATCCGGACATGGCATACTTTCATGGAGCCCTCGGTGTGATCAGCTGCCACCGGAGTGAGCCCTGGGCCGGCTGCTTTTCAATCCAGTTACCGGACAATGGCCATCAGCCCAGGCTGGCCGCTCGCCTGGCCCTTGAACAGTGGATGGTTTCCATCCACGGCCCTCAGGCACAATCTGCCGGGAGACCATCACGGCAACTGGCAACGCGTTGACAGCGACCGATGCCAGTCGTAGCCTGAGTTTTTACCTGGTCCCAGGCACGAGTCCAAACATGCATCCCAGCCCCGTTGCCCTGATAACCGGTGGAGCTCGCGGCATCGGCGCCGAAATAACGCGTGCCCTGGCCGCACGTGGCGACAGCTGTGTGATCAATTACCATTCTAGCCAGGATCAGGCAGCAGCGCTGGTCGAGGAGATTCAAACCCAAGGCGGACGTGCTATCGCTGTTCAGGCCGACGTCGGATCGAGCGACGACCGGCAGCGCCTTGTGGAAGCGACGATTAGTGAATTCGGCCGAATTGACCTGCTGGTGAACAACGCCGGAATTACTTCACCCGGAAGGCTGGATCTGCTGGAGGCCAGCGAGGAGAACTGGGACCTGGTTTTCGACACCAACCTCAAGGGACCCTTTTTTCTTGGCCAACTGGTCGCTCGGGAGATGATCGCCCTGGTCGACGCCGGTTCTATAGATACAGCGACGCTGATCAACATCTCTTCAATTTCCGCCTTCGCTGGTTCAGCCAACCGCGCCGACTACTGTATCGCCAAATCGGCCATGCAGATGATGACCTGGCTGCAGGCAGATCGACTGGCGGAACATGCGATCCGTGTCTACGAGGTCTGCCCCGGAATCATTGAGAGTGACATGACGGCGCCGGTCAAAGAGAAGTATGATCGATTAATCGAAGACGGCCTTTCGCCAATCCGTCGATGGGGCCAGCCCGAGGACATCGCCCGCGTGATCCTCGCACTGACCGACAATCAATTTTCCTTTACCACGGGCGAGCGAATCCACGTTGACGGCGGTTTCCACATTCGTCGCCTCTAGGGCACTTTTCTTCGGCGCATCGCGATCATGCAATTCGGCCTCCTCGGTTTTCATCCCGACCTGATCCAGCTGCTGCAACAAATAGCGCAGCACCCACAGCACGAGCTGTTCAGAAGCTATCTCGACAAGCCAGCATCCCTGCCCGTCGCCGCGGGGCAGACCGAGCCACTCCAACATTGGGAAGCATTGCTTGACGCGCCTGACCTCGACGCGATCGTGGTCGCGGCCAGCGACAGATTGAACAATGCCCAGCTCGATGACCAGTTGCGCAAGTTCGCCCAGGCTGGCGTACCGATTATCGTGCAACAGCCCTCCTGCGAGTCGCTCGTTGCCTACGAGGTCGAGATGATTCGCGTGGAACATGCGGGCGTGTTGTTACCTTACACGCCGGGATGTTTTGAACAGTCGCTGCTGACGGTGGCCGAGTGGATTGCCGATCCGGCCGACGGTCAGTTGGGTGAACTGCAGCACGTCACCATGCAGCGGGCCTGCACGGCCAAGGACGCTGCTTCGGTGCGTCGCCAGTTCGCCGCAGATCTCTGCTTGTTGCAACAGTTGATCGGTCCGATCAAGCGAATATCAGCCGTCGGACCGGAACATGACGCCTCCAACTGGGAACACCTCGACGTACACGTCATTAACACAGCGGGCGTTATGGCCAGCTGGACCACGCGACCGACCGATGAGCTGGCAGGCGCCCGAATCGTTGTCGCCGGAAGTCGTAGCGAGGCGGTGCTGGAAATCGGCCACGATACGGCCATTTCACTTTCGCTGAATGGAACACCGTGCGACAGCGAATCCACTTCAAACGCCGTTGACTCCCTCGCCGAACAACTTGCGGACCCAGCGACCCACAGCGACGGATGGTACCAGGCGGCGCGGGCCAGCGAGTTTGCAGAATCGATCTCCTACTGTCTCCGTCGCGGGCGGGGCCTGGATATCCCCGACGAACGACCCAGCGAGCACCGTTCGTTCAAGGGTGTGATGTCGATGGCCAGTTGCGGGATCCTGTTCCTGGTGCTGGTTGCCCTGGGGATCTTTGTTGTGGTCGAGGGAATACGATATCCGGCCAAGTACAACGAGTTCATGCGCAAGCAGGGGCTGGCCACTGCAACCGATTCCCCGCCGCCGCAAGACTTGCAGCCGTTCTTGCTCCGAATCTGGCCCATTTATCCCATCCTCGTGTTTTTGTTCCTGCAAACCTTGCTGGTATTGGCCCGTCGTCATCCAAAAGCGACTTCTGCCGACCGAGCTTCGCCAATCGATACATCTTGACACCGCTCAGTCCTCACGGGCATGAGTAATTCTCAGGCCAGTTACTGGCTTTTGGCCGGCATTCATCGTCAGTTGGTAACATGAGACGGTTGTGTCGGCGTAGGGGTTGTACCTGAAGCAACGGTTTTCCCGCTGCCGATGTGTGTGGTAGAGGCAATTTCGAGCCTCTCCGTGCATCTCTCGCTTCGACTCTTCTTTGGCTCGCCCCCTTCCATGACGACTTTCCCATCGTGTCGGCTCTTGGCCGTTCTGTTTGTCGTCATCGCGCCAGCGTTCTGCCAGGGATCACCATTACGAGAAACGCCGATTGTCAAGGCTGTCCGTCAGGCAGCACCATCGGTGGTCAATATTCACGGTCGCAAGAGCGTACCATCCGCGCCAACCCAGCCCGGTACTTTCGGCACGAGTCGTGAAGTTAACGGTATGGGCACCGGAATTGTCATTGATCCTCGCGGCTACATCATCACCAATCATCACGTCGTTGATGGCGTGGCTCGAATCCAGGTGACGATGCACGATCGCAGTACGCATGTGGCCCGACTGGTCGCAATTGATCGGCCAACTGACCTGGCGATCATTCGGATTCGCACGCCGAAGCCGCTCCCGATCATCAAGTTCGGTACCTCGCGGGACCTGATGCCAGGGGAGACGGTGATTGCCGTCGGCAATGCCTACGGCTATGAACATTCGGTCACCAAGGGGATTATCAGCGCCTTGCATCGCAACGTACGGATCAGCGATCGGCAGCACTACAACGACCTGATCCAGACCGACGCCAGCATCAATCCCGGTAACTCGGGTGGACCCTTGCTCAATATTGATGGCGACCTGATCGGCATCAACGTGGCGGTTCGTGTCGGAGCCCAGGGGATTGGGTTTGCCATGCCGGTTGATAACGCCGTTGAAATCGCCCGTCGAATGGTGAGAAAGTTGAACCTGAAAGTCTCACCGCACGGCTTGAGCGGTCAAATACAGATCATCAACGATCGGCGGTCCTTTCACGTCACCGCAGTTGAACTCAACAGCCTGGCTCATCAGGCTGGTATCCAGCCGGGTGACACAATCACATCCTGCAACGGTAGACTCGTGCAAACGTCCCTCGATATCGAGTTCAGCATGCTCGATAAAGATCCCGGCGACCGGCTGGCAGTGAACCTGGTCCGTTCCGGAACAACTCGCACGGCAGATTTGGCATTATCCTCCAGTCTCTCCACACCCCATGGAATCTCTTCCTACACCTGGACTGGCCTCGGACTGCGACTGAAGCCCGTGCAGGCCAAGACGGTTTCCGCGGTCGAGGATGACTATACCGGCGGGCTTGAGGTTGTCGCTGTCCGGGCAGACAGTCCGGCACAAAACCAGGGAATCAAGGAAGGCGACGTCCTGCTGGGCCTTCACAAGTGGGAAACAGTCTCGCTCAACAACCTGGCCTTCATTTTCGCTGCGGACGAATTCCATCAGAGTATGCCCGTCAAATTCTATATCATGCGTGACCGCGACACGCTCTTCGGCACCATCGGCTTTGACACGCCAGTGGGTCCCAGCGGCAACTAAGTTTCTAGGTAACCCGTTGCTGGTCCACTCATCGCTCGACTACGATCATCGATTGGATGACCGTACTTCTCTCGACGCGAACCTGTCTTGTCGGCCACACGATGGAAACCCTCTTTCTCCAATGGCTGGACACACAACTAAGTCCACATCCACGCGTGCAGCTCGGGGTCGGAGATGATGCCGCCATCCTGAATGCAGATCCAGCTCCGACCGTCGTCTGCGTCGACACTGTCGTCGAAGGCACCGATTTTGTGCTTGCAGACACAGCTCTCAACCTCGTCGGACGCAAGGCCCTCGCCATCAACCTCAGTGATCTTGCGGCCATGGGCTCGCTACCGGTCGCGGCACTCGGATCGCTGATCGTCCCTCCCAGCTTTGAACTGGACGATTGCAAGCAGGTCTATGGCGGGCTGCTGCAACTGGCCTCCGAACACGGTCTGGCTCTGGTGGGGGGTGATTTCACTGTCGCTAATTCGCCGCTCACATTAACCGTCACCCTGCTTGGCGACCCATCGCCGGGCGGTTGTTGGAGACGAAGCGGAGCTGACCCAGGCGATCACCTCCTGGTAACGGGCACATTAGGCGGAAGTATTCTCGGCCATCACCTCAGTTTCGAACCACGCCTGCCAGAATCAGCCTGGTTAAGCCAGCACGCCTCTGTGAAAGCATGCATCGACGTGACGGATGGACTTTTGCTATCGTGTCACCTGCTGGCGGAGGCAAACCAATTGGCTAT
>CAUZOB010000258.1:0-6238 GCA_963581185.1 Planctomycetota bacterium | reverse complement strand
CTGATGCTCATCGCCGTGCCGGCAATCGCTCCCTGGTTCTTGCGGCCGTAGAAATTCACCCAGACAACCATGCCGGTGCTGCGCAGGATACCGCCGTTGATGCCAATCATCACGGCGTAGGGAATTGCCATCCAGGGATTGGTCATCGTGAGCAGCAGGGATACGGCTGCTGCCAGGCCGCAAACGCTCAGACAGATCAGGTAACGAGCGGGAATAATGCCGGTAAAATATCCGGCGATCAGCGAGGAGAGGATGGCGGTGGCGGCCTGGATAGCCAGCAACCAGTAGGCGTAATGTGTTGGGACACCCGCCGGAGCGAGCACTTCCGCCTGGTAAAACACCAGCCCCGTCCCGATCATGCCCCAACTCGCCACGCCCGCTAACAACTTCCAGAAAGTGGCCGTCCGCAGAGCCTCGGCCACGGTCCAATTCAGCTGGCTGATTTCGCTGTTGGCAACAACCGGCGCAACTACACTCACCTCATCAGGGTCATTGCCAGGCCTGCCCAGGTCAGGCAAGAGGCCAACATCTTCCGGACGGTTACGGACAAACAACAAGGATGGGATCACCGTCGAGATCCAGAGAATGGCGGCCAACATCAACCACGTTTCTCGCCAACCGTAAAGCCCGATCATTGTGTGACTAAAACCAGGCGTGACCATCACTGAAAGCGAACCACCCAGTCCGGCGATGCCCATGGCCAGGCCGCGCCGCTTCTCAAACCATTCACCCACCAACCAGGTCGCCACCAGGCTCAACAGGCCCTGGCCGAGCAGTCGGCAAAAGAACATGCCGGCATACAATACGATGATAAAGTCCTGGGGCACCGCACTCATCAGGCAACAGGCAGCTCCCAGGGCGGCGGCACCTATGGCCATCAAGCTGCGGGCACCATGACGATCGATGATCCGTCCCAGCAGCGAATAGTTTAAGGCAGCCAGTGCCGTGGCAATCATGTACGCCGTCGAGTACGTGGTCTGGCTGAGACCCAGATCCGTCGCCATCGGGCCCGCAAAGGTCCCCATCGAGTGAGTCTGGCCTGGCCCGGACATGAAATTCGAGAGCGCAGCAAAAGCCAGGATCACGATTCCGTAGTGGGCAAATCGTACCGGCGGAAATGTCTTCCGTGCTGACTTGGCATCGCTTGTCGGCAATGCCAGCGAGGGAGGCGGCATGCAGCTGGATCGTCTGATGGTGCGGGCAAAGAAAGAGTATCGCAGCCCCAGCAAGAACTGACCAGAGCAACAACGGCGACCGCCGAAGCCTATAATGGGGATCTCATTATCCCAGCGAACGGTCATCTCACGTCCCCCATGCAAATCCGCTGCCCCCACTGCCACAACGGCATCGAGCTGATCGACGACTCTGATTTCCAGAGCGTCAGTTGCCCCAGTTGTGGCAGCGTGTTCGGACTAGTGGACGTGGAAGAAGATGACATCGCCA
Source organism: Planctomycetota bacterium (assembly GCA_963581185.1). Taxonomy (GTDB): domain Bacteria; phylum Planctomycetota; class Planctomycetia; order Pirellulales; family Pirellulaceae; genus SAT2750. Next base: position 4,795 of record CAUZOB010000258.1, on the reverse strand, counting down.
CGCTCGGCCATTCCGACCCAAACAGTGGACCGTCATCTCAAATCGACCAGTCGGGCAAGTACGCCATTGCGCATTTCAAATTGACCCATGAAATTGGTCGCGGTGCCTTTGGCAGTGTCTGGCGAGCTGACGATACCAAGCTGGACCGGACGGTGGCGGTTAAGGTGCCGCGGCCCGGTCATTTCACTCGGGATACCGCCGAGCTGTTCCTGCGAGAGGCGCGTTCAGCAGCACAGCTGAGTCACCCCAGTATCGTCACGATCTATGAAATCGGTCGCCATGATGACCGCATCTACATTGTCAGTGACTTTATCGATGGCAAGTCGCTTGATCAGCTGCTCAAGCAGCGGCGTATGTCTGTCCGCGAATCTGTCGAATTGTGTGTTATTGTCGCCGGTGCTCTTGAACACGCTCATGTAAATGGCGTCATCCACCGTGACCTCAAACCTGCCAACATCCTCCTCAATCACAACGAACAACCATTCCTGACGGACTTTGGCCTGGCCAAGCGAGAGGCCGGCGAGATCACCATGACCATGGAAGGGAAAGTTCTGGGGACGCCGGCATACATGCCCCCCGAACAGGCGCGGGGCGAAAGTCATCACGTCGATCGCCGTGCCGATATCTACTCGCTGGGCGTGATCCTCTATGAACTTCTTAGCGGCGAACTCCCATTTCGTGGCACGACGCAGATGCTATTGCATCAGGTCATGAACGAAGAGGCCACCAGTCCCCGAAAACTTAATCATTCCATTCCGCGTGACCTCGAGACAATTACGCTCAAGTGCCTGGAAAAGGACCCTGCTGGGCGATACCAGACGGCAGAGGAGCTGGCAGCCGACCTGCAGCTATGGCTGGATGGCCAGCCGATTCAGGCACGACCGACAAGCTGGCTGCAACATAGTTTTCGGTGGTGCAAGCGGAAGCCCTCCACAGCGGGACTGGTTTTTGTCAGCATCGCTGCGGTGATTACAATCCTGGCCGTCGGTGCCAGCTATAACAGCCAGCTTCGACGCGAGTACAAACGAGCAGAGGCCAGCGCCACCGATGCCAACGAGGCGCGTGATTCGATTGACCGGGAACGCGCTGACGCTCGGGCAGATGAGAAGTCTGCCAGGGAACGGGCCGAACACGCACTTCACGTATCCCGACAACAGGAATACGTCTCAGATATGCTGCTGGCACAACTCTATTGGGAAGAAGGGAACCGCCCGCGAGTGAAATCGATCCTGGAACACTACAAAGATGATCCACAGATGATGGGCTTTGAATGGCATTACTGGAATCGCCAGCTGGCGGGCGAGGCTGTCGAGACAATCCGACCAGGCCATACCGGTGCAATCAATAGCGTGGCATTCAGTCCCGATGGCCAGCGACTCGCCTCGGGATCAGAGGACACGACGATCAAGATCTGGAATGAATATGCTGCTGACATAATGACACTCGGCGGCCATACGGGCCCCGTGCGTTCCGTCGCCTTCGATCCGAGTGGCAGGTATCTCGTGTCCGGAGGGTCTGACGGTATCGTGCGAATTCACGATATGGATAACCCCCTGGATGTGCGGCAATTCGAACGGCATGATGGCGGAATCACGGCCGTCTCATTCCTTGGCACTACAGATAGGATTGCCTCGGCAGGCGGTGACGGCACTATCCGGATCTGGGATACGGATAGTGGAAACCAGCTGAAAGTGCTGCGAGGACATGACGGAACGGTCAATTGCCTGGCATATCATCCCTGCGAAGACCTACCAGTGACTTTGATCGTTTCAGGCGGTGATGATGGCACAGTGCGAACCTGGAACGCGGTCGAGGGTCACGCGCTATTGTCACTCAATGATCACAATCAGCCAGTCGTTGGTGTCACCTTTAGCTCGGAAGGCGGTCGGATAGTCTCGGCCAGCAGCGACCACACCGCCATTGTCTGGGAATCCAACAGCGGCGATATTCATGCCAAACTAGCGGGCCACTCCAGGGTCGTTAACGACGTGGCCTACCATGGCCGGATTGCCACCGCCAGCCACGACAATACGATCAAGCTCTGGACTATCGGTGCTGACCGTTCACAGGAACTGTTGACGCTGAAGGGGCACACCGCCGAAATCAACTGTGTCACCTTTAATCCCGACGGCGATATCCTGGCGTCGGGCTGCCGCGATGGCATCGTCCGCTTCTGGGTGGCCACACCGGTCGGCTTCGCGGGCAACTAGGCGAGAACCTTCTTGAGCACCGTCGCCTGCTCGACACCCGTCAGCCGCTGTTCAAGTCCCTGGTAGGGGAAAGTCAGTAGTTCGTGGTCGATCCCGAGGCAATGCAATATGGTCGCGTTCAGATCGCGAATGTGCACAGGTTCCTGAACCACGTTGTAACCATAGTCGTCGGTTTTCCCTAACTGCACTCCGCCGCGAATGCCACCGCCAGCCATCCAGACGCTGAAACATCGCCCATGATGATCGCGGCCATAGTTATCCTTCTTCAGCGTACCCTGGGCGTAGACCGTGCGGCCGAATTCGCCGCCCCAGATGACCAGTGTTTCATCCAGCAGGCCGCGTGCCTTGAGATCCTTGATCAGTGCGGCTGAAGCCTGGTCGACATCGCTGCACTGGCCGCGAATCTGGCTGGGCAAGTTACCATGCTGATCCCAGCCACGATGAAACAACTGGATAAATCGCACACCACGCTCTGCCAACCGCCGTGCCAGTACACAGTTGGCTGCAAAGCTGCCAGGTTGACGGGCATTTTCACCGTAAAGTTCAAATGTCCCCTCCCCTTCATCCGCTAGGTCGACCAGTTCGGGAACCGAAGACTGCATGCGAAACGCCATCTCGTACTGGGCAATCCTTGTGTTGACTTCAGGGTCGCCGCTGCGCGATGCCTTCAGACGGTTGAGCCGATTCAGTCCCGTCAACATACCGCGACGACTGCGCTCGTCCACGCCGGGTGGGTTGTTCAAATAAAGCACCGGGTCACTGCCGCTGCGGAAACGAACACCCTGGTGATTTGAGGGCAAGAATCCGCTGCTCCAGAGCCGCGAGAAGAGCGGCTGGCCCCCGGGCCGTCCAGTCCCCTGTGAGATCAGCACGATATAGGCCGGCAGATCCTGGTTGTCGCTGCCGAGGCCATAACTCAGCCAGGACCCCATGCTCGGTTTGCCAAGCTGTTGTGTACCGGTATTGAGATAGGTGATCGCCGGGTCGTGATTGACCGCCTCGGTATGCAGCGAGCGGATAATGGCGATCTCGTCCACCACGCTGCCAATATGCGGCAGTGACTCACTCAACCAGGTCCCCGACTCGCCATGCTGTTGAAACTTCAAAGCAGAAGGGGCGACCGGAAAGGAGGCCTGTTTGTGCGTCATCTCCGTCAGTCGCTGGCCCTGTCGCACGGATTCTGGCAACTCTTCCCCAAACCGTTCCTGCAATCCGGGTTTGTAATCATAGAGGTCCAGATGCGATGGCCCACCTGACTGGAAAAGGTAGATCACTCGCTTGGCCGTGGGGGCAAAATGTGGCAAGTCGGGCAGACCTGGATGTTGCACGACGGCCGGGTTCGCTGCCTGCAGCTGCGAGCCGGAGAGCTGGGCCAAAGCCGCTGCACCAAGACAGCCGGCGGTCTGACCGAGGAAATACCGTCGCGACACGCCGCCGGCAATCTCCTCTTCAATTGCAGTCATCGGTCTATTCACGGGAAATCACCTCATCCATATTGAGTAGCATATTGGCGATCATCGTTAGCGTGGCGTGGATACTACTATCGAGTGATTCATTTCGCGGCGAATCGCCGTAGGCCAGTAATAGCCTGGCACGGTCAGGCTGTTCTCGGATGATGTCCAACTGTTCCGCAAAGACTTCATCCAGGATCCTCGTCTCTTGTTCGACGGGCGCTCGCGATGTTGTGCGGAAAAACATGTCCGCCATAGCAGCTTGCATATCGTCTGCATGGGCTTCCAACGCGCGCTGGGCCAGGTGCCGAGCTGCTTCCACGTAAACCGGGTCATTCATTAATACGAGTGCGGCCAGCGGTGTATTTGTGCGTTGCCGACGGACTGTACAGAGTTCCCGAGTCGGCGCATCAATGGCGAACATGTTGGGCGGTGGCACCGAACGCTTCCAGTAGGTATAGAGGCTACGCCGGTAGAGCTTGCTTCCCTTGTCCGGCAGATAGGGCCGGTTGGAAGTCTCTTTCCAGAGTCCGGCTGGCTGGTAAGGCTTGACACTCGGCCCACCGATGTCGCCAACCAACAGGCCACTGACGGCCAGGGCGTTATCGCGAATCACCTCGGCCGACATACGGTAACGGCTACCACGGGCCAGCAGGCGATTCTCCGGATCGCGGCCCAGAGCGTCGGCCGAAATTTCGGATGCTTGCCGATAGGTTGCAGACGTCACCAGCAGCCGCATCATCTGTTTGATATCCCAGCCTGATTCAATGAACTCAACGGCCAGCCAATCCAGCAATCGCGGGTGGGATGGCAGCTGGCCCTGGGTACCAAAGTCTTCGGCCGATACGACCAGGCCGGTGCCAAATATCATCTGCCAGAAACGGTTGACGGTCACACGGCTGGTCAACGGATTTGCTGGATCCACAATCCACGTCGCCAGGCCAAGGCGATCCTGGCGTGCCTCATCAGCTTGGCCATGAAGGAACCGGGGTGTGCCAGCTTCGACCTGTTCGCCATGCTGATCGTATTGACCACGCTTGAGGATGAACGTTGGCCGCCGGTCCTTCATCTCCTGCATCACCATCACGGTTAGCTTGGCGGCAGCCTTCTTTAAATCCACCTGCTGTTGTTTTC
>CAUZOB010000257.1:0-6240 GCA_963581185.1 Planctomycetota bacterium | reverse complement strand
CAGGTCAAGTTCAAGGGCTCGCCCGTGGGCGAGATGATTTTTGCCGAGGGGGATCCAGCGGCCACACACCCGCGGTCTGGCGAGCCTGTGTTTGCTTACCCGCTGGGCGAGGAGATGCCCGAGGCGAATCCCCAGGGCGACCGCAGGCAACAGTTGGCTGCCTGGTTCACCTCAGGCGATAACCCCTGGTTTGCGCGCAACATGGCAAACCGGGCCTGGGCTCACTTTATGGGCCGCGGCCTCGTTGAACCGATCGATGATGTGCGATTGACGAACCCACCATCCAATCCTGAATTGCTCGATGCACTGGGCCAGTACCTGGCGGACAACGAGTTTGACTTTCGCCGGCTGATCGCTGCGATCACAGCCTCCGCTACTTACCAGCGGTCATCCATCGTGCATGAGCTGAATGGGCGAGACGAGCAGAACTTCTCACGCTACCTGTTCAAGCAACTGGAAGCGGAAGTCTTCATGGATGCGATCTGCCAGGTGACGGGCGTTCCAGAGAAATACCATGGCGTGCCGGCGGGCAGTCGTGCCATCCAGTTATGGGATAGCAGCGTGCCACATTACCTGTTGAAGTTGTTCGGGCGACCCTCTCGAACGACCGCTTGTGACTGTGAGCGGGTCTCCGAGCCGACGGTTGGCCAGGTACTGCATGTGCTCAATTCGCCTGCAATTCACAACAAAATCAAGCATGCGGGCGGGCAAATAGCTGAACTTGTGGCAGCTTATCCAGACGATGAAAGCCTCGCTGAGGAGCTTTACCTGACGTTCTATGCACGATTTCCAGATCCCAGCGAGCGAAAGAATGCGGTAGAATACATAAACACCCAAGGTGACCGTCAGCGTGCTGCCGAAGATATCTCATGGAGCATGTTGAATTCGCTGGAGTTCATATTCAACCACTAATGATCTGCAACGAGGGCTGAGTGATGAGAAAATCGAATACATTCTGTGATGGGTCGACTCGTCGTGACATATTGCGATATGGTGCGGCTGGCGTCTTTGGAATGGGCGTTTCGTTGCCACAGTTGCTGCAGCAGCAGGCGATGGCAGCTCAGAAGGGTGAATCCAGCAAGGACATGTCGCTGATCATCCTCTTCCTGCAGGGTGGTCTGTCGACGATCGATACCTGGGACATGAAGCCGGACGCCCCGTCCGAGTTCCGCGGAGATTTCGATCCGATCCAGACGGTGATCCCGGGAATCCAGCTGTGTGAGCACTTGCCCCGCCTGGCTGGCCAGATGGATAAGATGTCTCTGGTCCGATCCTTCGGCCACAGCAACTCGGGCCATGGCCCCGCCGATCACTGGATGCTGACCGGCTATCACCCCCAGGCCGGATTCAACGCAGGCCTGAAACCGAACAACCAGAAGCCCAGCATGGGATCCGTGATTGCCCGTGAGTACGGCCCCCGTGGCTCGGTGCCCCCCTACGTCTGCCTGCCCAAGATGCACAACAGCGGCGGATCCTCTTACCTTGGTTCATCGTACGCACCCTTCGTGGTCGACGCGGATCCGAATGCACCCAACTTCAAGGTGCCGGACCTTGTCCCACCGGTCGAGCTTGCCGCAGACCGGCTCGACGATCGACGCGCACTGTTGTCGCGAGTTAACCGGTTTGAAGGCTCGCTGGAAGTTCAGTCGAACAAGGGCGCCAGGGCACTCAGCACATTCCAGCAGAAGGCCTTTGACCTGATGACGTCGACCCAGACCAAGGCGGCGTTTGATATTCACCGTGAGTCGGATGGAGTTCGGGAAGAGTACGGCCGGCACTCGCTGGGCCAGTCCTGCCTGATGGCCCGCCGACTGGTGGAAGCAGGTGTGCGGTGCGTGTTTGTCGACCATACCAACTGGGACACACACTACAACAACTTCCATGTACTCAAGAACGATCTGCTCTGGCAACTCGATTCCGGCCTCTCAACTTTGCTCAAGGATCTTGACGAGCGGGGCATGCTGGACACCACGATGGTGTTGGTTACAGGTGAGTTCGGTCGGACGCCCCGGGTGAACCCGAGTGCCGGCCGCGATCACTGGGGACCGAGTAGCGCGATTGCGCTCGCCGGGGGTGGTATCCAGGGTGGCCGAGTGGTGGGTGCCTCGAATGCCCGCGCCGAAAAACCAGAGACCACTCCCTATGGTCCAGCTGACCTGGTAGCCACGATCTACCATTCGATGGGCATCGATCCCAGGCGAGAGTTTAAGACCCCGGAGGGGCGCCCCGTGCCAATCGTGCCAGGAGAGGGTCGAGTAATTCCTGGCTTGTTTTCCTGATCGCAGTGCGAATGGCCCGTCTGTCAGCCGCCGCTGTCGTACGAGGGTGATGATGATTCTGCCCGGTCCCCGCTTATTAAGCCTGCTGGCTTTACTGGCCTGCTGCTCGGTCATGATGGCTGACGCGCCCTCCGTATCCTATATTTTCCCCGCCGGTGGCCAGCGTGGAACAACGGTCCATTTCAACGTGGGGGGCCACTACCTGCATACCGAATGTGGTTTCCAGATGCTGGGACCAGGGGTCGAAGTAAGTTCACGGATCAAGCGAGCCGAGAAGACAGTCTGGTTTGAGGGACCGCTGATTCCCCTGCCCGCCTCACAGGCCGGCGAGAACTATCCCAAGGACCAGGCCGGCCAGGTTGTGATCGCCGCCGATGCGCCACTGGGAATCCGCCGCTGGCGGGTAATGACAAGCCAGGGAGCTACCGCAACGCAGAAGTTTATTGTCGGTGAGCTGCCTGAAGTCATCGAAGAAGAGATCGATGGAGATCCGATTCCCGTCGCCGTACAACTACCAATCACAATCAATGGCCGCATTTTTCCGCGTGAAGATGTCGATGTCTGGGTCTTCAAAGCGAAAAAAGGACGAGGTTATACCTGTGAAGTGATGGCCGCCAGGTTGGGCTCGCCGCTGGATTCCCACCTTGAGTTGCGTGGACCCGATGGTCTGCTTGTCGCTGATAATACTGATACGCTGGGCAATGACTCTCGGATCTCCTTTGTGGCGGCAAAGACCGGCGAATACCAGGTTCGTATCCATGATGTGCAGTTCGCTGGCTTGCAGCAGTATGTCTATCGCCTGACGATTACCGATCAACCGTTTGCCACGGCTGTCTTTCCACTCGGTGGCCAAAGAGGTACCACGCTTAAGCTGTCACTGCTTGGGCAGAACCTGCCTGCCGATGGAATCAGTGTGACAGTTGCGGCAGATGCCGCTGAGCTGCTGTCTGTTCAGCCACGGATCGGAAAACAGGTGCTCAACACAATTTACCTGGAGACAGGTGATTCCCCTGAGGTTGTCGAGCAGGATTCAGCGGACGAGACAGTTCACACTGCACCGATTGTCTTCAATGGCCGGATCGGAACGGCGGGCGAGCGAGATAGCTGGTGGCTGCAGGCAACTGCCGAAGAGAAGATAAATATCGACCTGCGAGCTGCCCGACTTGGTTCACCACTGGATTCCATTGTCACCCTGCTCGATGCAGAAGGAAAACAGCTGGCCGAGTCGGATGACCTGAGCGGAGGGCAGACCGATTCGCAGCTGACTTTCACAGCACCAGCCGACGGCAAGTACCAGCTGGTGGTCCGCGACCGCTTCTCGCACCGAGGTGGGGAGAACTATGCCTATCGCCTGCTGGCTACTCCAGCGACTGAGCCGAAAGTCGGATTCAGACTTACCCTTCCCGCTGACACACTGACGATCAATCGAGGCAGCGAGGCCAAGGTCAAGATCGTGATTCAGCGAACAGGTGGATTTGCCGGCGAAGTGACGCTGGCTGTGGCAGGCTTGCCCGAAGGGATTGAATTATCTGGCAACACGATCGCGGGCAATAAGAATGACACCGAGCTGGTTCTTAAAGTCCCCGAGGATGCCAAAGTCGTGCTGGCGCCGCTGACGATTACCGGTAGTGCCATGGTTGAGGAGCAAGAACTCAAAGCACAGGCAAACCTGGCCGCCGAGACACCGGACGACCTGGATCGCGATGTACTGCTGCTGTCGGTAGCGATCCCCACGCCTTACAAGATCGTCGGTATCTTCCAGACGCAGTACGCGCCACGCGGCGGGACGTTTCTGCGAACCTATTCCATCGAACGCAATGGTTACGAGGGACCGGTGACAATTAGCCTGGGAGATCGCCAGGCTCGGCACCTGCAGGGAGTCACGGGGCCGACGATCGTGGTTCCAAAGGGTGCGACCGAATTCACCTACCCAATCAAGCTGGCACCGTGGATGGAAGTTGGGCGGACAAGCCGGACGGTGGTGATGGGTGTCGCCATGTCGCCCGATGGCCATGGCACAGAGCATAAAGTCAGTTACACGTCGCATGAACAGAATGACCAGATCATCGTGTTGGTCGATCCAGGCCAACTCTCCGTGGAGCTGGAGTCGACGTCGCTGATCTTCCAGCCGGGCAAGACCGTTGATCTACCATTTGCAGTCGATCGGGGACGTGGCCTGGAAGGGGATGTGACTGTTGAGCTGGTCACGCCGGAGCACATCACGGATATACAATCTGTCGTGGTCAAGCTTCCCAAGGGCCAGCGAGAAGGCGTCTTGAAATTGCAGTGTATGGACGGACTACAATCCAGGTTGAATATGCCACTTGTCGTCCGCGTCACTGCAATGCCAGCGGGCCGGCCCTACACCGTGGAAGCCAAGTTTACGGTTCTGCCGCCAGTCAGATAGCTGACAGTGATTGGCCCTGGCCTGCAATCTGCCAACGGCGGACAGGCACGCTGGCCTGCTCCAGAAGTGTCGCTTAGAATCGTCCCCAGACTGACTGGCGATCTTAATCTGGAGATTCTCATGGGCCGATTGTTTTTGCGTCCACCGGCCTGGCTACTGGCCCTGCTTATTGTGACCAGCTTCTGCTCAGCTCCGCAGGCAGCCGATCGACCCAATATCATCTTCTTCCTGGCTGACGATCAACGCTGGGATCAACTGGGCTGTGCCGGGCATCCGGTATTGCAGACGCCTCATGTCGATGAGCTGGCGCGTCAGGGCGTGCGATTTCGCAACATGTTTGTGACCACATCGATTTGTGCTGCCAGCCGCGCATCGATCTTCACGGGCCTCTACGAGCGATCACACCGCTACACGTTTCGCACCGTCCCGCTGGCTCGAGAGAAGACCTTACTCAGCTATCCAGCTGTACTGAAACAGAATGGCTACCAGACCGGCTTTGTCGGCAAGTTCGGCGTGGGTGTTGAACGTGGCGTCACGGACGAGATGTTTGACTACTACAAGCCACTGAACCGGAATCCGTACCACAAACCGCAGTCGGACGGTTCCACCCGGCACGTTAGCCAGATTGCGGGTGATCTGGCGATCGAGTTTATCGACCAGATGGTGGAGGACAAACCGTTTTGCCTTTCGGTCAGTTTCAATGCACCGCATGCTGAAGACAGTGACAAGCAGAATCACTTTCCCTTTCCGGAGGTCGTCGCGGATCTTTACACGGACGCCACGATCGCGGCTCCGCGGCTATCGGCCCCGGAGATTTTTGAGTCGCAGCCCGAGTTTCTCAAGCGGGGACTCAATCGGCAGCGATATTTCTGGCGCTGGGATACGGAGGACAAGTACCAGAAGAACATCCGCGGTTACTTTCGCATGATCAGCGGCGTCGATCATGTGGTCGGGCGTGTGGTCAAGCACCTCAAATCGGCCGGGCTGTCAGATAACACGATCATTGTTTACTCGGGAGACAACGGTTATTACCTTGGCCAACGTGGTTTTGCCGGCAAGTGGTCTCATTACGAGGAATCGTTGCGAGTGCCACTCGTGATTCACGATCCGCGGGCTGCGGAGGATCAGCGTGGCATGGTGCTCGACCAGGTTGCTTTGAATATCGATATTCCAGCGACGATTGTTGAGCTGGCGGGCGTCAAGGTGCCGGAGTCCTACCAGGGTCACGGTCTGGGTTCCCTGCTGGCTGGCGAACAGCCCGACGACTGGCGCAGCGACTTTCTCTGTGAACACCTGATGCATATGCCGGGCGGTATTCCCAAGTACGAGGGTGTCCGCAGTCCCCGCTGGGTCTACGCTCGTTACATTGAGCAGGACCCGCCTTTTGAATTTCTCCATGACCTGGAAACTGACCCAGACCAGCTGATCAACTTTGCCACGGATGCTGAGTTCTCGGAACAGCTTACCAGCATGCGGCGGCGCTGCGATCAACTGGTCGACAAGCATGGCGGCGAATACTCACGCGAGAAGTTTCCCTTGCGCGGTGATCCACCG
>CAUZOB010000256.1:0-6329 GCA_963581185.1 Planctomycetota bacterium | reverse complement strand
TCCGGCCAGTTCGAATCTACCGAAGTGGCCCCTGCGGGTTGTGCCAAAAGTGAACACTTTCAGCAGTTTCATCGGCTTATCAGCCCTACGATAGCCGCTGAATCATGCTCAGAGTGCCCTGTCGGCGACGAATCGCCTCCGGTCAGGGGAAATCACTTGCTTGTCTAAGATATGCGCCTTGTCTATCTTGGTCCAATTATTCGTCCTTTGTCAATAAAGACGGCACCGAACTGCATACTTTCAGCCCCTTCTGTCTGCGCTGGATACCCCCTGCGGGGTAGCCTAGAATGCAGTTGTCGGCTGCTGACAACCGCTCACAACCCTTTACTTGGACAGGATCTGCACGTGATTCGGTCACTTTTACTGATCGTACTGTTGCCCAGCAGCCTGCTGCTGGGGTGGCAACCGGCTGAGCCCGGCGACGCCCTCCGTGGTCGTGTCGATCAGCTGGTCCGCTTACTGGACAGTCCGCAACTCGCCAGGCGTGACAGTGCCGAAAAGCAGCTCAGCGAAATGGGGCCACCAATACTCTCCCTGCTACCGGACGATTCCCAGCTGGATTCGAACGAGGTTCGGCAGCGACTGGGGCGCGTCCGTGCCTCGCTCGAAAAGGAACTTTCGGTGCGGGCCACGCGAGCCAGCAGGGTAGACCTGTCTGGCCGCATGACAATTGCCGAGGCACTGCAGGCACTGGCTGAGCAGTCGGGCAACCAGGTCACGAGCCGCCCGGCCGGCAACAAGGCGCACGATTTTGACATTCTCCAGCAGCCCTACTGGCATGCCCTCGACCAGCTACTTGACGCCGGCCAGCTGAACCTGGCATTAGCTCGATCGCCGCGAGGACACCTGGCGACACGTGCGCGACCGGACCAGCAACGAGGGCGTTTCGGCCAGGCGGATTACGCCGGCGTGTTCCGCATCGAAGCGGTCCAGATCTCATCCACTCGCGACTTACAGAACCCGGCACTCAAGGTGACTCAATTGAGCCTCGAGATCAGCTGGGAGCCTCGCCTGCAACCGATCTACCTTGCTATTCCGCTCAAGTCAGTACGGGGTCTCACTGAAAACAACAAGCCGGTTGGAGCGGACGATCCGGAGGGAATTCGTACGGCCAACATGGAAGGCAATGTCACGGCGGTACGAATCCAGTTGCCGCTGGCATCCATTCCACGCCAGGAAACAAGCATCGCACAATTCAAGGCAGCGCTGCAGACAGTCATCCCCGGCCACCAGGGTGAATTCCTGTTTGGCCAGCTCACTGAGACCCAACAGCGTCGACGCCAGGGGGGAGTTCAAGTCATCCTCCATCAAGCGATCGCCAAGGGAGAGCAATGCGAAGTTCAATTCAGCGTCATCTATCCTGCCGCCGCACGAGCTTTCGAATCTCACCGGGGCTGGATACGAAACAACCCTGCCTGGCTGATGGACGCCAACGGCACTCGGCACAAGCCAATTAGCCTGACAACCACCGGCCAGGCTGAGAACCGTGTCGATTTTCGCGGTCGTTTCCCCATCCAGGGTTCACTTGCCGATCACGCCTTCATTTACCAGTCGCCGATTCTGCTGGCCGAACAGTCGATCGAATTCGAGCTGGAGGGAATTCCACTGCCGTGAAGCTTCACCAACATCACCGTTCACTGCCAGTTGCCATGCTGGTCGGTCTGCTGCTGACAACTGCGGCCTGGGGGCAACCGGCGGATCAGCCGTCGTCCGGCGCTGTGGCAGCTCGTGTCGATGGGAATCCAATTCGAATCTCCGAATTGCAGGAGCAATTCACATCGCTGGCAGGGAAGCGGACACTCAACACAGCACAGGTACAACGATTACAGTCAGCGATCCTGGAGCGTGTTATTCAGCGGCACCTGGTGCTGGCATACCTCCAGCGGACTGAGCAGGCCGCCAGCAAGGCTGACGTTGACCTGGCGATTGAGCAGCTGGCGGCACAGTTGAGACTCCAGCAGAAGACGATTGCCGACTATGTGGCAGAAGAGAAAATCGATGATCAACAATTGATCATGCGACTGAACTGGCAGCTCAGTTGGTCACGTTTCCAGAAGCGATACCTGACTGACAACAACCTGGAGCGGTTCTTCGACCAGCACAGCGACGAGTTTGACGGCACACGTCGCCGCGTGGCCCACATCCTGCTGAAGACAACGGAGGAAACATCTGCCTCGGAGTTACTGAAACTGAAGGCACGCCAGCAACTGCTGCGTGAGCAGATCAGCTCTGGTGACATCAGCTTCGCTGAAGCTGCCAGGCAGCACTCCGAATCTCCTACATCGGCCAAGGGAGGGGACATCGGTCTCATCAGCTGGCAGGGACCGATGCCCGCCGATTTCACCAGGACCGCTTTCACTCTCTCGGTCGGTGAACTCAGCCAGCCAATCGTGACTCGCTTTGGCGTCCACGTGCTGACCTGCACGGAAGTCAAGAAAGGGCAGGGCACGTGGCAGGATGCACAACAAGAGCTCCGCGATGCAGTCATCCGTTACCTCTTCGACTGGGCTGCCGGCGAGCAACGCGAGCATTCGAGAATCAAGTACACGGGCAACTGGCCGGAAAAGTGATACGGTAGGCAGCACCGCGGGGTCGCTTGATCTCTCCGCCACGAATCACTGACTATTCGTCTCATGGATATTGAATACCTGCGTCGATTTCGATCCGCATTGCGGCGCTGGTATCGACAACACGCTCGCGACCTGCCCTGGCGTATCGAGATGACGCCGTACCGGATCTGGATCAGCGAGGTGATGCTGCAACAGACACAGGTATCCAAGGTGATCCCCTACTATCACCGTTTCCTGGCACAGTTTCCTGACATCGCCAGCCTTGCTGACGCCAGCGAGGAATCGGTATTGCGCTGCTGGGAGGGGCTTGGCTATTACCGGCGTGCTCGTCAACTGCATCGTGCCGCCCGCCTGATCGTGGACCAACATGACGGCACGTTCCCCAGTGATCCCGACCAGCTTCGTGCCTTGCCAGGTATTGGCCGTTACACGGCCGGAGCGATCCTGTCGATTGCCTTTGAGCAGCGGCAGCCAATCCTGGAAGCCAACACGATCCGCCTGTTGAGCAGGGTCTTTGGCGTGGATGGCGATGTTCAGCGAGCCAGCACGCAACAGCAGCTCTGGCAGCTGGCAGAACAGATCCTGCCAGCTCGCAAGACAGGGGACTTTAACCAGGCGTTGATGGAATTAGGCAGCCAGGTCTGCCATCCTCGTCGGCCCAGTTGTTCCAGCTGCCCTCTGGGCAAACTCTGCCAGGCTCATTCCGCCGGCCTGCAGGAGCTGCTTCCGGTCAATCGACAGAAGGTTAACTATGAGTCGATCCAGGAGGCGGCCGTGGTGGTCCGTGACAGCAGAGACCGCGTGTTGTTGCGAAAGTGCGGTGACGGAGAGCGCTGGGCGGGGCTCTGGGATTTCCCTCGCTTTGTGCTCGAACCCGAGCAGCCCGACGACCGGCTTCAGCAGCAACTAGCGAACGGCGTCCAGCAGCTGACTGGAGTCCAGATCGGCCTGGCAGACCTGTTGGCCACCATGCAACACAGCGTCACTCGCTTCCGCATCACGCTACATTGCTACCTGGCGAGCAGTCGGTCGAGCAGCAGGGCTGCTGGAAATCTGCGCTGGCTGCCCCTCGATCAGCTCGACGACTATCCACTCAGTAGCATGGGCCGCGAGATCAGCGAACGGCTGTTAGCTGCCGCGGCCCCGAGCGCCTGACCAGCGACCGATGCCGCTGCTGTCCACACCCTCAGGCGTCTGGTACGATTGCTGGACGGTTCGCATACAGAGGACGTTCTGTTAACAATCTGGGAAGTTTCATGTCGGTCGAATTGAATGATCCCTGCCCTTGCGGCAGCACCAAGAAAGTCAAGTTCTGCTGCGGCAAGGCAGTCTCCGCTGACCTCGAAAAGGTGGCCAAGTCGCTGGAGGGCGAGCAGTTCATGGCGGCCAGCGAGCGGCTCGATTCGCTGATGGGCGAGCATGGCGATTTACCCTGCCTGCTGGCATTGAAAGGCCTGGCCTTGATTTCCTCCGGGCAGGTTGAGCAGGCGGCAGACAACGCGACCAGGTTTTGCGAGGTCGATCCGGAAAACGCAACCGCCTGGGCTCAGCAAGCGTTGGCCGACGACGACGCTCTGTCGTCGATGAACGCCCTGCAGAAGTCACTTGAGTTTGCCGATCCAACGCAACTGGCGCCGATCACGCTGCCGGCTCTCCAGCTTGTCACGGACCGACTGTTCCAGGACGGCAACGCGTTTGCCGGATACTGGCATCTTTCATTACAGATGGCATTTCAGCGTAACGACCAATCAACCGTGCTCCAGCAGATGTTGCCGATCACCCAGAGCCAGTCGATTCCGCTGTTGCTCAAGCAGCAGTTACGTATCGGCGAGACTCCTGAGCAGGCGGACTGGAAGGACGACTATCAACAGGCCCTCGACTTTTCCGGTCGCGGCGCCTGGGCGGCGAGTCGTGAGTTGATCCGCGGGATCGACAGTGACGACCCCCTGCTGCTGCATGCCGAAGCATGCCTCTCGACTTTCCTTGGCGACAGCCACGATGGGCCGGCAGCCTGGCGCCGATACGCTGTCAGCTGCGAAACCGACAGCGACGCAGCGATCGAATCGGAGGCTTATGCCCAGTTGCTGCAGAACCAGCTGGAGCCGGACAGTGTCGACCTGGTCACGCTGACCTATCCAGTGGAAAACGCTGAGACGCTGCAGGAGCACTTGATCTCCAATCCTCAGGCGCAATTCGTGCCGGACGTGAACTGGCCTGACGCCGACGCTGAGAATCCGCCACCCCGTGCTGCCTTCCTGCTGATCGACCGCGAACAACAGCAGCTGGCAGAAGACGCCACGCCCGACCAGGTACCGCAGGCGATCGCGGCTGCTTACCTGTTTGGCCGCCAGACCGATCGCGAGGCCCGGATTGAATGTGCCCTGGTCCATGCCGGCTCGGAGGAGCAGGACCAGCAGTTGATCGAGGGGCTGCTGGAGGATCTGGCCGGAGAGTTGACATCAAGCGAGGCGACTCGCCAGGCGGGTGCCATCAACGACGCACTGAATTGGCATCCAGCCTGGCCAGAAGAGACACCCCCCGAGACAGTTGAGCGATTGTCGGTGGCGCATCGAGATACCGCCCTGCGGGAGATCTGGCCAAAAATCCCGCTGCATGTACTTGGCGACCAGTCAGCCGTGGCGGTTGTCGACACGGAGGAGGGTCGCCTTGGAGTGCAAGCTGCCTTGTTGTTGATGGAGACCAACATGCAGGCGATCGATCCGACGATCGACTTGTCTGCCCTCCGTGAATGGCTGCAGCTGCCCACGCCCACCACGATTGATCCAGCCACGATTGATATCGGCCAGTATCCCGACATACGATTTGCTCGCCTTGATGCCACCCAGCTGACACTCGAGCAGCTCACCACGGTCTATTCTCGCAGCGTCTACCTGGGGAATTCACGGGCCGTGATCCTGGCTGCCGAGGAGATCATCTCGCGTGAAGAAAAGCCGGAGAACATCTCCCTGGCCGAAGTCTACGGATCGCTGCTGCCGACCAAGCAGACCAATCAGGAGCGGCTGGAGTTGATGACCAAGGCCCAGCAGGCAGCGACCAGCCAGGGGCTCTCACCTGCCATCTGGCTATTGCGTGAATTGCCCTTGCAGCTGATGGAGGGCAACAGCAATCGTGGTCGCGAGATTATCGAGAAGATCCAGGCAGACCATCTGCAGGAACCCGGCATCCAGGACCAGTTTTACACGCTGTTGACGCAGCTAGGGCTGATTCAGCCGCAGGGCATGCCAGGCATGCCAGGCATGCCACCCGCTGCAGCAGCCGGACCGGCGGTCGGAGGCAATGTAGCCGCAGCGGGTCAACCGCCAGCCGCCGGCGAAGTCTGGACTCCCCAGTCCAACCCATCCCCTCCACCCCAGGACGACGACAAGCCGTCGCTCTGGGTCCCCGGCATGGACTAGTTTTCCTCGCCGGCCAGGTGCCCCATGGCGAACAGCCAGCAGGATCATGACTGGATGCAGCGAGCCCTTGAGTTGGCAGGGGCCGGCCAGGGCCACGTCGAGCCCAACCCGATGGTGGGCTGCGTGATTGCCCGCGGCGATCAGCTGCTGGCCGAAGGTTATCACCAGCAGTATGGTGGCCCACACGCTGAGGTTATCGCCCTGGCAGCCTGTAAAGAAGCACTCGATCAGGCCACCCTTTACGTCACGCTCGAGCCCTGTTGCCACCAGGGCAAGACGCCACCCTGCAGCGACGCTATCATCGCGGCGGGAATCAGCCGGGTCGTTGTGGCGGATCGGGATC
>CAUZOB010000255.1:0-6378 GCA_963581185.1 Planctomycetota bacterium | reverse complement strand
ACTGGTAGTACTGCGCCAGCTCTTCACGGGTCTCGACCGTATCGGTCAGGAAGGCCGGAATGGGCACGTCGTCAGCGCCAAAAGTCTCCTCCTTGACGCCATCATGCGATCCACCGTTGGGCTTGTTACCAAACAGGTCAGGCTTAAGCTTTTGCTTGGATCGCTGGTCCTTGCCGCCGCCGCGGTGCGGGTCGCTCGTGGCAAAGTACAGAAAGAAGGGGCGATCGTCTGACTTGTCGGTGAGAAACGCGCGACAATTCTCAGCCATCTGCACGGCGTTGCGAGTGTTTCCCTTGAGGTAAGTGCCAAAACGGTAAACCTCTTCAGGCGCCACGTGGTATTTGCCGATCTGGGCGGTGCGATAACCGGCGTTGGCAATCACGCGTGGCAGAGAGAGGCTGACAACATTGTGAAATGAAGCGAACTTGTGAAAGGCGTGCTGGTGGCCGAACTGGCCGTTCTTGTGATTATGCAGCCCCGACATCACCACGCTGCGACTGGCACTGCAACTGGCCGTGGTGGCAAAGGCATTCAGGAACAATGTCCCGTCGGCAGCCAGGGCGTCGATCTGCGGTGTGCGGGCAACCTTGTCGCCATAACAACCCAGCGTGGGACTTTCATCGTCGGTGATAAAGAAGACGATATTCCGCTCGGCCGACCAGGCTGGCGCAACAAACGTCAGGGCAAGCAGAAAAAAACCAACTCGACGCAATAGCATGGCCACGCCCTCGACGGTGCTGGAATGGGATGGTCGGCAATCGGATTACCAGGGGAATCTCTATACTCTAACGCTCCCCGTGGGCCGGTAACAGTCAATGAGGAAGTGGACGAGCGGGCCAGTTTGCCGCACAATGGCCGCCACGGGGGCCAGACGTGGTCCGCCCGCAGAGGCAGATGTTCATCCATAGCGAGGGCGATGCGATGCTGACACGACGCGAATTTCATGGGGCCCTGGGAGCGAGCGTGCTCGCCGCGACGTCCAAGCTGCCTGCTCATCATGGCCTGCATGGACCGGAAAAACGGCTGGCGATTGTGACCAACGTCTGGACGCCCGGTTCGCATGCCTGGCATATGGCAACTCGCTTCCTCGTTGGGTACCCGCTGCGGGGGAAATGGCACCTGCCGCTGATCCGTGTCGTTTCGGCGTTCGTCGATCAAAAACCGGAAAATGATCTCAGCCAGGCACGGGCTGAAGAATTCGGTTTCCCAATCTATCCCACGATCGCGGAAGCGCTGCGTTGCGGGGGAGACAAGCTGGCGGTCGATGCGATCCTGCACATCGGCGAGCACGGGGATTACGAGATTAACGAGATTGGCCAGAAGCTCTATCCGCGATACGAGTTTTTCAAGCAGATCGAGGCGGTCTTTCGCGAGGACGAATGGTCGGTGCCGGTCTTCAACGATAAACACCTCTCCTGGAACTTCGATTGGGCCCAGGAAATGGTCAACGTCTCCAGGGAACTCGGTTTCCCCTACCTGGCCGGCTCGTCCCTGCCAGTCACCTGGCGCATGCCGTCGATCGAAATGCCCTGGGGAGCGGAGATTGAGGAAGCGGTCTGCGTGGCCTACGGTCCGGTCGATATCTATGACTTTCACGCGCTCGAGACTATGCAGTGCATGCTGGAGCGGCGCCGTGGCGGTGAGACCGGTGTGGTCTCGATGCAGGCACTGCGAGGTGATGCAGTCTGGGAAGCGATGGAAAACAAGGCCTGGGCTGCAGACCTCTTTAAGGCTTGCCTCTCTCGCAGCCAGACGCTGGCACAACAGAACCAGTTCAGCCACCGTTTTCCACAACTACAGCAGATGAAAGAGCTGGTTGAAACACCGATCGCTTACCAGTTTGAGTATGCGGACGGTCTCAAGGCCACGATGCTGCTGATGAACGGGCTGGTCAGGGACTTCAGCTTCGCCGCGAGACTGCGCCGCCAGACTGAACCGTTGTCAACGCTCTTCTACCTGCCGCCCAACCCCAACGTGGTCTACTCCGGAGCATTGATGGCGAACGCCGAGCAGATGTTCATGACCGGCAAGGCACCCTATCCAATCGAACGAACGCTGCTGACCAGCGGCCTGGTCCAGGCAGGCCTCAAATCGCTGGCCGCCGGGCAGATCCGCATGGAGACTCCGCACTTGGATGTCCAATATCGGGCAGCTCGGAAATCGACTTTCTGGCGCAGCTGAGACTGAGTCCGGGAGCGTGGAAGTTACGACAGGATCGGCTGAACCACACGAGCTGGTTCGACGCCAGTGAGTCGCATGTCGAGTCCCTGCGATTTGACAGTCATTCGCTGGTGGTCGATGCCCAGCAGGTGCAACATGGTGGCGTGCAGGTCGCGGACATGGACGATATCCTCGACCGAGTTGTAGCCCAGTTCGTCGGTGCCGCCGTACGTTGTGCCACCCTTCACACCGGCTCCCGCCATCCACATGGAAAATGCTTTCATGTGATGATCGCGACCAGCGCCCCCCTTGCCCTGGAACATCGGTGTGCGGCCGAACTCCCCGCCCCACACGATCAGCGTGTCCTTGAGCATGTCGCGCTGTTTCAAATCCGTCAGTAAGGCCCAGGTCGCTTTGTCGGTCAATCCGCAGCAGGTGTTCATGTAACCGACGAGTCCACCATGATGGTCCCAGCCACGGTGGTAGAGATGAATGAAGCGGACGCCGCGTTCAGCCAGTCGGCGAGCCAGCAGACAGTTGGAGGCATACGATCCATCGCCTGGCTTGGCACCATACATATCCAGGATCGACTGGGGTTCACCAGCCAGGTCCATTAATTGCGGTACCGATGTCTGCATCCGAAACGCCATCTCATAAGCCGCGATACGGGCGGCGATCTCGGGGTTGGCGACAAGCTGTTGCCGCTGACGATTCAGCTGTTCGATGACATTCACCAGCCGTCGCTGCTGTGGCAAACTGACTCCGGACGGGGGCCGAACGTAATTGACCGGATCGCCAGTCGAACTGAATTCGACTCCCTGGTAACGACTCGGCAGGAACCCGGCCCCCCACTGGCGCTGGGAAATAGGCTGGGGATTCCGACCACCCTGGCTGGAGAGGACGATAAACCCCGGCAAGTCGGAACTCTCGCTGCCCAATCCGTATTGCACCCAGGCACCCATCGACGGTCGGCCGCTGATGGCCGTGCCGGTGTTCATGAAAGTGTGAGCTGGGTCGTGATTGATCTGCTCGGTCACCAGCGAACGGATGATGCAGATGTCGTCGGCCATCTTGGCGTGCCAGGGGAGGAAATCGCTGATCTCCTGGCCGTTCTCGCCATACTTCTGAAATTTCGTCAACGGTCCTTGGCACTTCAAGGTTTGGCCCTGCAGTTGGGCGATTGGCTGGCCCTTGGTAAACGACTCCGGCATCGGCTGGCCATCCATTTCGGCCAGCTTCGGCTTGTAATCAAAAGTCTCCAGGTGGGATGGTCCGCCCGCCATGCAGAGGAAGATCACACGCTTGGCACGTGCCGCGTGGTGCGGCATTCCCGCCTGACCGGCCGGAATGCCCACGGTCTCGTCGCCCGCAGCAGGCCTTGGCAGCATGCTGGCCAGTGCAGCTGATCCAATCCCAAGACCGGACTGGGCTAAAAAGCTGCGACGGTTGGTGATTGTGGGGTTGCGCGTCATGTCAGTTGTTGTGGCTGGTACTAGTTGCGTGTGAGGGACTCGTTGACGTTCATCAGGCCACGGCAGAGATCGGACCAGCTGGCTAATTCGACCTTGTCCATCTCAGCTGGGACAGGCTGCAAGCCGACCTTTAGCAAGCTGGCCGCCATCTCCGGATGCTGCCGATAATTTTCGCGGCTGCTTGCCAGGAACGGTAAGAGGGTCTTCATTTCTGCGGAACGTGGGGCGCGTGAAAGCGTGCGACGGAATAGCTCCTCAATTCTCTGCTGGTCATCCAGTTTCTCATCGTCCAGGATGCTGATCGCCAGTGCGCGGGCCGCCTCGACAAAGGTTGGATCGTTCATGAGCACGAGGGCCGCCAGCGGGGTGTTCGATTCCAGTCGCTGGGCGGTACACTCTTCGCGGCTGGGAGCGTCAAAAGCCTTCAGCATGGGGTGCAGGAACTGGCGCTGCCAGTGCATGTAGACTGCTCGACGATACTGGGCCGGGCCCTTGTCAGCTGCATATCGACGGGCGGGAAAGTTCAGGTGCCGGTAATATCCAGCTGGCTGGTAGGGGCGCGAATGGCCCACGATCGGTTCGCGCAACAACAGGCCACTGACCGCCAGGGCGTTGTCCCGAATCATCTCCGCCGACAGTCGGAAGCGGGATTGCCTGCTGAACCAGCGGTTGTCCGGATCAGTCGCAATGGCAGCCTGCGTGGGCTGGGACGATTGCTGGTAGCTCTCGCTGATGACAATACCCTTCACCAGTCGCTTGATGTCCCAACCATTCTGGTAGAAGTCAATACTGAGATGATCAAGCAAATCGGGGTGGGAAGGGACGTCGCTGCGATTACCCAGGTCACCGAGATTGGGTGCCAGTCCGCGGCCCATCAGCAGGTACCAGATCCGGTTAACGAAAACGCGACTGGTTAATCCACCGATGCCCTTGTCCGCGTCGGTTAGCCAGCGGGCCAGGTCCAGCCGCGTTGGTCGCCGATTGCCTGTTTCCAATTGCCCCAGTACCACGGGCACAGCCGGGCTGACTATCGGTCCGCTGTCGTCAAGCCAGTCACCACGTGGCAGGACTCGAATCATTCGCGGTTTGATTGCGGCGGTAACCATGGTCCGCTGCGTCGCTTTCTCGATCGCCGCGATCTGTTCCCGCAAGGCTGGCACCGATTTCTTACGGTCCTCGTCGGCGCCGTCCTCGAGTGCCTTGATTTCCGCCTCCAGGGCCTCGATCTGAAGTCGCTGATGGGGACTCAGGACAGTCAGCTCCGGAGCTCGCAGCGTCGGTAGCGTGTTTCCCGATCTGGAAAAATGTGTGGCCTCGTCGATGTCCGCAAAGAAGGCCTGGAGTGAATAGAAATCGCGGGTAGTGAAGGGGTCGTACTTGTGATCGTGACACTGGGCACAGCCAACAGTCGCACCCAGCCAGACGACTGAAAAGTTGCGAATCCGGTCAGCCGCGTAAATCGCCAGGTACTCTTTTGGCTGCACGCCACCCTCGTGGGACGTCTGCAGCAGGCGGTTGTAACCAGTTGCGATCTGTTGATCGGTCGTTGGCTCCGGTAACAGGTCGCCAGCCAGCTGATGGATCGTGAACTGGTCAAAGGGCAGATTGCGGTTGATGGCATCAATTACCCAGTCGCGATAGGGAGCGATGGCATGATCCTGGTCACCGTGGTAGCCGACCGTGCTGGCGTAACGGACCAGGTCCAGCCAGTAACTTGCCAGGCGTTCACCGAAGGCAGGCGAGGCCAGCAGGCGGTCGACCAGCTGTTCATAATTGGCCGGGCTGGGATCGGCGACGAATCCGCGAACCTCGCTGGTCGTGGGCGGCAGGCCAGTCAGGTCAAAACAGAGGCGGCGAATCAGTGTTGTTGGATCAGCAATTGCTGTTGGCGTCAGGTCGGCTGTTATCAGCCGAGCCAGGAC
Organism: Planctomycetota bacterium; assembly: GCA_963581185.1. Taxonomy (GTDB): domain Bacteria; phylum Planctomycetota; class Planctomycetia; order Pirellulales; family Pirellulaceae; genus SAT2750. Next base: position 824 of record CAUZOB010000255.1, on the reverse strand, counting down.
ATAGTGGTCAATCGATGTACTGAGACCATCAATGTCCTCTCTGCCTGCTTGAGGGCCGGCAGTCGGTGCGATGTAGGCCCAGTGTTTCTGGTGGCTGGCACCCTGGTTAATCCAGCGAGTGAGAAGTGTGATGTCTGCCGCAGTGAGCTGCTTGCGACTGGCCGGCGGTGGCATCCGAATTTCCGGATCGTCACTCAATATCCGCGCTATCAACTCGCTCTCGCCAGCCTTGCCGGCTACCACGATACCGCGATCCGCCGCGACCGGTTGGTCGAGCCGCAACTCGCCTTCACGCTTCGCCGCGTCGGGACCGTGGCAGGAGAAACAATTATCCGCCAGGATGGGTCGCACGTCGCGGTTATAGCGAATTGGTTCTTCAGCCGTCACGCTGCAGGCCAAGCAGAAGGCCAGGCTGAGCACCCACAGAACATGGCTCTGCAGTTTCAGGGGCCGGGGGTGATACATCAGTCGTGATCCGTTGCAGGTCGGCGGTCGAGGTGCGGTGATTATACCGCATGACCGAAATAATCACCCGTGGCTGATAACCCATAACGTCCAACTCGCAACCCCTTTCAAACGTCTGTCTCTTGGTGAGGGGGTCGGGTAGGCTTGAGGTTGTGATTCAGACCTGGTCGATGGATACGTGAAAAATGAGTGACACGAATCGTACCCTGGACGTTGCCGTCGTGGGTGGTGGCATGTTCTTTGACGAGATCATTGGGCAGACGTTCAAAGATTTCATGCATGGGGGGATGTCGGGGGCTCTGACCAGTATCGGCATGAGCCACAAGGCGCGAGATGTCGCCAATATCGATATTCGCGTG
>CAUZOB010000254.1:0-6440 GCA_963581185.1 Planctomycetota bacterium | reverse complement strand
CGATGCTGGCAAGTCGGTCGATGCTGAAGCCCTCCAGGCAGAAGCTGGCCATCACCGTGCCAACCGCCAGGGCCTGGCGCCAGGAAGCCTCACTGAGTTGCGGCTGCTGGCTCAGGTAACCCAGCATACCACCGGCAAAGCTATCGCCGGCCCCTGTCGGATCGAGTAGTTGTGCCAGCGGATAGGCGGGCTGGCTGTAGACTTCATCCCTGGAGATCGCCAGCGACCCACGTTCTCCACACTTGATGACAACAAGGCGGGGCCCCAGTTCAAGCAGGGCCCTGCCAGCCGCCGGCAGATCCTGCTGACCCGTCAGCAATACCGCCTCGCTCTGATTGATCATCAGGCCATCGATGCGAGCCAGCACACGCATCAGATCTTCCCGTTCAGAACGAATCCAGTCATCCACGGTATCCGCGATCACCAGCTCCGGCGAATCGACCTGGTCGAGCACCGCCAGCTGGATCCGCGGCAGGCCGTTGGCCAGGAAAACAAGGCGGCTGTCTCGATAGCATGCCGGCAGGCGAGGCTGATACTGCTCCAGCACATTCAACTGCAAGTCCACCGTCTCGCGCTGCTCCAGGTCCTCTGCGTATCGCCCCCGCCAGGCGAACGTCTGCTGACCCTCGATCCGTTCAAGCCCACGAGTGTCGACACCGAGCTGCTCCAGTTGAGCTGTGTTTTCAGCCGGCCAATCGTCACCGACCGCCGCCATCAGCCGGACCGCACAGAAATAGCTGGCTGCGGCAGAGAAATAGAGGGCCGATCCGCCAGGCTGTTGCTGGCGCAGCAGCGACGGCATTTCGATCGTGTCAAAGGCGACAGAGCCTACCACCAGCAGGGACATCTTTACTGCATTCTCCTCTGCGGCCGCAGGCACCGCCCAGCAGGCCTGAGCATCAGGCCGCCCGCCGCTGACGCTGACGTCGACGCCACTTCTTTCGCTGGCGCTTGGACATCGATCGCAGCCGCTCTGGGTCCATCTGATCGTCAAACTCCGTCTCGTCCTCGAGCATGCGGTTCAATTCCTCGGCTCGATCTTCCTGCGCCGGCTGCTGTTTCTCAGCCGATGCTCGGCGTGATTGCCAGCGGCGTGAGGGAGAATCGTCCGCGGCAGCGTCCTGCGATTGGCCGGCAGGTTCCTCCTCGCTGACCGCAGAGGAATCCTCGTCCTGGTCATCGTCCTGGCCATCGTCCTGTGATTGGTCGACAAGCTCCTCATCGCTGACTGTATAGGGGTCCTCGTCCGCGGCAGCATGACGGTCATGTTCATCGAACTGGTCCTGCTCGTCATACTGATCGTCCCAGTCATCGTCGCCAGCATCCAGCTGGTCATCGTGATCAAGCTCCTGCTCTTCATCCTCCCACTCCGACTCGTCCTGATCCTCCTCCTGCGGTTGCTGCTGTTCTGACTCGTCGTCGCTCTGCTGATCGTCGCCAGCTGCCAGGTCATCACGGCCAAGCTGCTTTCGCGACGATGCCAGGTGCGGCTTCGCCTTGCGGTGGGCCTTGTCGCTGCGCAGCCGACGGGACCTGCGACCGGCTCGCAGGAAGCAGTAGCGGGCGTAGACCCAGACCGAGAATGTGACTGCCACGTGGCTTGCCAGCAGGATCATGGCGGAGACCAGAAAGGGGTCGACAGCAGGACTGAAGGAAAGCCAGCCCGCCTGTCGCGCCAGCAATATGCCGTAGCCCACCAGAGCCACCAGCAAAAAGATGATGGAGGGTAGCGAACGTCGCATTTCCAGGACCAGTCGCAGTCCCAGCAGGGCTGTTCCCAACGAGACGATCACCAACCACCAGCTGCTGCTGGATGACCAGACACTCTCACTGGGGAATCGCGCGGCGAGCAATCCCAGCAGGCGATGACTGCCAGTTGCGGCATCGACGCTGAGCAGGCAACACCAGGCTGCTACCAGCAGCCACAACCTGTAATGCCCGCGATAATCATCGAGTTGGTGACGGCGTAGCAAGTAAACCTGGATGCTGCCGACCATCGTGATCAAGAGCATCAGCGAGGCCAGCCAGGCAGCCATATTACCTGTCCCGACAAGGGCAAAGACCTCGGCAACTTCCCCCCCCTGCCGCTGGAAGTGGAGGTAACCCACCGCGAGTCCATACAGGCTGGCTACACTGATCGCAACCAGCGCCAGGTAAGACCACCAGGATATCGGGATCAAGTCGGAGAGTCGCAGCTGGTTCTCCGCCAGCGCTCCGTCAGCGTAGACCCGCCGCAGCCGTGGCTTGGCTGAGCTGGGACGCTCGCTGGCCTGGCGTGGACGATCCGAGCGACCGGCATCCATCATCATTCGCCGGCGGCGCTGGTTTCCTTGACTCGCGTTCTGCATCAGATTCCATCCTCACATCGGCCAAGGGTCCCGAGCAGCCGTGCTCGTGTTGATTCCTTGTGCGGACACACCCATTACTTAGTTTCGGCGATTTCGGGGCTATTTCTGAAGTTGTCACCGATTGCCGGCAGGTGAATTGTCAGCGCCCGCAGAATGCGGTATCCTTGCCGTCTGAGTCGAGCTGGATTCACCGTTGAAAGGACTATTATGGCCCACGAATTGCCCACACTACCGTATGTAGCAGATGCACTTGAACCACATATCGATGCGCGGACTATGGAAATCCACCATGGGAAACACCACGCCGGTTACGTGGCAAAACTGAATGCAGCACTCGAAGGCAGTGAGTTAGCCGATACCTGTGTCGATACTCTGATTGCCGACCTGGACAGCCTGCCCGATGATATTCGCGGCCCGGTTCGTAATAACGGTGGCGGACACTCCAACCATTCACTCTTCTGGACTATTCTCTCGCCCGAGGGCGGTGGAGAGCCAACTGGTGAATTGGCCGATGCAATCAACAGCACATTCGGCAGCCTGGACGGCCTCAAGGAGAAGTTCTCCGGGGCCGCCACCACTCGCTTTGGCAGCGGCTGGGCCTGGCTGAGCGTCTCCGATGGCAGCCTGCTGGTGGAAAGCACAGCCAACCAGGATAGCCCCAGGATGGAAGGTCGTACTCCCATCCTCGGACTTGATGTCTGGGAACATGCTTACTACCTCAACTACCAGAATCGCCGGCCCGATTATATTGCCGCTTTCTGGAACCTGGTGAACTGGGACGCTGTCGCCGAACGACTCGCTGCAACCAGCGGCTAGGCGACAAGTCCTAGCGGCCCTGCAGACCTTCTGGACCCGATGGTTTTTCGCCACCGGCGTCCCCCCTGCTGGGGGCTGCTAGCAGCTTTCTGGATTCCGTGGGCCAATCGGTCAATTCCGACCTTGACGGCACATCGCAGGGTCCTTATTATCCCGCACCCTCAAAGGGATTCTGTTCCCTGGCCGCCAGCAATCGTTGGCTGCCGCGGGGACAAATTGGATAACGCTGGACGAATAAGGACACGGAAGTCATGCGAAAAGACACTTCGCGATTTACTCAACTCGTTTTTTCCGTCGCCATCCTGGGCTTGTTAAGCACTGGCTGCAAAACCACAAGCTGGACTGATGTCAGCAGCTGGCCCGGTGCCAGCTGGTTCACAGGCGCGAAAACAGCCAGTTCCGAGTACGAAGTGCCGGACCAGCCCTCGGTCGGCTACGCATCCTTACCGGTAGACCAGGCAGCAAACTATAACGACCAGGGCCAAGCCGAGCCCGCCGCGGCCCTGCCGATCGATAACCCAGCGGCAACGGTCAATACTGGCTATCCCCTGCCCCAGGCAACTCAGCCCAACTATCCCACCACGACGCAGGGATCGGCGCAGTACCTGACGCCCCCCAACACAACCGAACGGTACGTGCCACCTGGACAGTATCAGAACAACACGATTAACCAGACTCCGCCAGGCAGCTACGACTCAAGCAACTTGACGCCGGCTCCGGCAGCCACGCCGACCGTCGGGATCGGTAACAGTTACCAGCCGATCCAGTCCCAGCCCGCCTCCACGACAACAACCGTTGCGCCGATTGACGGAAGCGGCTATCAACAGGGATTCTTCAAACCCACGCAGGGCGGAGAATTCGCTACGCAAAACCCACCGATTCCAAGTTTGCCGGCCAACAGCAACCTGACACCGGCTGGTCCGATCCAGCCGATCCAGAACGGCTCGATCTATAACAATGGCACAGCAGCCGGCCAGCCGGCAGCAGCCATTCCCACTCCGATTACTCCGGCACCGATCTATACCGGCCAACTGCCAACGGACTCGAACACTCGCTTCGATGGCACCACGGCACCGCCCCTGGCCCTGCCGCCGGTACCGAATCCGGGCACCTATCGCCCCTTCAGCACGAATGCAGGGCAATAGCCAGGACCCTGGAGTCGGCCACGAGTGATTCTCTCGAACCGATCTGCGCGCCGGCGCTGACAGACGGTGTCGCCAGCCGCTGAATTCGACCTACCACGGTGTCAGGGCGCCATTGACGCAGATCGTCTGGCCGCTGACAAAGCCCGCCTCCTCGCTGGCCAAGTACAGCACGGCGTCTCCGACATCACGCGGCAGACCCCAGCGACCCATCGGTACAACCGCCAGGTATCCATCCTTGTCCTCCTGGGGATCATCTGCGTGACGATCCGTGGGAATCCAGCCTGGGGCCACCATATTGACCGTGATGCCGTCTGCAGCCAGTTCTGAGGCCATGCTGCGGCTCCAGCCGATCTGACCACCCTTGGCGGCTACGTAGGCACTGAAGGGCGACACGCTGCGGTGATAGACCTCGCTGACGATGTTAATAATCCGACCCCAGCCCTGTTTTTTCATTGCCGGCAGGCCACGTTGAGCCATCAAGAAGGGACTCTTGATGAAAAAATCGATCATCCGCTGGTAGAAATCCCAGTCGTACTGCTCGATCGGCCGCTGGGGCTGCTCACAGGTCGCATTCGGCACCAGGATATCGGGTTGCCCAAGTTCCGCTTCGGTCTCGCTGAAGAGGCGGTCGATGTCATCGACTGCTGTGGCATCTCCCTGGATCAGGCAGGTCGAAATGCCCGCCTGTTGATACTCAACCAGCGTCTGCTCAGCACGCTCGGCATTGTGGCAGAAGTTCACAGGTACGGCCGCACCCGCTTGTCCCAGGGCCAGGCCAATTTCCTTGCCAAGGCCGGAACTGTTACCGCTGACAATCGCCACGTGTCCTGCAAGTGAAAAGGCCATCTGGCAGCTCCTTCTGAGTGCCAGGCCGTAACGCTCCAACGTCAGGCGGGAGTGTTCAACAGGAAGCCGGGCAGTGTAGATAGTCCACCAGCCGCGCCTGGACTCCATCCTGTTGAAGCTCGTCCACGCACTGCTGAGCCTGGTAGGGCGTCTGAAAACTGGCATACCAGTGCCAGTTCGAAGTTGACTGGGCACGATACTGCACGCGCACCTGGCGAGCAAGCCCCCCCGGGCTGCTGACAGCGACCAGGCGTGATTGATGGACGGCAGCTGTAGAGATGCTCATAACATTCACTTGCTCTGATGGACCAGCCGATTCGAAAACTTCCAGTTCTCTATACCATCGAACGGAGCGTCGTTTAAGTTTGGTCGAAGTCGAGAAAAACAGCGACGCTGTCAAACTCTAACGATCAGGCGAAATAGCGACCGTCGAATCTGGGCAGACTGCCGCTGGCAGGCTCGCGGTCGCTGACGCGAACCGTCAATCGCCGATCACCAGCCCATCACCATATTGGATTCGATCACGCGTCGAGCCTGGTTCAGATCGACGCCGGATTCCTGCATGTAGAGCCGAATGGCGTGGACCTTGTCACCGGCAGCCCGGGACAGGCAATCGCGTGCCGCCTGGCAGATTTCCGGAGCCTCACCGGTAATCCCCAGAACTCCTTTGGAGATCACCCAGGTATCCCGCGGTCGCGCGATCAGTCGCATGATCTCGTCCTGCGGATAAACCTCTTCGACTCTCTGCCGGGCAGCCTGTTCGTCTTCTGCCCAGGTAAGAATGATGTGAGATTCAGTTTCGATCTCGAACAACGGCATTGGCAGGGCACTCCATCTACTGGAGGTCAGTTCCTATCTGACAGGATGCGCAATCAGAGGCATGTTGGCAAGGCACCTGCAGCCATTGTCGATGGCCTGCAACGGACCCCAGAGCCAACTGGCTAAAACAGGTGCCGGTCGGCGGTCGCGCCCAGTCGCTTGATCCGATTCCGGTCCCCCCGGGCTCGGGCCGGCTGATGCAAGACCTCGTACACCTGGCAACGATGAAACAGCATCACAGCCAGCTGGTGTCCTGACCGCTTCATTTCCAGGTTGATCCGCCACGGTTCCACCGCCAGGTTTCGCTGTCGATTCAGTTGCACCAGTCGCTGGCGGTGGACGGCGTCGTAAACCTTGACGGCCACCTCCAGGTCCATCAGGGCCAGGTTCGGCTGCCGGTTCTGCAGGTAGCTGTAACCGCGTGTATCGAGCACCGTGGCTCTCAATTCGGGATAGCTGGAATGCA
>CAUZOB010000253.1:0-6443 GCA_963581185.1 Planctomycetota bacterium | reverse complement strand
GTGGCGGGTGATGATCTTTACGTGTTAACGGTCACGGCGCTATATCGACTGCCGAACGTGATTCGCGATCCAGGTAAGGTGACATTTGAACGTCTGGTGTGGGGTATCCCGCTTGGTCACATCCATCAGGGTCTTCATGGCATGAAGATGGGGCCGGATGGTTGTCTGTATCTCGCCTTCGGCGATCCGCAGCCTGGACCGTTTCGAAGCAAGACCAACCCGGGGCACGTGTGGCACTGGACGTTCCTGAGCGGTCCAGACGCCAAAAAGATGCCTTGGACTGGTGTGGGTGGTGTTATTCGGTATGACCCGAAGTCGCACGACCTGACGACGGTTTCACGAGGGTTTCGCAATATTTGCGATCTCGACTTTGATGAGAACTGGAATCTCTTTGGAAACGACAACGACCAGGAAGGCAGTGCCTTACACTCGTTCGGACGATTGACGCACGTGACCGAAGGCTCGCATTACCAGTGGTCGCGAGGTTGGTTGCAGGCGACAGAGCCATATCGCAATGATTTGATCCAAACCATCGATTCTGAGATAGGGCGTTTCGTGCCGTTTGGTACTTGTTACTACAACGAAGATCACCTTGGTGACGCATATAAACGGTCGCTTATCGTTGCGCGTTGGGGTAGTCGGGAACTGGGACAGTTTCCGCTGAGACCTCGTGGTGCGTCATTTGCGAGCAGCCAAAAACCGCTGCTTGTGGGCAAAGGGACAGCGCGGCCGGTGGCGGTTTTCACGGGTAACGATGGTCGATTGTTTGCGAGTGTCTGTTTCATGGAACGCAATGAGGCGTCGCCCGTGAAGCAAACTGATCTCATTGTGATTTCGAATCCGAATAAACCATTGAAATCTCATGCGTTTGATCCCGCTACGGCGGATATCAAGACGTTCTTGGACGAAATAGAATCATCCTCGTGGAAGCGGCGATTCAACGCCCATCGGGAAATCGTTTCACGCGGATTGACTGGCGACGAGCAGGTTCTAGCGAGGTTCCTCAAAACCACCGCCGGCAGTCCAGCCTGGTACAGTCTGGTATGGCTTGCCGCCCATCACGACGATGAACGAGTTATTGCGGCTCTGACCGCTGCGATGTCTTCAGATAACGGGCAAACGGCCAGTACCGCTGCCGATATACTACGCCGCTATCATCAGGTGAGCGAATCGTCGGTCAATTTGCTGCTTACAAACGCGTCTCCCATTTCACAACTTGCCGGATTGCGGGCGGCGGATGCCTTCCCAAAGGGAAATACCGGACTCCGCGAATTGATTATGAAGCTCGCGATGAGCCCTGACAGTTTTGTTCGCCAGGCGGCCCAACGTTGGCTTGGAAGAAACACCAACTGGCTTGAACTCGAGCAGCAGTTTGAGGGGGGTGATCTGCCGTCGCGGCGAGTGACGCTGGCTGCGGCGATGTGGAAGTGGAACGATACAGTTGAGAACGGAACGATTCCCGCTGGCGTCGTGATTAGCGCGGCCGCCGCGAAAATGCTGAACGGTTTCGGTTATGTGGACGATGCAGGCGCAAATCTTGCGACGGAAGCCGAAAAACACGGGCTTAAAGTCGGTGGTCTACCCATGCTGAATTGGTGGAGACAGACAGCAGCGGCGAAACCGGATGCCCCAGAATTAAAGGTGATCGAGCGTATGATCACGCTGTCCATTCACGACACTGACGACTCACATCGCAAGACGGCCGCTGTCTTCGCCAATACACTGGGAATGGACGACCTCGCGGGAAGAATTCCAGGTCTTGTTCAAACACGTTCCGTGAAAGCCGACATCGCGAAGGGCGCGAAACTGTCTGCCAACAAGGCGATGCCTGCGGAATACCAAGCGATCGACTGGACAACGGCATGGCAGGAAGGGAACACAAAAACCGGCGCTGCAATCTTCAAGAAGAAATGCATCGCCTGTCACGATTCAGGCCAGGGCGGCGGTGTCATTGGGCCTTCACTGTCAGGAATCGCGAAACGATTCACGCCGCAGTACTTGGCTCAGTCCGTTGCGGCACCGAGCAAGGACGTCTCGCCGAACTTTCAGTCGTGGTCGATCGTTACCGACGACGGCAAAGTGCTGCTGGGATTCCTGTCAGGCGAAGATGAAAACCGTGTCACGCTGCAGATGATGGACGGTAGCCTGAAAGCAGTTGAGAAATCGCGGATCGAAGAGAAGGCGCCCAGTGCGATGTCGTTGATGCCGGTAGGATTGATCAGCGGGCCGGACGATCTGAAGCATATCGTCCGGTATTTGATGACGCTGAAAACCAGCGGAGGCGCTGGAAGCTTTATTGATCTGCTTGCCGGCGGTGACTTGAAAGAACACTTCGAGACCACAGGCAATTGGTCGCTTAGCGAAGACGGCGTCGTTCATCTGCAGCCACGTGCAGGCGAAACAGACTGGACGCGATACGGTGACTACCTGTGGCTGAAGAACGAATATAAAGATTTTCAAAGCGAGTTTGAATACCGGCACGAGCAGGGCGGCAACAGTGGGCTCTACTTCAATGTCACGGATCGTCAGAAGGCCGTCGGAACAGTGATTGAAGTTCAGATTCGCGATTCAGCAGGCGTTAAACTTCTCGATGCCCATTCCGTCACTGGCGGCATCCTTCCGAAAGTCGCTCCGAGAGCAAACGCGACAAAGCCCGCTGGCGAGTGGAACCACATGAGTGTCACGAGCGTCGGTGGAGAGGTCACCGTCAGGCTCAACGGTGTGCTGGTCAACAGCGTGAGTCTGTCGCACCCGCAATTGAAGAGTAAACCGAAACAGGGATTCATTGGTTTTCAGGATCACGGCCTACCGTTCTGGCTGCGAAATATTCGGATTCGTGAGCTTGTCAGCGCCCCTTCTGCCGTGACACCCATACCGGAAGCACCGCGGAATCCTGCCGTCAAGAACGTCGTTGGTTCGATAAAACCGGGTATTGCCAATCCATTCGAATTTACACCGACGGCAGCGAGATTTGTACGCGTGCAAATCATTGATTCGAATCGTGGCCAACCCTGCATCGATGAATTAGAAGTCTACGGTCCTGATTCGCCAAAGAATATAGCGTTGCAATCCAATGGCGGGAAGGCAACCGCATCCTCGTTGCTGAAGGGCTATGACCGTCACAAGGTCGAACACCTGAACGACGGAAAATACGGAAACGAATTTAGTTGGATCTCGGCCAACGCGACAGGCTGGGCTCAGATCGAACTGGCTAAAACCACAAAGATTGATCGAGTCGTGCTCTCACGTGATCGAATCGGAAAAATTATCAATCGTACGCCTACAGCTTTCGACATTTTGATCTCCAACGATGGCAAAGAATGGAGGACGGTAAAAAAGGTGCGACCGCTTGCGCAGAATGCCGCCCCGCGCAAAGCTCCTGTGGCGAAGCCCCAAAACAGTCAAGTGGGACCGAACATCCTCTGGATCACAGTCGAGGACATGAGTCCAACACTTGGATGCTACGGAGACACCTTCGCACGCACTCCCAACCTCGACGCGTTCGCGAAGCAGAGCATCCTTTATACCAACGCCTTTGCCGTATCCCCTGTTTGTTCACCGTCGCGATCCACTCTCATCACTGGGATGTACAACGCCAGCATGGGGACCAACCACATGCGGTCCTCGAACCACATTCCGACTGGGGTTAAAGCCTTTCCGTCTCTTCTCCGACAGGCCGGTTACCACACGTCGAACAATGTCAAAACCGATTACAACTGCGGAGAAAACGAGCGGCTCATCAGGGAGTCGTGGGACCTCTCGTCAGCCGCGGCTCATTGGAAAAATCGGGAGTCTGGCCAGCCATTCTTCGCAGTGTTCAACGACATGACGACACACCAGTCACGCACGATGGTCTGGCCCTATCCGGTTTTTCAGGAGCACGTCCAGTCCCGACTTTCGCAGCCAGAGATCAGCAATCCCAAAGCTGTCCCGCTGCCGCCTTACTACCCGGACACTCCGGTCGTGCGCAGGACGGTGGCCCGGTTCTACGACTGCGTCTCGGTTATGGATCAAAACGTTCAGCGTCTCCTCGACCAGTTGGAAGAGGACGGGCTCGCCGACGAGACGATTGTGTTCTTCTACTCCGACCATGGCTCCGGCATGCCACGGCACAAGCGTCTGCTGCTCGATTCAGGAATGCGGGTCGCCCTCATGGTTCGTTTTCCGAAAAAGTACCAACACCTCGCCCCCGCAACTCCCGGCACCCGACTGGATCGGCTCGTCAGCTTCGTCGACTTCCCGCCGACGGTTCTGAACCTGACCAAGCAACACATTCCGGACTACATGCAGGGAATCCCTTTCCTTGGCCCCGATTCCCAAACCGAGCGCCAGACGGTCTACGGTACTCGGGATCGAGTCGACGAGGTCATGGAAACGGCTCGATCTGTACGGGACAAACAGTTTCTCTATATCAGAAACTACATGCCGCATCTGTCTTACAATCAACCCAGTGTTTTCTCCGACCTGAGCGCGATCAGGAACGAAATCACCCGTGCGGCAAAAACGGATCGCGCCGTCCTCACCGCTGCACAGCGAGCCTATGCCGGGCCACGCAAGCCTGTCGAGGAATTCTACGACTGTAGCGCTGATCCCGATAACATCGTCAACCTCCTCGCCGGCGAACTTAACCCTAGCCAGCAGATCGCCCTTGAACGTCTACGCGGAGCCTACGCCAAAACCCGCAGGGAGATTATGGATGTTGGCGCTCTTCCGGAATCCGTGATGCGCGACTACGTTCGCGAAGAGGGAGCGCCCATCCGCGACATTCTCGAGGGGAAGACCAATCACTCGCCCGATCTCGACGCCGCATGGGCAGCCGCCGATGTGGTGGGAAACAAAGACCGAGAAGCCCTTGTCAAACTCCTCGGGAGCGCGAATCCAGCCGAACGCTACTGGGCGCTTGTCGGGATGAGGGTCGACTTTCCTAACGATTCCGCGCTCCACGATCTGGCCGCCGGCAACCTCACTGACAAAGCAGCCGCTGTCCGAATTGAAGCCGCCTCCTTGTTGGCGGAAACCTCCGATCAATATCGCGAACGCGCCCTCCAAATCCTTGCTGGCGATACCGCACTTGACGACTGGTGGAGCGCTCTTCGCGCCTGTCGCGCGATCGAGCTTTTGGGGCCGAAAGCGAAATCACTACTTCCCCAGATGACGGAGCTCTACGCGAAGCACCGGAAGCAGTCGGGCGATCAAAGTTTCTTTCTGGCCTTCTCTTGCGGAGCCTTTCTCGAACAATTCGGTGTGGAGACGATTCCCTGGGACTTCGCTCCGGGTGCGGGCGGCTTTTCCGCCGATCCCGATAAGAAGAAAGCTGCTGCCGATGAGGCTGGCTTCACCACTATTTTCAATGGAAAGACTCTCGACCAATGGGACCACCGCCAGGGTGCCTGGAAGGTTGTGGATGGTGCCATCTCTTGTACGGGATTGGAAATGACGCGGAATTGGATCATCTGGCGCGGCGGCAAGCCTTCCGACTTCGTGCTCCGCCTCGACTTCAAATATGAAGCCGGCAACTCCGGCGTTCAGGTCCGCAGCGATGACCAAGGCAATCATCAGGTTTACGGGTACCAAGTTGAGGTCGCCGCACAGAAGGTGATGGGTCTTTGGCATCATTCGCTCCTCGGAGCAACGAGCCCTGACCGCAAGGTGCGGCACCTGATGGCTACCGCAGGGCAAGAGGTCACGATCTCGGCAGACGGAGAGAAGAAAGTGGTGCAAGTCGCCACCAAAGAAAAGATCGTTGCTCACTACCGGCAAAATGGCTGGAACACCATGGAGATCATCGCCGAGGGCAACACTCTTACCCAGAAGATCAACGGGGTAGTCTTTTCCAAAGTCAGCGACGATGACAAGCGGATGTCGCGGAGGGAGGGCGTGATCGCTCTGCAGGATCACGGCAAAGGCTGCCTGGTCGCCTTTCGAAACATCCGTATCAAGGAGTTGCCACGTGAAGGAAAGTGAACGTGCCAACTTGTGCGAAATAGCCAGCAAAGCAATCCCATGTTTCACGAGCACTCGGCGCCTTTGGCGCGGATTTTATTGCGGCCTCCGCAAAAACGAAAACACCTTTTTGTCTTTCGATCAGTTTCAAAACGCCGCCTTTTGATCAGGGGCGATACGAGGGAGTGATTTTTCCCGAACTCCTTAGTTTCGGTCAGGCAGGCCTCGGCCACGGCGTTTGGGTACCGTCTGCATCAGTAATGTTAACGACTTTTGGAGTGCTTCGAACCCAGCACTGGACCCTTTATAGTGTCCCATTCTTACGACGACCAGATCGTGGGAGGGAATGATGATGGTGTATTGGCCGCCAGCCCCTGCCATGTAGTAGGCTTCTTTGGGAATAGGAAACCGCTCGGTTCCGTTGATCCAGAAAAATCCGCCGTATATGGGTCTGCCGTCTGCAACCCAAGCTGGCGCCAGGGTGCTCACGAAATCCACAA
>CAUZOB010000252.1:0-6466 GCA_963581185.1 Planctomycetota bacterium | reverse complement strand
GAGTCACGCTGCACAACAACATCATGCCGGGCAACATGAACATCATGCCGGTCATCCTCGAGGCCGCAGCCGACGCACCCATCGGTGGCGGCTTGATTACTTTCCACACGCGTCATGCGGACGAAAGCCAGAATATCTCGGGTGGCTACAACAACGTCGGTGACTTTATTCGTGGCGGCCCTGGCCAGTCGGTCTACTGGACCGTGACGGTCAAGAAGATCCCGGTGATCGTGGCTGACGAGGTCCCCTTCCACCTGGAGATCGTACAACCCAACGTGCCGATCGTTCGTGATGGCACCATGCAGCTGAAAGTTGTGGCACGCAAGAAGGAAGGCTGGGACGAGGCGATTAGCGTCCAGCTTCCCTTCCGACCGCCGGGAATCAGCGGTTCCAGCTCGATCAATATCCCCAAGGGACAAACCGAAGCACTCTATCCGCTGAGTGCCAACGGCGGCGCCCAGATCAAGGACTGGATCATCTATGTCCTCGGTTCTTCCGAATTCAATGGTGCCGCCTGGGTCTCGTCGCAGCCAACCACGCTGGCGATTGCCGAGCGATATATTGGTGCCGACATTGGTCGCGCCGCGGTTGAGCATGGCCAGGAGACCGAAATCGTTGCCACGCTGACTCACAGCAAGGAATTCGAAGGCACGGCCACAGCCCAGTTACTGGGACTTCCCGCTGGTGCCACCACGGTCGAGAGCATGGAATTCACCAAGGACACGACGGAATTGATTTTCCCGATCAAGACGACCGTGGAAACTCGACCCGGTACGCACAAGAACATCTTCTTGCGAATTGTCTACACCGAGAATGGTGAGCCGGTAACCCACAGCCGTATTGGTGGTACCGAGTTGCGTGTCGATAAGCCAATTCCACCCAAGAAGGATGCGCCTCCCAAGCCAGCTCCAGTGGCCAAGGCACCCGAACCCAAGAAACCTGAAGAACCGATGAAAGTTCGACTGACTCGACTCCAGCAACTGCGACTCGATGCCAAGAAGAAGGCCGAAGCAGAAGCTGGTGGCGGAGCAGAAGAATAGCCCACGGCCAAAACGAAGAACAGTAACCTCCACGTCAAACCTACAGCACGCGTCAGGCACTACACCAAAGGGACGAAAATGTACCGTTGCCAGAACCTCCTCCGCTCCGTTGTCACACTCGCTACCTTCTGCATGGTTACACCTGCCTTTTCCCAGGACGAGGTTCCTGCCAAGGTCCAGGTCTTCCCGCAAGCTGTGTCGCTGACCACGCAGCTTGATCAGCAATCGCTGATTGTGCAGGCGATCTACGCCAACGGGATCACGCGCGATGTCACTGCGGCAGCTGAGTTTGCACTTGCTGACGAGAACTTTGCGCGACTCGAGGAACATACCCTCTATCCCAAGGCGGATGGGCAGACCGAGTTGTCGATCAGCTTTGCTGGCCAGGTTTTGAAGGTACCGGTCGAGGTCAAACAGGCTGGAGAAGATCGTCCCATCAGCTTCCGACTGGATATGATGCCGATCTTTATGAAGTCCGGCTGTAATACAGGCAGCTGCCACGGTGCCGCTCGTGGCCGCGACGGCTTCCGACTCAGCTTGTTCGGTTTCGACCCCGACGGGGATCACTACCGCCTGACCCGCGAATTGCCGGATCGACGAATCAACCTGGCGATTCCCGAGAACTGCCTGCTGACTGAAAAAGTAGTCGGCGACGTGCCGCATACCGGCGGCATGCGATTTGATCGCAACTCGCCGATGTACACCACCATGCTGCGTTGGCTCAAGGCTGGCGCGCCGAACGATACAGGTGAGATTGCCAAGATCATCTCAGTTGATCTCTATCCGCACGGAGCGGTCCTGGACGGCGAGGGAAGCAACCAGCAGCTGAATGTGCTGGCGACCTACTCCGATGGCACAACCCGGGATATCACCTCGCTGAGTGTGTTTATGTCCAGCAATGGTAACTCGGCCACGGTGGAAGAAGACGGGATTGTCACCGCGCATGCTCGCGGCGAGGCCTTCCTGATGGCTCGCTATGAGACTTACACCGTCGGTGCGCGTTTCATCGTGCTGCCCAAGGGCCTCAAGTACGACGATCCCAAGACACCCGAATTCAACTATGTCGATACCTTCATCAACGACAAGTTGCGCAAGCTGAGGATTGTCCCCTCGGAAATCTGCACCGACGAAGAGTACCTGCGGCGCATCTACCTCGACGTCGCCGGTGTCCTCCCCACACCGGAGGAATACAGCCGCTTCATGACAAGCACTGAGCCGAATCGGCGAGAGCTGCTGGTCGACGAGCTGCTCGGTCGCAAGGAATTCGTGGAAATGTGGGTGATGAAGTGGGCCGAACTGCTGCAGATCCGCACAACCAACCAGATCAGCTACAAGTCGATGCTGCGGTACTACAACTGGCTGCAGGAACGGATCGCCAACAACGTCACGATGGACGTGATGGTCCAGGAGTTGCTCGGTGCCAGTGGCGGAACGTTTGCTAACGCGGCTACGAACTACTACCAGAATGAAACCAACACGCTCAAGGTGTCGGAGAATATCGCCCAGGTCTTCATGGGTATGCGAATCCAGTGTACCCAGTGCCACAATCACCCATTTGACCGCTGGACGATGGACGACTATTACAGTTTCGCCGCCTTCTTCGCCCAGATCGGACGTAAGGGAAGCGAAGATCCACGGGAAGTGATCATCTTTAACAGTGGCAGTGGCGAAGTCCGACATCTGGTTGGAAACCGAGTGATGGCACCCAAGTTCCTCGGTGGTGAAGCCCCCGATACGGCCGGCAAGGACCGCCGAGTTCTGCTCGCTAACTGGCTGGCATCCCCCGACAATCCGTATTTCGCCCGTAATCTCGCTAACATCGTCTGGGCCCACTTCATGGGCAAAGGCATCATTGACCCGGTCGACGATGTTCGCGTCAGTAACCCGGCAGTCAACGAGGAATTGCTGTCCGAATTGGCCAAGCGGTTTACCGATTACGACTACGACTTCAAGAAGCTTGTCCGTGACATCTGCCTGTCGCGAACTTATCAGCTTTCGACACAGACCAACGAAACCAACGATAAGGACACGACGAACTTTTCGCGTGCCAGCCTGCGACGTATCCGGGCTGAAATCCTCTACGACGTCATTAGCCAGGTCACCGATACCAAGAACAAGTTCCAGGGCCTGCCCCTCGGTGCTCGTGCGGTACAGATCGCTAACGGCAATACGTCGACTTACTTCCTCACCACATTCGGTCGAGCCAAGCGAGGCACAGTCTGCTCCTGTGAAGTCAAGATGGAGCCGAACCTCTCGCAGGCACTCCATATGATCAACGGCGATACGGTCAACAGCAAGGTTCAGTCGGGCCAGCTGGTGCCGAACCTTCTGAATGCTGGTAACACAGCCCGTCAGGAGGCAGCCACGGCTCAAACGACAGCCCAACAGGCCCAAACGACGGCTGTTGATAACCTCGCCAAGGTCAAGCTGGCGCTGGACGACGCCAAGACAAAGCTGGCGGCCGCCGAGAAAGCACTCACAGACCTGACCAGCGCTACGCAGGAAGGTGACGAGGACGCGGCAAAGCAGAAGCAGGACGCTGAACAGGCCGTGGCCGCTGCCAAGCAGGTCGTGACCGATCAGACTGCCCTGCTGGCAACAGCCGAGACCGAGAAGACCAAGGCCGATGAGCTGCTCACCGTTGCCGTGGCCAAGGTGGTAGCTGCCGCTGAGCTAGGCAATGCGGATGCCATTATCGAAGAACTCTACGTTCGCTGCCTGTCCCGTAAGCCACTGGAAAAAGAAGTTGCTGCTTTCCGGACTATCCTCGAAGAGAACAAGGATCAGCAACAACAGGTCCTTGAAGATATCTTCTGGTCCCTGCTCAACTCGCGCGAATTCATCTTCAACCACTAACTTCCGTCTGCTGACTTTCAGCACAGCGTGCACCACTCAATCCCACCGATTCGCCATCTGGAGAATCCGATGAAGCGTCTGCTCTCGTCCCTGCCCCAGCTGTTTGCACTTGTCACCCTCGGCCTCGTCAGCCTCTGCTGGGCGCCATCTGGCGAAGCCCAGGAAGAAGCCAAGGCGGCCAACAAGATCACTTTTGAAGACCATGTTCAGCCGATCCTGCGCACGCGATGCGGCAAGTGTCATAATGCCAGCAAGAAGAGCGGGGACCTGGACCTCAGCAACTATACCAACCTGATGCTCGGTGGTGGCTCCGGTGAAGTGATTGAGCGAGGCAGTGCCGCCGACAGCTATCTCTACCTGCTGATCACGCATGAGTCAGAGCCCTTCATGCCTCCCAAGTCGGAGAAGATTCCCGAAGCCGAACTCACGACAATTCATGACTGGATCGAAGCCGGTGCACCGGAGAATTCCGGCAGTAAGGTGATGGTCAAGAAGAAGCCCAAGATCAGCATGGCCACAACCAACGCTGGTGAACGGCCGGAAGTCGCTCCCCTCTCAGCTCGATTGAGCCTGCAACCGACCTTGCGAACAACTCGCACCGGTGCCGTAACTGCCATCGCAACCAGCCCCTGGGCGCCGATCGTGGCTATTGCAGCGCCGCGACAGATCCTGCTCTACGATTCCAAGTCGCTCAAGTTGACTGGCGTGCTGCCATACCCCGAGGGGATTGTGGAAGTGCTCAAATTCAGCCGAAATGGCAGCCTGCTGCTCGCAGGTGGCGGCCGACCGTCGTCCGTCGGCAAAGTCATCGTCTGGGATATCAGCACCGGTGAGCGGGTGATTGAAGTCGGCGACGAATATGACAGCGTACTGGGTGCCGATATCAGCTCCGATCATTCCTTGATTGCCCTGGGCAGCGCTTCGAAGGTCGTGCGAGTCTACTCCACCGCCACCGGCGAACTGGAATACGAGATTCCCAAGAAACACACCGAGTGGCTTTACTGCCTTGAATTCAGTCCCGATGGGATCTTGCTGGCAACCGCCGATCGCAATGGCGGTCTGTTCGTCTGGGAAGCCGCCAATGGACGCGAATACCTCAAACTGGGCGGCCATGGTGGTGCGATTACCGGCATGAGCTGGCGATTGGATTCCAACATTCTCGGTACCTGCAGTGAGGATGGATCGATCAAGCTCTGGGAAATGGAAAACGGCGGACAGGTCAAGAACTGGGGAGCCCACGGAGGCGGTGCATCCTCCATGGAATTCGCCCGCGATGGACGTATCATCTCCTGCGGTCGTGACCGCGTTGTCAAAATCTGGGACCAGAACGGCGCTCAGCAACGTGCCTTTGAAGCGCTGGGCGATATCGCCCTGCAGGTCTCGTTTTGTGACGAATCGGATCGTGCTATTGGTGGTGACTGGGCTGGAGAAGTCCGTATCTGGAACGCTGCCGATGGAGTCCAGCTGGGCAACCTGACAACCAATCCACCGCTCCTCAATGAACGACTTGTGGAGGCTCAGGCTAAGCTGGAAGAATCCACCACCACCTATAAGCCACTCGCTGAGACCGCCACCACATCCAGAGAACTGGCAACCAAGGCCCAGGCAGACCTGGTGGCCGCGGACAAGGCAGTTGTCGACACACAGAAGACTGCCGAAACAACCGCCACTCGTTTGGCAACGGCAGACAAAGATCTCAAGGAGATCACGGTACAGTACGAGGCCACCAGTGCACTGGTCAAATCACTTGAACCGGTCGTTCCGCTCTTGACCGAATCGCTGGCCAAGGCTCTGGCCGCTGCTGAACAGGCCAAGGATGATAAGCAACTGGCCGACGCCGCGGCTGCTCTTCGCACCGTCACTGAGGCCCGCAGCAAGACCTTTGCTGACGGCAAGACTCGCATGGCTGAAGAGGCCATCCTACTGCAAACAGCCAAGCAGACTTTCGCCGCCGCCGATAAGGCAGCCAAGGATGCCGCCGTCGCCTACAAGGATGCCCAGGCAGTCCAGGTGACTGCGACCGCAGCGGTCAAACCAGCCACAGAAAAGGCCACGGCCGATGAAAAGACAGCCGCGGATGCCCACCTCGTCATGACCACGGCAGATGAACTGACCAAGCACTGGCAGGCCGAAATCAATTTCATGGGCCAGCTGGCCGCCATCACCGAACAACGCAACGCAGCCCTGGTTGTGCTGGCGGAACACGAGCAGCTGCAGGCGGAGAAGGATGCTCAAACCAGCGAAACGAAGGGCACCTATGATGCCGCCGTCGCCGCGCAGGCAGCGGCCCAGAAAGTTGCCGACGATGCCAAGCTGACTTACGAAACCACCCTGACCGCCGTCGAGACCGCCAAGACGGCATTCGGCAAGGCCGAAGCAGAACACCAGACGGCGACGAAGAACATGACGAACATGGACGGTGCTATCAAGGCACTCATCGTCGCGCTGGCAAGTGCCAAGGAAGCTGTCACCAAGTCGCCGGAGGACAAGGACCTGGCAGCGGCAGCGGAATCGTTGACAGCTTTGGTGGCAAAGAAACAGGCCGAGCTGGAAGAGATGAAGAAAATCGT
>CAUZOB010000251.1:0-6500 GCA_963581185.1 Planctomycetota bacterium | reverse complement strand
GATTGAAACTCGAACCTAAGTAGCAGGTGTGAATTCGATGCGACCACAAGTCTTGCTGATCGGCCTATTGTTGTCCTCAACAGTGATGGCACAGCAACAAGAACCGACAGAGCCGGAAAATAACCAGATTTCTCCACAGAAAGTGCTGCGGTTGCTCGGTGCCGATGGTCGGACAGCCAGTGATGCGGCCTACCGAAACGCCTTTCGGTTTCTAGACCAGAATCGGGATAACTATCTCAGCTGGCAGGAATACGTGACGAACGGACGTTATGGATCTGAGACCGTTCGAGCCGCAATCTTTCGGGTCACCGACAAGGACCAGAACTGGTATATCACCGTCGACGAATACTGTCTGAACCGCCACGTGACCGATGAGGCGAAGGAATTGCTTGAGCTGGCGGATAGCAACAAGGATGGCTATATTTCCCGCGATGAGTTTCTTCAGCATCCCCGCTTGAAAAAAACAAAGATCGCCGGACGCATCTTTGACTCGCTGGATCGTAACAGGGACGGCTGGATCTACGCGGCCGAGTACCTGGCCACCTGGCAATCCTGGGTACGTTCGCTACCCGCTGGCTGGGACGCCAGGCCCGACTCCGGGACGCCTGCTGGCGGTGACAGGCGCCCGCAGAGACGTCGAGACCAGTGACCCTTTAGCCGCAGCTTTCCCTCGAACCAGTGAGACACTCGATAGCGTGCTCGATGTTCAAACGACGACGGTGGCGGGCCAACAGAGTTGCCGGACGATGGACTTTCCACTCGTTGTCCAGCCAACGACAGATGTCGCCATGCAGGATCTGCTTGACTGGCTGGCGAAGCAATCCCGGGACCTGGTGAGCCGTGCCAGAAGCCATGGTGCTGTCCTGTTTCGCGACTTCCCACTTCGTACGGCTGAAGACTTCGATAGTTTCATCGCGGCGTTTCAGCTGGAGAACTTTCCTTATGCCGAGTCTCTCTCCAATGCGGTGCGGATCAACAGGACGGAGCGAGTTTTTACGGCGAATGAGTCGCCGCCCGAAGTAAAGATCTACCTGCACCACGAAATGGCCCAGACGCCGATCTATCCCAGTCACCTGTTTTTCTTCTGTGAACAGCCGGCTGCGAGCGGTGGGGCTACACCGATCTGTCGCTCGGATGAACTATGGCAACGGCTGGAACTGGCAGAGCCGGGATTCGCGGCTGATTGCCGCCACAAGGGCCTGTTGTATTCGCACACCATGCCGGCAAAGGACGAACCAAAATCGGGCATGGGTCGTAGCTGGCAAGAGACGCTGCGGGCCGACAGTCGTGAAGCTGCGGAGCGGCGGATGGACCAGCTGGGCTATAGCTGGAACTGGCAGGAGGACGGCAGCCTGCGAGCTACCACGCCGGTCCTGCCCGCTGTGCGAGAAGTTGAATCTGGGCGGTTCACGTTTTTCAACCAGTTGATCGCTGCCTACGAGGGATGGAGCGCCGCTGGCGTGTCAGCAGACAAGTCGATCACGTTCGGGGACGGTATGCCGTTGCCTGCCGAGTCGGTCCAGTCCGCTGTGGAGATTGCAGCGGAGTTAACGTTCGACGTTCCCTGGCAGCAGGGCGATGTCGTCTTGCTGGATAACTTTGTCTGCATGCATGGCCGGCGTACCTTTTCAGGTGAACGACGGATCCTGGCCTCACTGATTCATAACGCTGGAAATTAGAGATCCGCAATCCCTAGTTCGAGATCGTCTTTCTCATCGCCGCCTGGATTCTGGGGACGCGGGCATGCTCGTCCTGGTGCTCGCGGGCGTACTGGACCAGCTGTCGCGTCATGCTGCGAGCAACGTCCTGGAGGCCGGGCTTGCTGAACAGGTTTGTCAGTTCGCCGGGATCCTGCTGGATGTCGATCAACCAGGGATCATCCTGTACCGAGTAGACCAGCTTGTAACGGCCGCTCACGGCGCAGAGCCAGGGTTGCCCGGGCGTGCTGCGGAGGAAAGAAATGTCGTTCCAGGTCTCCTCTTCGATGCCTGCCAGCAGCAGCGATGTATCCCGGCCGTCAACCTTCTTGTCGTAGGGAACGTCGAGTAACTTCAGCACGGTAGGGAAGAAGTCGACGGTGCCAATCGCCTCGTTGACACTGGTCCCTGCCGGGAGCTTGCCGGGACAGTAAACCAGGAAGGGAATGCGTGCCGACCCCTCGTAAGGGACTCCCTTGTTCAGCCGCCCATGCTCCCCACAGAGATCCCCGTGGTCGGACGTGAAGACGATCATGGTGTGATCCAGCAGGTCAAGTGACTTGAGGGTTTCCAGGATCCGGCCGACGTTGTCATCGATACACTTGACCATCCCGTAGTAGCTAGGCATGATCCGCCTCAGGGTGGCAGCATTGACATTGGCCGATTTGCCCCAGCCGGGGATCTGGTCTGGCTGCCGCACCAGCGTGGCAGGAATCGGTACTTTGACGTTGGCGTACATCGTGTCGTACGGCGCGCGAACCGTGTTGGGGCCGTGTGGGTCCGGCAGACTGAGGTAATAGCAGAATGGCTTGTCCTTGTTCGTGTTGATGAATTCGACCGCCTTACTCGCGAGCCAGTCGGTGGAAAACGTCTTCTCGTCGGCACCGTCGACCGCGTAAGTGGCCTGGCCCTTTTCATTGCGGGCACCAATCCGTGGGCCCTTGGGGGTATCGACGAGCTTCTTCCAGTGGCCCCGGTTGAACATGAAGCGGTTGTCGGAAAAACCAAACTGGCGATCCGGCGCCCATTGCGGCTTGCCCGCTCCGTCAAGGTGCCATTTGCCAGCGAACCCGGTTGCGTAGCCACGGCGGCGAAGAACCTCAGCAAACGTTACCACCGAGTTAGCCAGCGGGATATTGTTGGTCACCACCGGGGTCTTCTGTGGATAAAGTCCCGAGATAAACGACGCCCGGGAAGGTGAACAGACAGGCGTGGTGGCATAGAAGCTCTTGCAGAGGACTCCCTGCTCGGCAATCCAGTCGATATTTGGTGTGCCGACAATTTCCCCGCCGTAGCAGCCCAGTGTTCCGAAGTGATGTTCGTCAGTCTGAATGATGACCAGGTTATAAGCCGGGCTGTCGGCTGGCGCCGTCGAGAAGGCCAACAGCAGGCTGGTGAGGGCTATCGAGAGGGTCTTTTTGTTCATCGAAACTCCACATCCCGAGGGGTAGAACAGGTCCTGTTTCAGTCCCCATGGTCGTCTTTCGAGTCAGCTATGAAAAGGGTTTTGCCGGCAGTCAGTCTGAATTCAGCGGCTTGACGCTGAATCGGTCGCTGGGGGTTCTTGGATTCTGTGCTGTGGCATGTGATATTGTCTGCAGTACCCGCCGCTTATCCATCACCAGGACAGGACTGCCGATGCCAGGCGCAACCGACGTTGATCACGAGTTCTTTGCCCGGGAAATCGATTCGTTTTTACCGGACCGGATCTTTGATGCCCACACGCATCTCTGGAGGCCGGAGTTTATCAACTGGAGTGTCGACGGCAGGGATGGGGACGTGGGGCTGGCTGAGTATCGGGAGTGCATGCGGGATATTCACCCGGGGCGTCCCACCTCGGCTCTCTTCATTCCCTTTGTAACGGCAGAGAATCGCGACAAGTCGCTGGCGGCCAACGAGTGGGTATCGGAGCAGATGGCCGGCGATGCCAGCTGTCGCGGCCTGTTCTTCGTACGGCCGGAGGATGACCCGGAGTGGGTGCGGGACAACGTCAGGCGACTTGGGCTGCATGGCCTGAAGTGTTACCACACGATGGCGGCGGTCGAGCGGACCTGGGACGCCGATGTGGAAGCTTTCCTGCCGGAAGCGCTGGTCAAGGTGGCTGATGACGAGGGGCTGGCGATCACGCTGCACATGGTCAAGGCCCGCGCGGTGGCGGATCCAGCCAATATCGAATGGATTCGGCGCAGTTGTGAACGCTATCCGAACATGAAGCTGATCCTGGCTCACTCGGCACGTGGTTTCCAGCCCGCCCATAACCTCGAAGGGCTGCCCCAACTGGTGGGGCTGGACAACCTCTATTTCGATACCAGTGTCAACTGCGAACCAATTGCCCACCAGGCGATCATCCGGCTGATGGGACACGACCGCCTGATGTATGGAACCGATCTGCCGGTCAGTCACATGCGCGGCCGCAGCCTGTCGGCCGCCGACAGCTTTCTCTGGATCGACGAAAAAAAACCGGTCTGGGGTGAGAATCACATGCAGGTCGATCCGGTCATGGTGGGCCTGGAACATCTCCGTTCGCTCAAGTGGGCCTGCTGGTCCGAGGGGCTGACGGACACGCAAGTCGAGGATATCTTCTACAACAATGCGGCAAGGCTTTTTGACGTCGAGAGCAACTGATGGCAACCGGTGGGGAGTAAACGAAGATGAAGAAAATTGCATACCTTGTAGCGGGCTTGATTGTTTGGGCGGGAATCACCGCTCCGGCCCCGGGAGAAGAACAATTGCTGTACCTTGCAAGCCAACAGGACAAGACGATCGTTGTTTCCAGCTTGAATCCTGACACCGGCGCGCTGGTGGAAAAACACAAGCTGACTCTGCCGGGAACTCCTGGGCCGATGGCCTTCTCGCCGGATAACAAGTTGATCTATGCCGCCATGACCAGCGTGGGGGACGTGCCGGCCGCCGTGGCCACACTGCGGCGCGAAGAAGATGGCAGCCTGTCGCTGCTCCAGACCGCCACAATCCGCACGCGGGCTCCCTATATTCGTACCGACCGCTCGGGCAAGTTCCTGCTGGCGGCGCATTACGGGGCAGGGGATGTGACGATGTACCGAATCACCGATGGCCTGGCGACTGACGAGATGCTGGACCACCATGTGACTGAAAAGACTGCTCACTGCATTGAGATCGATCGCTCCGGCACGTTTGTTTTCGTCCCTCATACCGGTCCCAACAAGGTTTACCAGTTTCGACTGGATGCCGCCGCCGGAAAGCTGGTTGCCAACGATCCTCCCTTCGTGGCGGGCCCCGATACTGAGCACCGCTACCATGAACCGCGGCATTTTGCCTTGCACCCGGAACTCGATATGGCTTTTACTTCCAACGAGAATGGCGGCGGGATCACATCCTGGAAGCTGGATCCGAAGAGTGGCAGGTTGACACTTTTAGAAACGCTCAACACGCTGCCGCCGGGTTACGAGGATAGCAGTCATGCGGCCGATATCAAGATCTCGCCGAATGGCCGGTTTGCCTATGTCTCCAACCGGGACACGACCGAGCGAGCCGAAGGGGAGAAGATGCAGGATACGCTTGCCGCGGTCCAGATATCCTTGCGGACCGGCAAGATGAAAGTGGTCGGGCATTATGCCACAGCCCATTTCCCGCGATCGATCTGTATCGATGTCTCCGGCCAGTACCTCTACGCCGCCGGTCAGAAGACGACCGAGCTTTACGCTTACCGGATTAACCAGAGAAGTGGAGCGTTACAGCACCTCAAGACCTACCAGGTCGGAGGCGCCCCGATCTGGGTGATGTCTGCCAGCCAATAGAGCTGGGTCAGGGTGTCTTCACATGCCGGTTGAGCACGACCCCTTTTTCATCACGGTGCTCAAATACCAACTGGGCTGGCTCGGCCAGCGTGGCTGGCTCGGAGATCACATGCAGGAATCCACCCGAGGGGGGATTCTGCAGGTAGGGCTGCTGGATCAAGCCATCCGGGTCGGTTGAGAGTGGATCTCCGGCCTTGCGCCCGGGACGCGAATTGGCATCGACCAGGGCACCAGTCGAGAATTCCTCGATTCCGCTGGGGTGTATCGCGTGGTACTGCCAGTGACGATCACCACAGACCAGGTAGAGGTTGCTGATCTTTTCACCTTTGACGAAAGCAAAGAACTCGTCGCCCTCGTGGCGAAAGCCGCCATGGTTGGTGTGGTTGTCGGTCTTGCGGATGTCATCCGGTCCCACCATCGGGGTCGCAGAGATCAGCAGCTTGAAGGTGGCGTCACTCTCTTTGAGTGTCCGCTTGAGCCAGGCTTTCTGCTCCATGCCCCAGATCGACTTGTCCGGCCCATCCTGATCGGCGTTGGGGCTGCGATAAATGCGGCCCTCGACAAACCAGACCTGCAGGTCTTTGCTTATCCGGTGCGTGCGGTAAGTGAGCGGTTTCGGCTCGTTGGCGGCCGTGTAGGGGAAGTGCGAGTAGGGGAGCTGCTCGAGCATCACCCGCTGCGCCTCGGCCGGCGAGGGACGGTGGTCCCCGGTGTTGTCGCCATCGTCGATGCGGTAATCATGGTCATCCACTTCCCAGTAGGTGGGGACCGCGGCGAATAGGTCCTGGTACCGCTGCTGCACGAATTGCTCGTGCCACTTCTGCCGCATCTCGGCAATTGTTTCGGCACGGGGCTCCTTGGGAGTATCGTAATAGACGTTGTCGCCGGTTCCGACGAAGAAGTCGGGTTTTAACCTGAGGATCGACTCGAGTGCCGGGTAGCCGAGCTTCTTGTCTGACCCTGTATAAGGTTCAGGAAGTTCGGTGTTGTTGTGGGCCAGGTGGATTTTTCGGTCGATGCGATTGTC
>CAUZOB010000250.1:0-6563 GCA_963581185.1 Planctomycetota bacterium | reverse complement strand
TGCCCCCATTGCCAGGAGGTGATTCAGCTGCCCGATTCAGCTGATCACGAACCACCAGCGGCACCCTCGCCCAAGCCCCCGCCCGCTCCACGGCGAAAGTCGACCTCGACCAGTTTGCCACCGGCGCTGGATGGATCGACGGGCAGACCGGCAACTGCAACTCAGCCGGTTGACTTTGCGCCCGCCAGCGAGCCGGCCGAGGAGGAAGGGGATCCGGTGTCGTTTGCAGCACCGGTCAAGTCGGTCGGTCGAGGCAAAAAACGAGTTGAGCTGACTCAGCGAAGCCAGGGGGAGCGAGTCAGTCGCAAGCGGCGACGCAACCTGGTGATGTGGTTCGCCTGCCTGCTGATCATTTTCTCGACGATGGCCCTGTTGCTGCTGCGCTGAGACACCTGTCGCTGAAGATCAGCGGGACGAGGCTCTACATGCGGCCAAAGCCGAAGAAGAAGCTGAAGTTCTCGATTTCGTCACCATCTTCTCGCATCAGGGGAACACCCAGGTCGAGTGCCAGCGGGGCGGGTCCCATCAGTGGAATTGCCAGCCGCAATCCGAAGCCAACTGTGACGCGGAAATCTTCGCCGTGGATTTTGAGTTCTTCTTCGACTGTACCAAAGTCGGTGAAGAAGACGCCTCTCAGCATATCGTCGCCGGTCAGTGGGATCATGTACTCGACTGATCCGAGCAAACGCATTTCGCCGCCCACAACCACACCGTTGTTCTTGGGAGATGCGCCACGGAAATCGAAACCACGGAGCGTGGAGAAACCACCAGCGAAGTAGTTTTCGAACAGTGGGGTTTGCGAACCGCTGATTCCCAGCTTGAGTGAATAGGAGAGCGTGCGGCGGCCCGAGCCATCGGCACGTTCCTTGACCAGGAAGTACTTGCGGAAGTCCACTTCGCCACGCGGATAATCGAAACTCCCAAACACCTGTTCATAACTGATCTCGAAGTAGTGACCCTCGGTCGGCATGAAGGGGACGTCGCGTGTGTCGTGTGTAAGTATGGCTCGTCCGCTGAAGAGGTCATTGTCACCCAGCACTGATTCGAGTTCTTCCACGCCTCGTACGCGGGGGCGACGAACCTTGATATTTTCAGCTCGGAAGGCTGCTGAAACGGAGAGATCATGGGTCAGTCGGTATCCCCAGGAAACACGGCCACCGGTGCGGTGTTCATCCCAGTCGACGTAGAGTCGGTCGACGTAGTAACCATTCAGGTTCATGCTCAGATTGGTGCCCCGCCAATAGGGGTCGCTGAACATCAGTGAATAGCGTTCATAGAATTGTCCCGGCACCAGTTCCAGCCGAAATCCCTGTCCCGCACCCCGCAGGGCACGACCATCGACAATTTCATCCAGGCTGCGTGGCAAGCGAGTGTAATCAAAGTTGCGTTCATCAATCATCACATTGCCGGTGACGCCCAGGTCTGAGTTGTAACCGGCACCAAACATCACGCGACCGGTACGTGCTTCTTCGACATGCACATTGAAGGGGACGACATTCAGTGGTGCGTGGCGATCCCAGAGTGGTGAGACTTTGTCGAGTGAGTCATCGCTGGCGCGATCTCGTAAGTCCATGCTACCTGGACCGCCCTGGCCCTCAGCATTAACTGCTTCCGAGAGGATCACGCGTGGATTGACGGCACGTTCTGGTTGGTTCTCTGCCGTCGTGTTACCGGCGTCGGGCTGCTGTCCTCGAATGGTGACCTGTCGATGATCCTGGTCCTGCAGCGTTGCCGCTTGACTGTTGGCCTGGATCGACGGGCGCGACGCCAGCGGGCTGGTGCAGCCGACGAACAGGCAGATTCCGACCAGTAACAGCAGCTGGTGACGAGGCACCAGTGCGATCAGCGCGGTCAGTCGATGGGTCGGAAAAATGGGATTCACAAGTGGAACTTTCTGGGCAAGACGGTTACCTGGGCTGGTACCCACTGGCTGGCCTTCGCCAGACCGAACCACGGTCGATCAGGCCAGCGCCCGCTGCGGGGTTCTGTCCTCGGAACGTGGCTGGTGGATCAGTAGCGCCTGGCGATGGCTGGTCTTCTGCCGGTGGCTGTGCGATTCGTGGAGCGGTGGAATTTAGTGTGGGAGACTCGATCACGATGCGTGGCGGAGTGCCCATGGCGGGGCTGTTAACGAACAGCTGGGATCGCTTCAACAGTCGTTCGGATGTTCGTACCTGGCGACTGTCCACCAGTTCGCCTGGTACGAAGGAGAGTCGATTGAGGATGACATCGTGACGCGTGTGCGGCAGAAGACCATTCACATGCACGTTGATCTTGCCGACCCGGAACTGCTCACCCTCGGTGATTGTCAATAACAGATCCAGTTCACCCGCTTGCTCGGTAAACCGTGGATCGGGCGTGACGCGGGTATAGATGTACCCGTAGGTGCCGTACAGGTCCTTGAGTGCTCTGACGTCGTTGCCCATCTTGGCCAGATTGAAATAATCGCCGCTGGTCAAGCTCAGCTGCTCGGCGATCGTCTCCTTGCTGAAGACCGAGTGCCCCTCGATCTGCAGTGATCGGATGACGTATCGAGGACCCTCGTCGATGACGAATGTGACTGTCAGCCATTGTCGGGAATTGTCAAAATCGAGTTGCCGTCCAACGCGAGTCTGGAAGAAGCCGAGGCTGCGATAGTAAGCGGTGATGCTCTCGCAATCCTCGTCGATCTGGCCCAGCTTGACTTCACCACCATAGACCCACCTGAGAAAGCCTGGCTTGGTTTTGACTTTAGTCTTGAGCCTGGCTTCGGTCGCCAGGGCCGGGTCGTTGCCGACAAATCGAACCTCGGAAATTTTCTTCTGGTAACCCTCGGTGACGTAGTAAACCACATCTTCCTGTCCCGGTTCGGTTCCCTTGATGATTGTCACAGTCGCCTGCGGCAGGCCCTTCTCACGGTAAAACTCCTGGAGTTTGCGGCGGCCATCCTCGACTGCATAGCTGTTCAGCGCACTGCCGATCGAGAGCCCGGACTCACCCAGCAGGTTCTTGTCATTGACCACTCGGTTACCAATGAACAGGACCGAGCGAATCGTGGGACGTTCAAAGACCTCGAACGTTACCACCACGCCACCACGGGTGACCTGCGTCAGCACCTGGACATCCCGGACCAGGCCGGAGTTAAACAGGCGTCGGACGTCGGCCTGGACAAGTCGTGACTCGAAGGCGCGATCTGCCCGCGTCTGGATCAAGGTCCGCAGCTTCTGGTCGCTGACTCCCCGGTTTCCGACAAATCGCACGTCCACCACTGGCAGACCCTCGCGCGGTTGCCTGGCCCCGTCCGTCGTTGCGTTCTGCTGCGCAGCGGCGCTCGTGATCAGCAAGGATAACGTGAGCAGACAGCAGAGCTGAGTGCCAGCGGATTCCAGCAGAGAAGATATGTGGCGTAGGATCATCGAACGTTATGGCAGCCCACCGCGCGGCATATCAGCCTGGGCGAGGGGTACTGGAAATGGAGCCAGGGGATGGAAGGGAGGACCGTTGTGGGTCCTGATGGGGTTTTCCCGATTAAAACTCGTGTCGGGGCTGCGTAGAAATACTCGAAAACCCCGAACCAGGCAAGGCGACTTTGCTGGTCTGGCCGCTGCTGAACCTGGCCATCAAGATGGGCCGGAACCGGTTTCAGCTTGGCGGACCGGGATCGACGCCGTAGCGAGTCCGATTGGGGGCCTGGGACGCGGCTGAGAAGTTGCCGCTGGGCTAGAAGTCGCCGTCGGCAGTTTCGTTATAGTTGTCGAAAGCCTGCATCCGCTCGGGTGCCTTGTCGTGGAAACGGGTGAATTCCTTTTCCCAGACAAGTTCCACGTCGCCGACCGGACCGTTTCGCTGCTTGGAGATAATCACCTCGGCCTGGCCAAGATACTGCTGCTTGTCTTCACCGTGGTGATAGTACTCCTCGCGGTGAATGAACATCACCACATCGGCATCCTGCTCGATGGCGCCGGATTCACGCAGGTGGCTGAGGCGGGGGCGATGGTCACGAGAATCTTCCGCTTGCCGATTGAGCTGTGCCAGGCAGAGCACCGGCACATCCAGGTCACGGGCAAGTCCCTTCAGTCGGCGAGCGATACGAGCGACCTGTTCCTGCCGCGGGTCCCGTGAGTTGTCTGGTTCGATCAGCTGCAGGTAGTCGATCACGATCAGGCCCAGGCTGCCCTCCCGGCGGAGAATACGGCGAGCGGCCGCTGCCACTTCGCTGACAGTACGGCTGGGAGAATCATCGACAAATAACCTGGCCTGGCTGACCTGGCCGGCCTTTTCTACGAGTCGCTGGCGATCGTCCATCGAGAGCGTGCCGTTTCGCAGTCGCCGGCTGTTGACTCGGGCAGCACTGCAGAGCAAGCGGTCAGCAAGTTCCATCGATGACATTTCCAGGCTGACAAACAGCACGGGCTGC
Source organism: Planctomycetota bacterium (assembly GCA_963581185.1). Taxonomy (GTDB): domain Bacteria; phylum Planctomycetota; class Planctomycetia; order Pirellulales; family Pirellulaceae; genus SAT2750. Next base: position 2,167 of record CAUZOB010000250.1, on the reverse strand, counting down.
TCCCCGCGCATGGCGATGTTCTCGGTGATGTTCATCGCCAGCGCCGTTTTACCCATACTGGGGCGGGCAGCGAGGATAGAGAGTTCCGAGTTGTGGAGGCCGCCACACAATTCATCAAAACCGGTGAAGCCTGTCTCCACCGCTCCCTCGGTATTGCTGCCAGACATGCGTGCTTCCACGCGATCCATGGCACGATGCAGAATGTCGTTGATGGAATTGACCGAGGAGGCTCCCCGGCTGTCGACGATGCTGAAGATCTTCTGCTCCGACTGGCTCAACAAGGCTCGAGAATCCAGGCCTTGCTGATAGGCATCCTGGAGGATCTCGGTGCTGACCTGGATCAGTGAACGGTAGGTCGACTTTTCCTGCACGATGTTGGCGTAGTAAACGGCGTGGGCTGCATTGGGAACGGACTGGCCCACTTCCGCCAGGTAAGCAGCTCCGCCGATCTTGTCAAACGCTCCCGCCTGTCGCAAGCGATCGACCAACAGGGTGGAGTCGATCTTCTTGCCCTCGTCGTGCATTTCCGAGAGGTTCTCGTATAGCAGACGGTTGGCGTCCGAGTAGAAATCGCCAGGCCGTAAAACCAAGATCACGTCGTCGATGACATCCGGCTTGAGCAGGATACTCCCCAGTACCCCTTGCTCAGCTGCCAGGTCGAGCGGTGGCTGGCGGTCCAGGATCGCCTCGCTGGATTGGCTATGCCCGTCAGCAGGATGAATTCGCGGGGCATTGGCCATCAACTGCCATCCTTGCAGCAGGACGTGAAATGAGCATGAACGTCGCCATCATATCGCATGCTGGCAACATGGCAAGACTCGCTCGACTGGCAGGTAGCAGTTGGCTACTCGTCTTCGGCCGGGTCGTCAGGAGTCGCGTTGGTATCGGCATCCGTGGCGATGACCCAGAGCGTGATCGAGGCGGTGACCTCGGAATGCAGTTGGACCGGGATGGAATATCTTCCCAGCTCCCGGATCGCGCCTTCCGGTACCACCATCTCCTCGCTGATAGTGTAGTTGCGAGCACAAAGTGCTTTGGCGATTTCGGCCGGCGTCACGCTGCCGTAGAGGTGACCATCCTCGTTGGCTCGCTCCTCGATAATAATGCTCTCGTCCCCGAGCTGTTTGGCCAGGTCCTCGAGGTCCTTGAGCCGTGAACGGGCCATCGACTGGAGCTTCTCGCGGTGCTTTTCCACCATCCGCAAATGGTGATCCGATGCCAGCGTCGCCAGTCCGTAAGGGACCAGGAAATTGTTGGCGTAACCCGATTTGACCTCGACGATCTCACCCTGCTTGCCAAGGTTTTCGACCGAGTGGATAAGCAGCAGCTGGACGCCACCATTGGGACCCTTGGGCAGCCGTTTTCCTCGACGAGGGGCGATTTTAGACTGGGCCATGAGAGCGTCCTGTAAAACACCGTGAAGATATCTGGAAAACTGCTAAAAACCCAGAATAACGTAAACCGGCGGCGTCCAAAAGGGGGACGGCTGGTCAGTGGTTCGTGGTCCGCTGGGATCCTAGAAAGGGATCTCATCGTCCGGAGCTGCACCAGAGGGCTGCGGCGCCGGTTGTGCCTCCGGAGTACTGGCCGCGGCACTGTATTGGCTGCCGCCACCGTCGCCACCACCGCCGGAATTACCACCGCGTCCACCCAACATTTGCATGCGTTCGCCGACAACCTTGAGCTTGGATCGCTTTTGACCGTCGGTTTCCCAGGTATCGAGCTTGAGTCGGCCTTCGATCAGCACAGGTGATCCCTTGCTCAAATACTCTGCGGCAACCTCAGCCGTACGACCCCAGAGGGTGACATCCACAAAAGTGGCCTCTTCCACCCATTCGCCCTGCTGGTTCTTGCGACGATCGTTGACCGCCATTCCCAGGTCCGTGACCGCCATGCTGGACTGCGTGTACCGCACTTCGATGTCCCGGGTGACGTTTCCGACCAAGATCACCTTGTTAAAGCTCGCCATCGTGGAAACTCCTTTTATTACGATCTGACCTGCGTTGACTCGCTCGCCTTCGATTCCAGACCTGAGTCTCGATCGCCAACTCAAAAATGAGTTCTGGCGTCGCGGGCCTGCCGGGGAGACGATGGCGGCACGGTAGTCTATCAACCTGGCTGTTGAACGACAAGCAGCAGTTGGGGACAGACTGTCAGCGACTGCCAG
>CAUZOB010000249.1:0-6591 GCA_963581185.1 Planctomycetota bacterium | reverse complement strand
AGCGATTGAGGGTTGGTTACCAGCAGGCCAAGCCGAGCACCGCGGCCACCGGCAACCAACAGGGCGATCGGCGTGGCCAGCCCGAGTGCACAGGGACAGGCAACAACTAATACGGCAATCGTGCAGCGGACCAACTGTTGCATGTCACCAGCCAGGAACCAGGAGGCCGCAGTAACTGTCGCCGCCAGCAGTACCAACGGTACAAACACGGCCACCAGCCTGTCGGCCAGACGCTGGATCGGAGCCGCCTGCTGTTGCAACTGGTTGACCAATTCCAGCACGCCTGCAAATGCTGTCGAATCCGCATTGCAACTGACGCGGACTTCCAACGCACCCTGACCGTTGATCGTGCCAGCAAAAACCGGGTCTCCAGCAGCCCGACTGACCGGCAGAGGTTCGCCCGTCAGCCACGACTCATCCAATTCCGACTGTCCAGACACGACCTCGCCATCCAGTGGCACCTGTTCGCCGGGCCGGATGATGATCGTCTCTCCTACCGCCACGTCGTGCGGCGACACGTCCTCGATTTGCTGGCGTCGAACCCGGGCAATATCAGGTGCCTGACTGAGCAGTGCTTTTAAGGAACCCGATGCCCGCCGACGAGCACGGGATTCCAGGTAGCGGCCCAGGGAGACAAAGGAAAAGATCATGCCCGCGTCGGCCATCATTCCCAGCCCCGCTGCACCGAGCTGCCAGCCCTGCTGTAACAGGCCGGGCACAGCGGAACAAAATGCGGCGGTCGTGCCGAGCACAACCAGGGTGTCCATGCCTGCAGTGCCGGCGCGGATCTGACGCCATGTATCGCGATAGAAAACTGCCCCCACGTAAAACTGGACCAGCAGCCCGCAGCCACAGGCCAGCATCGTTTCGGCGCCCAGCGGAATTCCCAGGTTGGTTGTCCGCAAAATCAGCTGCAGTACAGTCAGCACGGCTGCCACCACGAATCTTCGCCTCCACTGGCGTCGCTGAAGCTCAAAGCGAGCATCCATGCGGGCCGCCTCCAGCCCAGCGGAGCCTGCCAGGCTGGCCTCGTATCCGGCCTGCCGGACGGCAGCAATCAGTCTGTCCTCAAAATCACCTTCCGAATCAAGCCCGACGGAGGCGCGTTGCGTGGCCAGGTTGACCACAGCCTGGTGCACATGTGGCAACGAGATCAGGGCCGCACGGAGGTGGGATACGCAGCCGGCACAGTGCATGCCTTCAATCGCCAGGTCAACTCGCTGGCGAATCAATTCCTCGTCTGAACCGCTGTCCGCTGCCGGCTCGAGCGCGCCAGCTGAGGGCAGACCCTCGGTTGCTGCGCTGGCAGCGGCAACGGGCTCGGTTTCCGACAGCACGCCGGCCTCGAAGCCAACGGCGCTGATCGCCGCTCGCAGGCCAACTTCGTCCAATGGGTCATCACTCGTTAGCACGGCACAACCCGGCTCGAGCGTTACATCAAGAACGTCGATCCCTGGCAATCCGGCCAGGGATGCGCGGACTTCCCCCGTACATCCGTCGCAGTGCATTCCGTTGACTTGGATCTTCCAGTGTTTCATGGCAGCTTCATTATAGCCCCCCGGCTTTTATCCAACGCACCCACCTTACCTTGCACGTCCGCACTGAAATCGTTAGGCAAGAGGGACACGATTACATTCTGATGGCACGACGAGGATTTCATGGACGCGGAGATCATCTCCATTGGTGACGAACTCACTAGTGGCCAGCGACTCGACACCAACAGCCAATGGCTCAGTCAGCAGCTGGGCGAGCTGGGTATTCGAGTACTCTATCACACCACCGTGGCCGATTGCCTGGAAGCCAACGTGGAGGTTTTTCGATTGGCCAGCGAGCGAGCTGACCTGGTGATCTGTACCGGCGGCCTGGGACCGACCGCGGATGACCTGACTCGGCAGGCGCTCGCTGACGCGATGCAACTGGAGCTTGTCCAGGATGCCGCCGCCATGCAGCATATCAAACAGCTCTTCCGCCGGCGGGGTCGCCCCATGCCAGAGAGCAATAATATCCAGTCGATGTTTCCGGCAGGTAGTCAGGTCGTGCCAAATCCTCATGGCTCGGCGCCCGGTATCGACCTGGCTGTGCAAACTCACAACGACAACAACTGCCGGATTATTGCCCTGCCAGGTGTGCCTGCAGAGATGAAGGAAATGTGGGAGCAGACTGTGAGGCCAGCCATCCAAGCGATGCTGCCCGATAACAACCAGATGATCTGCCACTATCGACTCAAGTGCTTCGGCGTGGGGGAAAGTGACCTCGAACAGATGCTGCCCGACCTCGTCCGGCGTGGCCGCCAACCCAGTGTCGGTATCACCGTCAGCAAGGCGACCATCACCTTACGTATCTCGGCAGCGGGTGAGAATGAGGACGCCTGCCGGGCCATCATGCAACCCACCATTGAAACGATCCACGAGTGCCTGGGAGAGCTTGTTTTCGGTGTCGACAACGACGAATTGCAACACGTCGTGGCCCGTTCACTGGCGGCACGTGGGCAGACACTCTGTTCGATTGAATGGGGGACCGGTGGCATTCTGGCTGGCTGGCTGGCCGAACTGGAGCCGCACACGGGGGTCTTCCTGGGCGGTCACCTGCTGACAAGCTGGCAGTCGCTGAGTTCGCTGATCGGCTGGACAGTGGATCCTCAGCAGGTCGAGCATGATCAGGCAGAAATGACTGCGATGGCAGCAGCGGCTGCTCGGTCCTTCACTGGAAGTGACTACGTGCTCGCCATCGGGCCAGTCGTCGGAGAACAGGACGAGCAGGACAATCGACAGATTGACATTGTCCTGGCCGGTCCGGACCTGCAGCTGCAGCAGCGCGTCGCCTATCGCGGACACCCCGACATCCTCCAGGCGCGGGCCGCAAAACAGGCACTCGATATACTGCGAAAACAGCTCAACCAGGACGCATGATGGGCCACGTCGCTATTTCGCTTAAGCCGTTATCTAACTTCGACCTATAATCAGTTGACGTGAATAAACCAGACACAGCTCTTCCGCTCGTGCGGTTGGATCTGCTCGATACGGTCCTGACAAAGGCCCAGAAAAGCAAGCTGGAAGAGCTGATGGGTACAACCTACGAGGCCAAACCATTCCAGCGCGGGAATTTCCAGATCCTGACGCCTGGCAAGGGACAAGAGGGCGCCAGCAAGCTCAAGTAGCCAGCGGCGACCGCAGCCCGATGGTTGCTATCGCAGTCACGTACAACGAGCCCGTCAGCACTCCCGCTGCCGGGCTCGTTGTACTTTGAATCCAATCCGTGTTGCTGTCAGGTCGACTACTCTTCCCCCCCGCCGCCTTCTTCTTCAGTGGGTGGTTCGGGAGCAGCAAAGGTGCCAAGCACCTTGCCATCTTCGGCCCAGATCCGGAGCACGCTATCCTGGCCACCTGCGACAAACACCTTGCCGTCACCGGAGCTGCCGACTGCATACATAAAGTCGCTGCCGCCACTCAGGACTCGAACATTGCCTCCGTTGTCGGTCCGCTTGACATGCACGTTCTTATCGCCGCTGGAGGCGAGAATGTTCACACCATCCGCAACAAACGTGATACTGGTTACTTCCTTGCCAAAACCGGCGATCGTGCGTTGCTGGTCGCCCGTCTTGACACTCCAGACTTTCACGACGTTGTCCGCTCCGCTGCTAGCCAGCGTGCGGCCATCCGCACTCCAGCTGACACCCAACACATGGTGGGTGTGGCCTTCGAAGGAGCGGACAAAGGCACCGTCCGCCACCTGGAAGACCTTGACGAATCGGTCGGCCGCCGAGCTGGCAAGGTAATTTCCATCTCGCGAGAAAGCGACGCTGAAGACGGTATCGCTGTGGGGTTCGTCGAGTTCACGTACCAGTTCACCGCTCGTGGTATCAAAGATCTTGATCTGGCCACTCCGGGAGGGCTCCCCGCTGCCAGCGACAAGCAGTGTCCCATCCTGGCTGAAATTGAGTGCGATCACGCGATCAACAAACATATCAGCGTTCTCACTTGAGCCCAGGCGATATGCCAGTTCCCAGCGGTGGGAGAGGTCCCAGAGAATCACTGACTTGTTTTCTCCGATCGACAGCACATGGCCGTCCGCGGTAAATGCCAGCGCCTGGACCTGTGACGCCTGGCCACTGTAGTTATCCAGCGGCTGTCCGCTGGTGGCATCGTAGGACGTCACCAGCTGGCCATCGCCACCGACGACGAAGGTGGTACCGTCTGCTGAAAACGCCGCACTACGTCGCGGATTCTCACTCTCCGTGGCAATTTTATCGGCAGCTTCACTGGCCGTTGTGACCGTCACTGCATCGGCTTCCTCCAGTTTTACAACAGCGTCGATCGCGGTGATTTCGTCTGTTGCCTTTTTAACCGCAGTCCCCGCTCGCTCCACGGTTCGCTTGGCTGCAGCAGTGGCACGAGTGGAGGCGTCCTTTTCATCAACCGCCTTGGTGGCCGCCTCGGTCGCCTTCTTGGCATTTTCATCGGCGGTTTTGAGATCGGCGGTGGCTTTGGTGAGGTCCTCGTCACCCTTCTTCTTCGCCTCGGCTGCCGTCTTCTGAGCGGTCGTCAGTTCCTCGACCTTCTTTTTTGCATCATCGACAGCAGTCTGCGCGTCGACTCGTGCTTTTTCGGCAGCCTCAGCGGCCTTACCCGCTTCCTCGGCAGCCTTCTTCAGGTCCTCGTCATCGGCATTGTCACTCGCAGCCTTATCGGCCTCGGCCTTGTTCTTGACAGCTTCCTCGGCGGCCTTGGTAGCAGCTACCAGAGCTTCCTCTGCCTTGACGACTGCTTCCTGGCCGGTCTTGAGGTCGGCATCGGCCTTGACCAGCGCCTCGTCGGCTGTTTTCTTGGCTTCCTCTGCGGTTGCCAGGCCGGTTTTGGCATCGATTTGGGCCTTATCGGCAGTTCCCTTATCCGCGGTCGCCTTGGTCGCGACCTCGGTCTTGGCCGTCAGATCCTCCTCGGCCTTTGTCAGGGCCTCGGTCACCTTCTTGTGATTCTCTTCCTCGGCTGTCTTTCGCTTGTTAGCTTCCTCAAGGTCCTTCTTCGCCAACTCAACTCGCTTGGCCGCCAAGGCCTTGTCGCGCTGCTGTCGCTGGGCCACAAACTGTTTCTGGAAGTCGCCCTTGATCTCCACAACCATTGCGCCGTCAGCCGTATTCCAGAGCTTGATACTGTTGTTGTCGCTGGTCGATATCAGGCGAGTACCGTCGGAGCTGATCGCCAGTGCTGTGACCGGGCCACCATGAGCCAGCTGCCGAACTTGCTTCCCATCGGCGGCTGTCCAGTGCCGGACGGTCCCATCCTGACTCGCAGAAAAGAGGATCTCCTGATTTTCACCACTCACCACCAGGCCATGGATCGGGCCACCGTGGCCGGCCAGTTCGCGTAACGGCTTAACACCTTCCTCTTCCTCTTCATCTTCAGCACCTTCTTCTTCTACCGCTGCTGCTCCTGGCAGGGCCCAGATACGCAGGCCGTTGTCGGCGTGGCCGGCGGCCAGTTCTTTACCCTGGTTGACCAGCGCCAGTGCGTTGATTGGCGCAGTTGTTTCGACCATCGCCAGCTGGCTACCATCGTCCACTTTCCAGCTACGAATTGTCTTATCCTCGGCTCCACTAAAGAGCGTGGCGGCATCGGCGGAAAAAGCGAGTCCGCGTACCGGACCGACATGTCCTTCCAGGCTGCGAACAACCTTGCGTTCGGCCAGGTCGATCAATTGCACCTTGCCGTTGGCCAGTCCTACGGCGGCCAGCGTCCCATCGGCCGAGAGGGCCAGTGAGCTGGCAACTTCTTCCAGCCCAGGCAGGTCAGCAACGCGGCCATTCTGGACACGCTTCCAGACCTTAACGTTCCGATAACCGCCAGCGGCGATCATGTCACCTGTGCGATTCAGCACAACCGACTGGACCAGGTCCCGAAAAGCCACGCCGGGCCGCTGAGCGTCCCCCGAATCGATCAACTCCGGATCGGTCAGGCGTCCCAGTTGACGTCCCGTGGGGACATGATAAAGGAAGATCTGATTAGCTCGACCAGCAGCGGCCAGCTGCCCGTCATCACTGATGGCCGCGGCGTAAATCGGTTGCACTCCAGCTGGCAGGGGCTGCCACTGGACGGGGCCGGCCGAACCGGTCACTTCACCGGTGGCACCCTGGTCAATCCAGAGTTTGATCAAGCCGAGTTGTGCGGGCGTCAGTTGCTTGGCACCGACATCATTATCGTCCGGGGGCATGAATGATTCACGCTGGCGACTGGCCAGCAGGAGCAGGACACTCTCGGCACTCTTGCCGGGGACGACTGCCGGCCCCTCGGCGCCTCCCTTGATGATCAGCAGCGGGTTTTCCAGCACCAGGTCGCTTTCTGCATCGGTCGAGTTATGGCAGGCCAGGCAGTTCTTCCTCAGGATCGGCAAGATTTCTTTTTCGAAATCAACCGGCCCATCGTGCTCGATGGTCGGGATCTGGATCGCCTCATCTTCTGCCAGGGCAGCAGATGAAAAAGTGGCGCTAACAAGCAGAGCAAGGGCGAGGTGAATCCAGCGGGAGTACGACATGTTTTCGATTCCGGTCTAGCAGGTGTCGATTGACGCAAGGCAGCCAGTAGGCCGCCACAATAA
>CAUZOB010000248.1:0-6627 GCA_963581185.1 Planctomycetota bacterium | reverse complement strand
AGCGACCCGTCGATGTAACGTGGTAGTCGCAGCGGCGCCGGATTCTTGTTGAAGTACAGATCGAAGTGCTCCTGTTGGCCGTCGAAACGGAATGTCGTCCGCGCAATTCGCTGATAATCCTGCAAACGTCCACCAAGCTGTTGATCCAGTGATCCATGCCTGGAGCCGACGATGGCCATCACGTAGTCGGCAGACAGCGAGACACCACTCGGCTCGTTCCGATCAGCAAAGAGGTGGCGATAAGAGAGCAAATTGCCGTCCACAACGTGAGCAGTCTGCAACTGGTGGCCGATTCGGCCCGCAGCGTAGACAAAAATAATGGGCCGCCGGTCAGGGCCTGGATGGGTGTTCCAGTGCTGGCGGATCTTCTCGGCTTGCGAATCAAGCGTGGCCAGGAACTGGCTGTATTGCGAGATAGTGAGGTGGCGATATTCGCCAACCGCGCCGGGATTAAGTGAGACCCAGAGCAAACAGGCGAGCATGCCAAGCTGCAAGCAGCAGGCCAGTGTCAACTCGAGTCGGGCCGAACCGCTGGCCACAGCCCGCCTGCGTCCGGCCAGGCCGGCAGTCAAGATGACAGCCACAGGCAGGTAAGGCAGCAGAAAACGGTAGGCGAACATCATGTGGCTTGTCACCATGCCGAGTCCGTAGACGAATGTCACCGCCAGACCGATGGAAACGCCGAGCTGTTGGCCTGGATTGCCGGCGGCTGGAAGCGGGGACGGAGCGGTCTTGTCGGTAGCTGCGCTTCGACGTGAGGCGAGAAATAACAAGACGAGACCGGTAAGCAGGACGAATTGGACCATGTAAATCGCGTTCAACGCCATCCAGGGCCAATTGAATGAAGGGGTCTTGGTGTAAAACGAGGTGGGCAAGACATCGTGATAGTAAAACGCGCTGAAACCGAGCCAGCCAAACGACAGGGCAGCGGCCGGCAGGGAAAGCAGCAACACCGGACGCACAGTGGCCCGGGGCCGTCGAAGCTGGCTCCCTATCTGATGGACAACGCAGGGCGTCAGGAATAGGGCGCTGTCATGCCGCAGCAGGAAGCACGCGCCAGCCAGCAGTGAGTACCAAGCCAGCTGAGAATCCCTGGGCCGGCTCTTCAGAGAAGGTGAAAGTACAACGAGGCTTGTCAGACCCAGCATCAACAACGAGGTCTCCAGGCCACCCACGGACCAAACCACGGCGAGCGGCGATCCGACCACCAGCAGCAGTGCGAGGGAGCGTACGGATGGGGAGCAGGCAACATGCCGGGAAACGAGCAGTCCGGAAAACACCAGTCCTGCCATTCCAAGGACCTTGTTGCCGAGCTGAAGTGGAATCTGAAGCACTGCGAGCAATGTGCAGACCAGGGCGTGGCCAGGAGAGGTTAAGGCAGAGATTGTCTCGCCGGCGTTATAGACCAGGCCTTGCCCAGCGGCCGCATTCTCGGCGTAGCGATACACGATATAGGCATCGTCGGCCGTAAACTGCCAGAGGCAGGCCGCGAGCAGAGCGGACCAGGCGAGAATTAACAGCGTCCCCCGCGTGGCCGTGCTCGATTCCAGAGATGGCGCTACCGTGGGGCCATTGAGATCACTCACGACACCTGTTCCGGGACAAAGAGAGCTTGGTCCGGTAATGGCAGGTCACGCAGGTGGATAAATGACTTGCCCAGCCGCCCTCCATAGTTCCCGGCGGAAATTCGCATCAGGCCGGGTGTTGGCAAGGCGGCGTGAATGGCCGCTGCGGTGGCGGCTTGGATAGATACCAAGTCCTTGCCATTGACGATGATTTCCATGATCGACTCGACTCCCTCAGGCACTCGCGATTGTTCACCGAGGGTTTCCCTTAACGTGGGGCAGAATTCCGCATAGGTGCTGGCGATCAGAAAGGAGTAGCGACTGCCTGCCTTTGATCCACTGGCGGCAACGCCACCCGGAAAGGTCGTAATGGTCCCTGGCACGGTGCCAACGGCGTCCGCTGCTGCTTCGGCGGCCTCTGTAGCTGCATCGACCGTGGCGCCCATGAACCAGAGATTTCCGCCCATGATGCCATCCCGATAACCAAAACGTCTATCGAGTAAGAACTCGCCGCCCAGTATCGGTATCGACCACTGGTCCCGACCATCTCGACGCACTCGCTTCTGATAGCCGTCACCGAAGAATGAGATCTTCTTGCCCAGTTTGAAATAGTCGTCAGTCTCCTGGTCGCCGAAACAGGCTGTGGTAGGACAGGTCAGGACGTTCTGGCTAATCCGAGTCAATAACGACTGCTGAAGTGCCTCGACGCGATCCTTGCGGAATCGTGGCAGATGGAATTGGATGACGGCACCTGGTCGACCATCGGGTGAATCCTCGTTACTACCAGGGCCGACATAGCGATCCCGTCCCGCTTCACAGTCGCACATGATCGTACTGGATGCGTTACCACAGCATGCTGCCACGGCGCGGTCAAGCCACTTTCGGTCCCGGGCCGTGATAATGACCTCTGCATACAAGCTACGAAAGGCCTCGGCATAGGTGTCCACAATACGCACCTGACCGTTGTCCGAATCAATGGTCATGAGTAAAGAACTCCTTTGTCATTGTGCGGCGACCTGCACAGCAGGTAGGGCAGCTGATTGTCGGGCTATCGTCCACGCCCGGCAAACACCTCGCTTTGGGTAATCACCTTGTCCATGTAGACATCGTGAGCTTGCACCGGGACCTCTGGAAACATCTGGCAGTCGAAAGCGATCGCGACCAGCGGTGTATCGGGCCGCGCGTGCTGCAGTAACTTGTCATAGTAACCTCGACCGTGACCGGCTCGACCACCCTGAGCGTCGAAGGCAACTCCGGGGACCATAATCAGATCCAATTCGGAAACATTGACCCGCTTTTCAGCGACGTCGCGCAGCTCAGCCTTTGGTTCGAGGATCTTGTACATCCCCAGTTCCAGTTCTGCCATGTCCTCCAGCAGGAACAGTTCAAGTTCGCCTTCAACACAAAACGGGATAACGATGCGTTTATCACTGGCGATCGCGTCTGCCAGCGCAAATCGGGTCCGCACTTCGGCTCGCACATCGACATAGAACATCACAGTGCTGGCGGCTTCATATTCGGGTTGTTGCATGAACGTCTCGACAATCGTGACGCTAATGTCATCCTTGTCCGTTTGTTCACGACGGTTTGCATGTGCCTGTTGCCGAATCTGGTCTTTGCGACCGGCAAGGTCTATCGCGGAAGATGCCATTGTGATGACTCCTTTCTCTGGCCCGACTGTTTTTCACTGGCGGTCGTACGATTGGTTTCGCCAGCTGAAAGTGCGAATTCCGTCAAAGATCCGTGACGCCAATCCGCTCGTCGGTTATCGTACCAGATTGTGATTTCCTGGCAATCAAAGCTACATCATGTGGGACTAGTTGTGACTCAATTTACTCGTCAAACGATCGGCCTGCTGGCGATCGCAATCGGCCTCGTCAATTTCAGCGAACGTGTCGCGGCGGATCACCTGCGCGACCTGCAGGATGCCGCAGTGGCTAGTGGTAGCGCCGGCTGGGGCCACTGGGGCGCTCGTCCAGACGTTTATGCTGACTGGACGACGCACTCCAATCGTCTGGTACCGGTTTACACGTTTGGAGTCTCGCTGGAAGCGGTCCAGGGCACGAACAGTCTGTACCGAAGTCCCAGTCGGTTGACTCGCGTGTTTGGGCAGGTACCGGCCGGAACGCTTAATCCGGAGGCAGAGTACCTTGACCAGACAGAAATCCACAAGCTGCAGATAGATGCCACGCTGGAGGGGAAGAAGTACATCATCCTGGTTGTTTTTGATGGCATGGATTGGCATTCGACACGTGCGGCCGCCTATTACAGGTCGGGCGGCAAGGGTTATGAATCGGGCCGCGGCAGCGGGCTGCTCTTCCAGGATTACAACAAGGTCGACACAGGCTACGGCTTCATGGTGACATCGCCGCATAACAACGGCACGATCAAGGATGTCGATAAGCAGATTTCCACGCTGGAAGATATTACGCCGACAGGTGGATACCATCCCTTGCTCGGTGGAGCGACTCCCTGGGCGCGACCAGGCGACATTGAATACCTCAAGGGCAACCATGATCGCTGGCCCCATCACTACACCGATTCAGCCGCCTCGGGCACGGCGATGACCAGTGGAGCGAAGACCTTCATCTACTCGGTCAACCTGGATACGGACGGGAGGCCAGTGCGGCCCTTCGGCCGACGGTTACAGGAAGATCGCAAGTTCAGCGTGGGGATCGTGACCAGCGTGCCAATTTCCCATGCAACTCCCGCCGTGGCGTACGCCCAAAACGTTATGCGCTACGATACCCAGGACATCGCCCGCGATCTGCTTGGCTTACCCTCAATTTCTCATCCCCAGTCCCCCCTCAACGGGGTCGAGGTGTTGATCGGGGCAGGCTGGGGGCACACGGTGGAGACAGATGACCGACAGGGTGAGAATTTTGTGCCCGGCAACCCATACCTGGCCGAGGCAGACCTGGCAGCCGCTGACATCAAGCAGGGAGGAGCTTACACGGTTGTCACCCGCCAAGCTGGCGCCAATGGCCGACAGTCACTGACATTGGCGGCAGAAGCGGCGGTAGCCAACGATACGCGACTGCTGGGGTTCTTTGGCACCAAGTACGAACATCTACCTTTCCAGACAGCAGATGGCGGTTACAACCCAACCGCAGATTCGACGGATCGAAGGGACACCGAGGTCTACACGGAAGCCGACCTCTCGGAGAATCCGCGACTGGAGGATATGGTGCGAGCCGCCTTAAAAGTCCTGGAAACGAATGAGCAGGGATTTTGGTTGATGGTAGAAGCGGGTGATGTTGATTGGGCCAGCCACGGAAACAATATCGACAACGTCGTGGGCGCCGTGATGAGTGGCGACGATGCGTTTCAAGCGATAACGGAATGGGCGGAAAAGGACGATCGCTGGAAGGACACCGCCGTGATTGTGACTTCCGATCACGGCCATCTGCTAACGGTCCGTGATCTTTCCGCTCTATTGCCGCCGAAGTGAGCCACACCTATTGAGGAATGGGGACACATGACTGCCACCAAACTTGATCGACGACAGGCGATTGCGACGATGGCCGCCGGTATCGGATATTGTTCCACGGCCAACGCCGATCTTCCCAAGCAGTCTCGATACGAGATCTGCGCCTTCATCAAGTTCATCCAGGAACTGTCCTACGCAGACCTCGCCGCGCAGATGGCTGATATGGGTTTTAGTGGCATCGAAGCCACCGTCCGCAAGCGGGGCTATATTCTTCCGGAGCGTGCCGAACAGGAACTTCCCCGACTGGCAGAGGCTCTGGACAAAGAAGGTCTGTCGATCGGCATCATGGCATCGGATCTGAAAGAGGCGACCGCGGAATGCGAAAAGTTACTGCGGATCGCCAGTTCGGTCGGTATCACGCACTATCGCCTGGGCTATTTGCGGTACGACCTGTCAAAACCGATCAAACCGCAATTGGTGGACCATCGCAAGAGGCTTTTAGAACTGGCCGCATTGAATAAGCAAATCGGTATGACCGGCCTCTACCAGAACCATGCCGGTGCCACGACCGTCGGTTCAGCCGTCTGGGACCTGGCAGAGTTGTTTGATGGAATAGATCCTCAGCAGTTGGCCGTGGCCTTTGACATTCGCCATGCGACCGTGGAGGGCGGCCTCAACTGGCAACTTCATTTCCGTCGTATTCAACCAAACTTGGGAGCCATTTACGTCAAGGACTTCAGTTGGCTACCCGATGAAAAGGGGCCTATGAATCGGCCGTTCGGAACAGGACGGGTCGACCCGGAGTTTTTCGCCATACTACGCAGGGAATACAAAGGCCTGTTCTCGCTGCACGTCGAATACCTGCCCGACGACGGACTGGAAAAAAACCTGGACGCGTTACGACGAGACCATCGCGTCCTGTCAGGCTTGCTTGGCCTTACTTGAAGACTGCCTGCATCGACTGTGGTTCTTCGGCGACCCGTTCCGCCTCGGTAAGTACCCGCATCACGTTGCCGCTCATGATGGCCTGAATGGCTCGCCGACTGTATCCACGGGTGAGCATCTCCTGTGTGATGACGGGGTAGGAGGCAACGTCCTCAAGTTGAACCGGTACGACGCTGATACCGTCGAAGTCAGAACCGATGCCAACGTGTCGGAAACCCGCCACTTTGACGATATGGTCGATATGGTCTACCACGTCCCTGGCATGGCCCGGGGCGATCGGATTCTCCGCTCGCCAGCGGGTCATGGCCTTGCGATAATCTGCTGCCTCGGGATACTTCAAACGCATTTCACGCATCACATCAAACATCTTGGCACGCCGTCGCGCCGACTCGGGGTGGATAAATCCAGAATAGAAGTTGACCATCACGACGCCGCCGTTGATACGGACTTGTTCGAGGACGTTGTCCGGGACATTGCGAGGATGGCCCGCCACGGCAAATGCCGACGAGTGGGAGAAAATAACTGGCGCGCGTGAAATCTGCAGTGTATCGAGCATCGTATCGGCCGAGACATGTGAGAGATCGACGAGCATGCCGAGCCGGTTCATTTCATGAACCACCGCTTCGCCAAACTTTGTCAGGCCCTGGTGTTTGGCTTCATCGGTTGCGGAATCAGCCCAGGGCAACG
>CAUZOB010000247.1:0-6701 GCA_963581185.1 Planctomycetota bacterium | reverse complement strand
TGACATCGCTCTGTTAGCTGGACGGTGCTTGGGAAGGTAGCTGCAAAAACCTAAATCCCCCAGCCCAAGCAACTTAGCGCACCAGCGGCCGATCTGCATTGGGTGGATGGCGCGCCAGTTGCACTCTTATTCACCGGCTCGCGGTGCGCTACGACCCGTCAGCCCCATCCGATCGTAGTAAACCAAACGAAGGGGCCACGACATGAAGCTGCCATCCAGGGACCGGCGTTACTTTTACCGATTCAGCCGATACTGCTGTCTGCTGGCATTTTTCACCCTCACGGCTGCATCCCTGAGCGGTGCCGAAGAGGCGGCAGCCAAACCGGCAAAGGCAGACTGCACGATAGGCCCACTGGGAACTGCCCTGCAGTGGTACAGCGACCCCAGCGTGGCTGCGGACGTGGCCCGCAGGGAGGGCAAGCTGGTCTTTGTGATCCAGGTATCGGGCAATTTTTCCCGCGAGGAGTTCACCTGAAACAACGCCCAGAAGTTCAGGGCAGGTGCTCTGTCAGACCCTCGTGTCGGCGAATACTTCAACGACAAGTTTGTGGCAACTTACCAACAAGTCGGCGACTTTGAGGTGGTCAGCAACCATGGCCGCTTACAGAAGAACGGCGGCAACGTTGCCAGCTATTTCTGTACCCCCGACGCCCTTGTCGTGCATGCGATTGCTCAGCCGGTCCAGCCCGAGAAGCTGCTCACGGCAGCCCGTTTTGCGGTGCAGGCTTTCGAGCAGGCTGAATACCAGTCGCCGCAGGATATCCGCGGCCAGCGAGCGGTTGTGGAGCGCGCCCACCTTGAGCAACTACACTCGCAAGCTTCCACGTTCGAGGCCCACGTGAAGTCCAAGCTTACCGAAGCCCAGCGAAGCTATTACGAGAAACTCAAGAAGCTGCGAGAAGCGTCCTCCTATGATCGCCAGGACAAGCGGCCCGATCCGCCGATGCTGGTTGCCCGTCGACAGGCGGCCCAGCAGTTGGGTGGAAGTCGTGCCCACCAGATCATGGTCGCCCAGCCGCTTGCTCCCCTGGCAGATGTCTTCGAGGAGGTCTTTGAGAAGCTGACTAATGAGCGAGTTATCGACGATCGCAGCATCGTCTTTGCGGCGTCGGAAGGACTGAAACAGGCTCGCGAATCTGGCACCCCGATCCTGTTTGTTGTCTATAGCGGCAAGGGACACAACAAGGATGAATGGGACAGCTCGACCAAGAAGCTGGTTGAGGAGGCCTTTCGGTCGCCACAGATGATACCGGTGCTTCGGCACTACGTGGTCATCTTTCTCCCCAAGCGACAGTTGGCGGCACTCTCCAACCTGGCAGACTTGCCGGTCTACCAGGTCTCCAGCAGTTCCGGGCCGCAGATGTTCACAATTCATGCCAGCGGCGAACAGGATCAGAGATTGTCGACTTCTGCACCGCCGCTGTTACTCGCCCAGCAACTCTGGCCGCAGGTGCACGCCGCCTGGATGATCGAAGCGGGGAAGCTCAGTCAGCAGGGTGAGTACACTCAATCGCTCAAGTTGCTGCAGCAGATCACGCATGGTCCGATCGCTGAGCAGCGGCGGCTGGCGGTGGCGGCACAAATCCAGCAGGTCCAGTTCCTGGTTGCTGAACAGTGGGCCGCTGCGGGCCGGCGAACGAGTGCCCTGCGGATGTTCACGACCCTCAGCCGTACTTCGCTGGACAGCGACTTGAGAGAGCGAGCCAGTCAGTCTATCGCCCAGTTGCGAGCCGATCTGCCTTAGGTTGTGCGTTCACCATTCCAGTAGGCCGGCTTGCCGGGGATCTTACTGCGCATCCGCAGCAGAAAC
The DNA here is from genome assembly GCA_963581185.1 of Planctomycetota bacterium. Classification (GTDB taxonomy): domain Bacteria; phylum Planctomycetota; class Planctomycetia; order Pirellulales; family Pirellulaceae; genus SAT2750. The sequence goes on along the minus strand of CAUZOB010000247.1, from coordinate 4,891 downwards.
TTTCCGCAGGTAATGTACAGGCTGCGCAGGTCCTTTCCCCCAAACGCACAATTCGTGATCGTGTCGACCGGCGTTGGCTGGTACGCCAACAATTCACCCTGCGGTGAGATGACATGAATGCCCGGACGGGTATCGAGCGTCTCACTGGTCTCGCGAGTAGCATGCAGCCCCGCTGCTACATAGAGATTCCCCTCCGCATCAATGCACATACCATCCCCACTGCGGCCCGGATAAAAGTCAATCAGCACCCGCTGATTGCCAAGCGATCCGTCCTCATGAATATCATAGGCCCGGATATCCCGATGCTGATCCGCATCAGGATGGGCCTCGATCAAGTACAGCGTGCTGTTGTCGGGTGACGTGACAATGCCATTGGGCATGTGAATATCGGGCCACTTGAGTACCTGGTCGACCGTCCCGTCCGGGTCAATTCGATAAACCGCATTCACATTTCCCTTGGTCGGATCTTCCCCGCCGGGCCGGGACGTGAAGAAGATGCGACCCACTCCATCAAGACAGACATCATTGGGAGAAGCAAAAGGGAAGTTGTTGAACTCATCGGCGACCACCGTTATCGTGCCACTTTTCAGATCGGTTCGAGTGACACGTCCGGCGCCCCCCTCACAAGCCAACAGCTGGCCCGCTGGATCAAAATACAACCCGTTGGCCAGGTTACTGTCCTGGCGAAACAGCGTCAGCTCGCGGCTCTTTTCACTCCAGGCGAGGATTTTCGCCGCGGGCACATTGGTAAACAGCAACCTGCCATCAGCGGCCCAGGCTGGACCCTCGGTGAAGACCTTGTCATCCTTGATTTCGGCCAGGACCTCTCCCCTGCCGAGGTACTTGCGAGTCTGCAGATCGGCATAGCGAGTGGCGATACCTGCCGCGCGAGCCGGCATGGCCGTTGAGGCAATTGCCGTTACAGCCAATGAAGTCTGCAGGAACTGCCTGCGGTTGGAGTAAATCGTCATCTTCTCGTGCTCCGGGAAGGGATGCGTTGGCTGACCTGTTCGGCCAGTATGATAGAGCCCGCGGGGGAATTCAACGAACTGGCTCGCCCGTCCAGAACCCCAAACAACGAGCCGCCGAGCCGTGATACAATTCACCACTCAACTCTTCGCCCTGATGGTTAGACGAACAATGTCCCAATGGTTCCTGCCGCAACCTGGCGGATCGCCATGAAGCTCCGCCGTTTTGACTATCTCCTGCTGGCCCTGACGTTGTTCTGTCTGGTCCTGGGTGTGCTGGGAATTATCACAGCCACTGACAGTGGCACGGCACGAGCTGCTTATGCTGGCGATGGTCTGCATTTCGTCGATTGGATGATCATTGCCATTTATGCAGCTGGCACGATCACGCTTGGCTGGTATGTAAGCCGCAAGCAGACCACCACCGAGGAGTACTTTATTGGCAACGGCAAAATGAACCCAATCCTGATTGGGGTCTCGCTGTTTGCCACGCTGCTAAGCACCATCTCGTATCTCTCTGTACCGGGCGAGAAACTGGGCAAGGGTCCAGCCAGCCTGATCCCGCTGATCGGCATGCCGGTCGTCTACTGGGTCGTAGCATATTGCATCCTGCCGATTTACATGAAGCAGCGTGTGACCAGTGCCTACGAGTTGCTGGAGGAGAAGCTGGGTGTGGGGATTCGGCTGCTGGGCGCCACGATGTTCATCCTGCTGCGACTGGTCTGGATGGCACTGCTGATCTACCTCGCTGCCCAGGCCCTGGTCGTGATGATGGGCGTGGACAAAAAGTGGGTGCCGCTGATTGTTATGGTGACTGGCTTTGTTGCCGTGATCTACACGTCGCTGGGTGGCATGCAGGCGGTTGTGATAACAGACCTGGTGCAGGCCATCCTCTTGTTCGGTGGCGCGTTGATCGTGATTGCTCTTGTTTCTGCCGACCGCGGCTTCAGCTGGTTTCCCACCGAGTGGAACGAAAACTGGGATACCCAACCACTCTTTAGCTGGGATCTGTCGACCCGGGTGACTGTCTTCGTGGGATTCTTGAACATGTTCGTGTGGTACATCTGTACCGCCGCCGGGGACCAGACTTCTGTACAGCGATTCATGGCAACCACCGATATAACCGCCGCTCGCACGGCACTCAAGACCCAGCTGATTGTCTCCGTGGTGATCAGTATCACCTTGACCCTGGTTGGCTTCAGCCTGCTCGGCTACTTTCAGCACCACTCACTGCCGGACGGAATGTCACTCAAGAATGACGCCGACAAGATCTTCCCTTACTTCATTGGCAGCAAGCTGCCGATTGGCGTGGCTGGCCTGGTGGTAGCCGCCATGTTTGCTGCGGCGATGTCCAGCATCGACTCGGGTGTTAACTCGATCACGGCCGTCGTAAGCAGCGATTTCATGGATCGCTTCGGTCGCACACCGACCCGTACAACAACCATGTTGCTGGCCTTCACGATTGGGGCCATTGTGGTGGTGATCAGCTCAGCGATGGGCTCTGTGCCGGGCAATATCTCCGCCATCACCGGGCGGACAACCAACCTGCTGGTAACCCCCATCTTCGCCCTCTTCTTCTTTGCCCTGTTCGTGCCCTTCGCTCGACCGCTGGGTGTTGCGGCAGGCTGCGCTGTCGGCGTTACGACAGCGCTGTTAGTCGCCTTCTCTGGCAACATCTGGGGCTTTGTGACCGAGACCCCTTTCCAGCTGGATACCAGCACTATGCAGCAGGAGGTTAAGTTCATAAACCGTCAGCCGACCCGGCTGACTCTGCCAGACAATGCCTGCTCGCTGCTCAGCGATGGCGAGACGATGACTCTCTCTCGCCCGGACCAGGTGCTGGTACTTGAATTCGACGACGTTACGGTGCGGCCAGGGACAGCGGCAGGGAACCTGGAAGTGCCTTTCACAGCGTCATCATCGAACAAGGACCTGGCTGTCGCGATTATCAACCGACTTAAGACGGCAGACCCACCATTTCACGCACAATATCAGCAGGATGGCCCGCTGATACTGGACGTGGAAATTACACCGATCAGCTTCCTCTGGGTCGGCGTGTTTTCCCTGATTGCCAACCTGGTGGTCGGCTCACTGGTTAGCCTGTTGCTACCAGCCGGCAGGAAACCCAGCGGCTGATGCCGGGGCACGAAAAAACCCGCCTGCTCCTGGCGGAACAAGCGGGTAGTTTCTGTATTAACTTCGCTGGTCGCGTTAGCCACCCATCAGTCCACTTGCCCAGCAAGCGAAGATGGCGAAGAAGGAAAGGCCTTCAATCAGGGCTGCCGCAATAATCATGGCGGTCTGAATGCTGGCAGCGATTTCCGGCTGTCGAGCCATACTCTCCAGTGCCGAACTGGCCAGTTTTCCCATTCCCAAGCTAGCTCCTATCACCACCAAGCCAATACCCACAGCATTTGGGATCAAAGGTGCGGCGCTTCCACCATCTTGTGCCAGAACAGGAGTTGCCATCAGCAGCATGGCGCCGAACCCCCAGAAGGTCATTTTGACAAGCTTATTCACCGATTCAAACTCCTATGCCAACAGTACTTACTGGTTGAAATTCACTCCGCCTGCGCGGGTATGATTTCAGGTGTTTTCATGTATTGAATGAGCTAGGTTACATCGCCAGATAACGATATGTCAACCAACCCTCGCTGCGAAAACAAGACAAAAACCCAGCTCTTTCTAGCTGCTGTCGCCAACGCCGGGTTGTCTGAGGCCACCTCCAAGCCAGCCTTTTTTCTTCAGCATATCCAGCAGCACTGCAGCCAGGATCAAGGCACCGAAGACAATCATCTGGGTGTAAGCTCCCACCTCTGTCAGGTACATGCCATTACTGATGACAGCCAGTATAAGTGCTCCAATCAGGGTCCCCAGCATCTTCCCCTCACCACCTGCCAGGCTGGTACCGCCAACCACGACAGCAGCGATAATCAGCAGCTCATATCCTTCGCCTGCCTTGGGCACACCGGTCTTGAATGCCGACGCATCAATCAACCCACCCAGTCCGGCCAGCGCGCCGCAGACCGCATAGGTAAACAGCAACACTCGCTTGACCGGCACGCCGGACAAGCGGGCAGCCTCTTCATTCCCGCCAACTGCATAGATATAGCGACCGAGTGCGGTGTGCGACATCAGCAGGTGGGCTGCGATATACAACAGCACCATGACCACAACTGCATTGGGAATACCGAACAAACCTCCACCAGCTCCAAACTGGATAAGCAGCTCGGACTTGATCGGCACCGGCTGAGGGCCGCCCGCCACTGTGAAGGCCAGCCCACGAGCAATCTGCATGGTTGCCAGCGTGACAACAAATGACGGTATTCCAAATCCCGTCACCATCACACCGGCAAACAAACCAAACAGGGCACAGAGAGCGATAGCAGCAATGCAGCAGGCGATAACGCCAATCACACCTGGCTCTCCCGAGCTGGCCAGGCTGCTTATCAAGCGGGCAACGACCACACCGGAAAAAGCGATCAGGCTACCGACCGACAGGTCAATACCGGCGGTAATGATCACCATCGTCATGCCGATCGCAATAATCGCCACCACTGAGATGTTATTCAGCACGGTGCGCAGATTGTCCGTCTTGAGGAACACGGGCCAGCGGTAACTGGATGGCTTGATTACCTGGACGTTAGCCAGCGAGGGATACTGCTCGGCCAGCTTGGCCAGCGACGAGGGGCTCAAGACCCCCGGATCCGGAGCGGCCGCGTGCAGGGTCGCCACCACATCCAGTTGGGTGGACGCCCCACCAAGCTCAACCAGCCTGGCACGAATCTCGTTAGGCTCTCCATTGACGACCCCGACAACCTCAACTCCTCCGCGACGGAGTTGTTCATCCATCGCCCCGGTATAGGCCTTGTCGTTCGGCCGACCAATAACCATTACCTGGACAGCGGGCCGCTCGGTGACCA
>CAUZOB010000246.1:0-6710 GCA_963581185.1 Planctomycetota bacterium | reverse complement strand
CCGAAGGCGGACTCGCTCTACCAACTGAGCTACAGGGGATTAGCGTCTCTGTTTTACTCTCCAGTCGCTCAAGGCGGTTAATCCGCCGAAGGCGGACTCGCTCTACCAACTGAGCTACAGGGGATTAGCGTCTCTGTTTTACTCTCCAGTCGCTCAAGGCGGTTAATCCGCCGAAGGCGGACTCGCTCTACCAACTGAGCTACAGGGGATTACCACACCACTCATTATCGGCGGTGCAAGTGGTCTAGTTTATCCCAAGGTCAAACCGTCATCAATCGCGGGCATCAGCGCGGTCGAAGCGATTTTGCCCTCTGAAGCTGGCTGAGTCGTATCGTCTTGTCGATCTTCGGATCACCTTGCATATCCAGCACGCGCAGTGTGACCTGCGGATCATCTAGCTTCCAGTCTATTTCAATAGCACCAAAATTCGACTGATGATACGTGTTTGGGTCGGAACGGTACTTGTTGATCGTGGGAGTTCCCCGACCATGCGGCACATTAAAGCTGCTGGAGGTAAGGTCATAAATCGGGTAGGGCGTCGAATCGGTCGTGGCAGAAAGTTCCGCCCAGTGCCTGTCACCACTGATGATCATCACCCCGTTAGCTCGACTGCTGGCAATCAGATCAAACAACCTCTGACGTTCCACCGGCAGGTTAGACCAGGTCTCCTGACCCGCCGACTCAGAAACGCATTGAATGCTCGATACGATAATACGAATCTCCGCCGGCTGCCGCAGCTGCTGTGCCAGCCATTTCCATTGCGCCTCACCCAGCATCGTGATGTTCTTGTCATCGTTTGGGTAGTAAGGACCGCCGACGCGGCGGTCACCCTTCTTGAGTGGCCCACGAAAGTAGCGTGTATCAAGCAGGATCACCTGCAAACGCTTGCCCCTCGGACCGTAGACGTGGGCATCATAAACGCCAGCTCGTTGGCGGCGTGGTGAATCCTCCGGGTCGTTCCAGAAATCGACGAACAGCTGCTGCGATTCACTCCGCTTGAGATACTCCGCACCAGCGTCATTTTCGCCGTAGTCATGGTCATCCCAGGTGGCCAGCACGGGGCAGGCCTTGATCAACTGGGCAAAACCCTTGTCTGCCTTGAGCTGGGCATACTTGGCTCGCATCAGATCCATCTCTGTGGTGTCAGCGTAGATATTGTCTCCCAGGAAAATAAACAGCTGGGGCTGTTGGGCCACGATCGTCTCAAAGATCGGTTTCGGCTGGTCCTGCTTGGCGCAAGAACCGAACAGAATACGTGACAGCGGTTGTGATCGTGAACCAGCTGTGGCACGGACCTCAAGCTTCTCCTCTCCGCCAACTTGGATAGGAAGAAGAGACAGCAGCAGGACCAGCAAGCTCATAAACAGGGACGTCTGGCAATGGATTCGCATGGTGTTTTCCTTGCAAGTGTTCGTAAGGCGATCCAGGACGGAGAATTTTCGCCAGAAGATCTCACAGCCAGCATCACTCGACAAAATCAGAATTCAGCCTCAGCCAGTGACACCTCTCCATCACTGCTGCTTGATGAACTCCAGTGTTCGCTCAATCACTTCGTCGGTAATTCCCATGTGACCCATCGAGGGATAGCGATGGAAGACATGCTTCGCTCCGGCCTCCTTTAAAGCGTCGACCATCAACAGGGCATTCTTAATCGGTACCGAGCGGTCGTTGTCAGAATGCAGGATCATCAGCGGCTTCATATCCTTCTTGACATGATTGACCGGTGAGGCCAGCTTGCGAGCCTCGACCGGATCGGTGGCAAAGGGTGGTGTCCAGATGTTACCCCAGCTGAGTGTGGTCAGCTCATAGTTCGCCGCTACGCTGATCACCGCACGAAAGTCATTGCTGGCATCTTCCCAACCACCAGTCCGCTTGAAAGGACCATCACCCAGCGTGGCGGCCAGCGAAACCATGTGCCCACCAGCCGATTGCCCAATCAGAAAGACTCGCTCTGGATCAATGTTGTACTGCTTGGCATGCGCATGGACCCAGCGAATGGCGCACTGAAAGTCCTGGTAACAGGCCGGCGCAGGCGTGGCTCCCACCAATCGATAGTCGATCGACATCGCGAAAAATCCAAAGCCCGCCCACTGCTGGACCTTGATCGTCGACCCATCCTTCTTGTGCCCGCCTCGCCAGCGTCCACCGTGCACAGAAATAATCGCAGGCAGCCGCTTGTCCGAGACCGGGTAAGCCACATCGGCCAGTAATCCGGCACCATGTACGCGACCATAGAGAAGGTCTTCCTTGTAGACAATCTTAGGGTCCACCTCCGGATCCTCCTCGGCAGCCGGCAGGCTGACACAAAGCATCGAAAGGCCACACAGCAACACGCACAAGACTCGGAACTCAAAGAACATCGATTCACCTTTCATGGCAGTAACAGTTCATACCCAGCAATTGAGGCTCTCAGCCAATGAATGCCACAAGCATCCGCCAGCCACAGAACCGAATCACCCTACTTTTTCGTTTGTGAAGTCAGGAATGCCAGCAGATCCAGGAATTCCCGATCCGTCAGTCGTTTCTCCAGGCCCTCAGGCATCGTACTCTGCGTCTGCACTCGCACGTCATCAATTTCCGATCGAGACAGTGTGTGGAGCTTGCCCTGGTTGTCACCCAGAACCAGCATCTGCTCGGTCTGCAAAATCCGTACTCCAGTCAGCACCTGCCCGTCATTCATCGCCACCGCGATGGTCGCATAGCTGGGGGCCACAGTCCGACTCGGTTCGAGGATCGACTCGATCAAGTGAATCCGCGAAAACCGGCTGCCAATCCCTGTCAGGTCTGGCCCGATTCTGCCATCCTTCTGCTCGCTGAGTCGATGACATTTGATGCACTGGGATTTCTCAGCATTGAGGAACACCTCGCGTCCGCGCACCTCACTGCCACCACCTGCCAGGGCCAGCTGGATCAATCGCTCATGCTCCGCCTTGGAACTTTTTGGCCGAAACCGCAAATGCAATTTCGCTTCCACAGTCGCTTCCTTAATCTCCACGATCAGGCGATTGCGACCCCTCTTGAGTGAGGCCTCAAATCGCTCCGAGTTGGGACTGTACTTGGCTGCCTTGTCGCGCTGAAATACCTCACGTCCGTTGAGCCAGATACGCCAGGGACGATTGCAGGAACCGAGAAACTCAAAGTCTCCCGGCCGCTCCATCAGCAGATCGGACACTGCCAGCCGATGCAGCCCAGCGGGTCCTTGCGGCTTGGCCTCCGGCAGCAATTGAAAACCTGCATCGAGTCCCGCGGCAATCCGCGGCAGCCAGCCTTCACCAGCTGGCAACTGCTCAAGTCCGCCAAGTTGCTCGAGCAACTGCGGTACATCGCCGATCAGAACGGCGTGTCGTATTTTCACATGAAGCACCGTCCCACTGCGTACCTGCGTGACCGCCAGCGCGTCGGCTATCGCCTGGCTCCGACGGGGGTCATCTTCTGAGCTGGCCTGCCAGGCCGACAGAGCCCGGGCAATGCCGGTCAGAACTTGCATCGACCGATTCGATTCGGTCAGCTGCTCAAGTGGTTCCAGCTGCGAGGCACTGCCAAATGACTCCAGGTAAGAAATTGCCTCGAGCCGTGTCTCCTCTCGCTTGAGTGCCACCACCGCCTGTGGCACGGCAGCTGGATCGCGGAGTTGCTTGAGCGACACCAGGCAGGCTGCAACCAGCAGCCGATCCTCGTCGAAAGCCATTCCTCGCAGCGGCTCAGCTGCCGAAACAACTTGCAGCACCCCAGCCGCCACAGCCGCCGAGCGACGGACGCCTGCATCGTCGTCCTCCAGCATGCGCACGACATGGCTCGCCAGCTTGTCACTCTTTCTCGCCGTCAATGCATCCACTGCCGCCGCCCGAACAATCGCACTGCTTGAGAAGACCCGCTCTAACAACAGCACCTCAGCCGGCGTCTTTGGTCGACTGCCCAGTTCAGCCAACAGTGCTGCCAGCACTGGCCCTTCTTCGATCGAGTTACCGATCTCGAGCAGACCGTCGCTGTCGCCTGCGGGCAGCTCGGCCGATAACGCAGCCAGTGCGGTCAGGCGGTTGGCAGCCGAGTACGTCCTGTCGCGTAACACCTGTTCCTGCAAGCCCACCACATCCGCTGCTGGATAGTCGCCGAGCGCCTCCAGCAGCTGGCTGGCCCGCTCCAGATCGCGTTCGGTCTTAAGCCAGGCGGACAGCGACGACAGTTTGACCGGCACCGCTTCTCGCCGCATCTGGACCAACGCCGCCAGCCGAACGATGGGGTTGGGATCCGCCAGAGCACCGTCCAGCGCGGTTTCTATGATACCGGTCTTTTCCCAGCTATCCGGATGAGCTGGCCGCGGAGGTGGTCGAAAACCCCAGTACGTCCAGCGAGCCGGTTTCTTGTAGACCCGAGCCAGCGCGTCAGCATATTCGGCCCGGCGTTGAGCGTCCTTCTCGTCCTGCAATCGCGCCAGCAGGCCATCGACGATCTGCTCCTGTGGCTGGTTGGCGATCGCCAGTAATGCCAGCTCGTGTAAGCCAGGACCGTGCTCGGATTCATCGTCTGCTGAATCGAGCAACTGCAGGACGGCGGGCCAGTTGTCGGATCGCCGCAAGAGCTGCATGGCAGCATGGTTGAGAGCTGAATCCCGCTTCACATTCGGCCAGTAACGACTGAGCCATGCTGCCGAATCCGACCAACGCAGCCGCCCCAGTGCCACCAGGACTTCCAAGAGCAGGCGGGAGTCATCCTGCAACGTGACCAACTCGACCAGCCGCTCGGCAACCTGTGGATCTCCCCGGCCCGCAGCGAGCTTGTGCTGGGCAAGCACCGGGTCCGCCAGGTCGGCCAGCGCTCGTACAGCCTGAGCACGTACGGCTGGATCATCGTCGCTCTCCGCCATCGCAAAAATATCATCCATGGCCTGCTGTTGTTCCACCTGTGCCAGGACCCAGATCGCATGCATGCGACCGAGCGGCGACTTGATACCGTCGTCGAGCGCCTGCTTGAGCTGAGCCAGACCCTCGCTGCCACGCCGCTGGATCTCCTCCTGGGCCGCAATCCGCCGGTGAGATCCTGGCGACTCCAGGGCGGCCAGTAGTGCAGGGAACCCTGAGTCATGCGAGACCGCTGGCTGAGGCTCTACAGCTTTGGAGCCTTCGGTGTGTTCGATCCGGTAAATCCTGGCTCGACCCCGCTTGGGACGCTGGCCGTCTGCCCAGTCGGAGATCAGCAGCGAACCATCGTAATCGACGACCACATCGGTTGGCTTGAAGCCGTACGGGTCGGTATCTGCACCCGCTGCAAAATCAACTTCGGCCATCGTGCTGAAGCTGCTGCCCGCTCGCTGTTTCGGATAGCGGACGACCGCCCGCCCCCATTCGCAGAAGTAGAGACTGTCTCCGTATTCACCTGGAAAGGCTGTCTCCAGGTAGCTTGCTACTCCGGCCGATGAGCCGCGGCCGAGATCCGCCAGCGGCAACATCGCTTCCGCTGGCCGTTCGTAATAAAGGTAGGGGTAACCATGGTCGGATCCATGGAAACAATGGCATACACGGATCATGTAATCACCGCCATCATTTTCGTTGTCCCGGACAAAGACATTCAGCTCCTCGTCGAGGGCGACATCGTAAATATTCCGTAAACCGTCCGCGAAAACATGCAGATCTCGGCCATCGGTACGGCAACGCAGGATACCACCCTGCTGGAACAGCAACCGGTCTCCTTCCGGTCGCTCGACATCGCACCCCCGGTCACCCAGGGCCAGGTAAAGCCAGCCATCGTGTCCCACCGCCACGCCATTAGCACAATGCAGTCGGTTTGAGTTTTCCTCGGGTGGCAAACCCAGGCCTTCAATCAGATCGCGTCGTTGATCGGCAACTCCATCACCATCGATGTCAGCCAGGGACGTCAGCAAGGGAGCATGCATCACGTACACGCTGCCGGCATGGTAGGCCAGGCCCTGGATCGAATTGAATCCTCCGGCATAGCGCAGCGACTTGTCAGCGTAACCGTCGCCGTTGGTATCGCTGACCAGCCGAATCTCATCACGGCGGACGATTTCAACGCCAAGGCCAGTCACATAGTCGTGCGCGATGAACAAAGTCCCCTGCGCGGGCCCGATCGAGATTACCGAAGGGTATTCCACCAGTGGATCGCAGGCGAACAAGGTTGCCTTGAAACCCTCGGGCACGACGAGCGAGGGAAACCGCTTTTCTGTGACCGGACCAAGTTTATCATCCGGCGGTGCTTTCGGCTGGCCGATTGGCTCGTCAACCTGGGCAGTCAACAAGGCGACTGTCAGCGGTGCGGCCGCCACCAGCATGATTCCCACAAGTGATAAAACAATCGTGCTGCGCATGGCGCTTCGCCTTTCACACCTTGTTCCGGCTGCGACCCCCTAAGGAGTTACACTCCGCAAGCGAGTGAGTGCTCAATGGATGAAGCCCTATTTTGCTAGGCAATCGAGCTGAATGCGAATACCTAGAGCAGGATTTTCTCTGTTTACTCCGACCACTGAAGACGGTCGAAGTGCCAGGACCAACGTCAGGCTTCCGGATCGATCATGATCCGCTGGGGAAGTTCCAGGGGGCAAACAGAAAAGCACCATTCGTCTTCACTCTTCACGAAAGAATCTGACTGTCATTCAAAGCTGCGGCCAGCGGTCAGCCCAGGGCTGGATCAGCTCAAGTGCCCGGGCCGCTCTCAATACCCGGCGGTCATCGAATCGGTTGCCAATGATCTGCAGT
>CAUZOB010000245.1:0-6850 GCA_963581185.1 Planctomycetota bacterium | reverse complement strand
AGGTCCGGCAGGTAATCCGCGTACTCGAAAAGCGTTTCGGTAAAGCTGAACTCTTCTCCCGTGTTCTCCTCGTTGGCCCGTCTTGTTACCTGCGTGGGGTAAACACGGGGCTGGGGTGTCGATTTGTGTTGCTCGGCAGTTGCCGCTTTCCAGTGCGAGAGCGCGGCTGCAGTCTCTTTCCGGTTCGCTTCCCGGCCAAAGGCAAGTCGGAAAGCCAGGCCAACAGCTTCCTTGCCGCTGTCGGATTCCTGCAGGATTCGCGTGGCCATTGCTAATGCCCGGTCCGCCGATTCGGTACTGTTAAAAAGTGTGAAGACCTGGGGCGTGACGTTGGACGTGTCCCGCAGTTCACAGGACTCATCCGGCACGGGCTGGTTAAAAGTCGTCATGAACGGGTCGCGGTGTCCACGCAGCTTGAGTGCATAGATGGATCTCCGGTTTCGCTGTGCTGGCTGCGGATCAGGAACATAGCTGGGGGCAAATGTCCCCATGATCATGCGCGGCTGCAGGGCCGCTTCCAGGTTAATGTCGGGCCGGGCTGGAATTCCGCCAGCCTGCGGATTCAACTCACCCGAGACAGCGAGCATGGCATCTCGAAGCTCCTCGGCCGAGAGCCGGCGCGGTCGGAAGACCGCGTAGCTGTTGCCTGCGGGGTCGAGTTCCTCCAGCTTGTCTCCGTTCGGATGGGTGCTGGTCCGGCGATAAGCCTCGGAGCTGACAATCCAGGTGTGCAGTTTCTTGATGGACCAGCCATGTTCCAGGAACTCCGAGGCCAGCCAGTCGAGCAGCTCCGGGTGCGTCGGTGTCTGTCCCGTGGCGCCAAAGTTGTTGGAATTGCCCACCAGGCCTCGACCAAAATGGTACTGCCAGACGCGATTGACAATGACTCGTGCGGTCAGCGGGTTCTCGCTGCTGACAATCCAGTTAGCCAGGGCCAGCCGGCGGCCGTCGGCACTGCTGGGAATCTCTGCCATCACCCCTGTTGCACTCAGGACGCCTGGCTGAACCGGTTGGGCCGGGGAGAAAAGGTCACCACCGGTGAGGATGGCTGTATTTTCCGGCGTGTTGTGCGCTGCCGGATCGATGGCTGGCTTCCGTTGTCGAGAAGTGACGTTTTTCGGCAGACGGGTCTTGCCGTTGTAGACAGTGAATGCGATCGGCCGGTAGCGATCGAGGCCCCAGTTGAAGAGTATTGTCCACTTGCGGCCCAGCCGATCGCGGCCAAAGTCATCGGGCGTCTCCCTTTCTTTGGAGAGTCCGGCGAGCATCTGCTTGTTCGCTGCTGTGCGCATCTGGTGGTACTTCTTGTGCTGCTCGAATCCGCTGGTGTTTTCAGTCGGCAGGAATGCCGCATCCATTTCGGCAAACTGGGTGTTCGCGAAAACCGCCTGGATGGAATAGTAATCGTGTGTTGGGATAGGATCGAATTTGTGATCATGGCAACGGGCGCACTGCAGCGAGTGGCCCAGGAAAACCTGGCCTACCGACGCGGTAATGTCGTCCAGGAACTGTTGTCGTGTGAGCCGGGCCACGGCCATGCCGGTCTGCTCCCAGGGTCCCATCCGCAGGAATCCGACAGCGATCCTGTTCTCGATACTCTCCGCATCCAGTTCATCTCCGGCGATCTGTTCCCGCACAAACTGATCGTAGGGCTTGTCGTTGTTAAAGGAGCGGATCACGTAGTCCCGGTAACGCCAGGCGTTGGGTCGCTCGAAATCATTGGCAAAGCCCGCGCTGTCCGCATACCGGACCACGTCCAGCCAGTGTCGGCTCCACTGTTCCCCGTAGTGAGGAGATGCAAGCAGACGCTGGACCAACCGGCCGTAAACGCCCGGCTCCTTGTCTGCCAGGAAAGTGTCAATCTCGCCGGGGGCGGGAGGCAGCCCGGTCAGGTCCAGCGTAAGTCGTCGGATAAGCGTGACCCGGTCCGCCGGGGGTGCCGATTTCAGTCCAGCAGGAATCCGTGCATTGATAAATGCATCAATTGGATTTTCTGTTTCGGCCGGTGGTTCGGGGTGGGTGATCGCCTGGTAGGCCCAGAGATTGGCCGGGTCATACTTGCGGTCAGTCCACTGACGAGAGAGTCCGCCGCTGGTTTTGACCGTTACGCCGCCCGCTTTCGCCCAGGGATCTTGCTGCCGCCGTAGCACCTTGAGCCGAGCCTCGTTGGGCCATGGTGCGCCGGCAGCGATCCAGTCATGGATGAAGTTAACCTCGTCGGAGCTGAGCTTGTCACTTTCCTTTGGTGGCATGGCAGACCAGTCGTCATGAGTCCGGCTGACAGCCAGGTAGAGTGGACTTTCAAGTGGCTTGTCCGGAACGATGGATGGTTTGCCACTTTCGCCACCCCTGAGCAGCCCGGCGGCGCTGGCCAGGTTGAATTCCCCTTGAATGTCGCTGCCATCCTTGCCATGGCACGCCAGGCAACGTGACTTCAGCAGGGGATCGATCCTGAAGGCAAACAGCAGGTTGCCGTTGCTGGCTGGCTGGGCTGTTGCGTCAGCCTGTTGCTCCTCAGCGAAACTGGACCAACAGCAGAACATGATGGTCGCAGCGAGACAAAAGCAGGATGTCGACAGGTGCAAGCGGAAAGGGAGCATGATTCGAAGTTGGGAGGAGGATTGTGCTGTCGGTCGACTGATTTTACTGTCTGGTGCGTTGTCACGCATAGCAGCCAGTTCCAGACTCGCTCTGGCCGGCCATCAGGGCACCTGCAAACCCGCTTTTGCTCCACGACGCATCAACTCCTCATAGTTCGACTTGCAGTTGTTGGCCATTTGCTGGCGGAGGATATTGAATTCCGCCAGCACCTTTCTTTTTTGTGCCGGCTGGAGATTGGAAGCGGCGATTTCGGCATCGTGCTGTGGTGAGGGCCGGCCGGCGACCTTCCAGAATGCATATTGCAGGGCTGCCCGGCCATAGTAGTCCTCCGCCTTTCGATCTTGCAGAGACTCCATCGCCGCATCAACGAGTTTTTCGTTTGAGAAGAAGTCAACGAAGTTGACCTCTTCGGCACCAGCTGGTGCCTGCGTTGCCAGCGACTGGAGAACAATGAACGACCCGAAGGCGGGCCATATAATAAAGACCCGGGTGACCCCGTCATCGATTCCGGTAAAGGGCGTTGTGGTCTGCTGGTTCTGCAGGAATTCGGAGGACTCACGGATCGGAATCAGAGCTGCTGTTCGAGCGCGAGCGAGAGCTGCATTCGCTTGTAATTCAAGATCCGATTTGAGGTCTGCCAGCGAAATCGCATCAGGGGCAACATCAGCTGGCTCGTCCACCACTGGAGGATCGCGGGGCGGTGGCCCGTCATCACTTGGCCTCTCCGGAGGAGTGAGTGACCGGCTTGGAGCCTGGGCATTGCTTCCCGCGCCGTCTGGATTGGCATCGACAATTCTCAGGTTGTCGGCTGGGTCAGATTCCTTCTCGTCAGAGTCGGGCCGAGCCAGAATCACGACCAGGACCACGATCAGGCTGGTTGCTAAAACAAGGCCGCCGACAAGGCCCAGGGCATGTCCATTGGAGACGCCACGACTCGGCTTCCGTCTGCCCCTGCCCGTTGTGCTGCCTGGCTCGGGCACTTCAACTGAGACGGAATGGCCGGGGCCTGCAGCAGGGCCAATAACCTGCTGGTCCTGCAAGAACCCTGGAATCGGTGGCGTGCCATCATTGGAAATCTGTTGACCGGGTGATCTCAGCTGTTGCCCTGACTTGGCGATCGACATCGTCTCGCCGCAGTGCGGGCAGCGGACCTGTTTTCCCTGAAAGGAGACGGGGAACTCCGCAGGAGTGCCGCAGTGGGAGCAGTTGTGGAGAAACGTGGTGACCATCGTTCGTCCTATGGCGAAATCCAGATCGTGCAGTCGACGATCTCAGTCTAACAACGGCAGGACGACGACGCGAATTCCCAAGGGTTGTCGGGAGATTTGTCCTGCCGTTTTACCAACAGGGTAGCACCAGGTTGCCAGGCAGAGCTCTATTTATCGCCCAGGTTGATTCCAGAGACGATAGGGATCGTCCAGTCGCTGCATCTCGGACAGCAGCAAGGCCTCCATTTCCTCCAGCTTGTCGGCATGGGCAGGGCTGTCGACAAGGTTGACTTGTTGGGGGGTGGGGGTGACACCGATCAAGCTCGTGATCTTCGCCTCGTGATGTTGCTGGAGGAACTCGTGTGGGTTCACTGCCAGGTTAAATAGCTGGGTTTCACGTACTTCGCCATCAGCGGTCTCGTACTTGATCAGCTTCCAGTCCCCTTTCTTGACACAACGCATGCCAGGCTTGGAGCCACCACAATAGACGCCGTAGAGCACATCTCGGATCGTCTCTCGCTTGTTTTCCAGGATGGGTTTGAAACTGATTCCCTCACTCGTCTTGGGAGCCTTGATATTGGCCAGGTCACAGAGTGTTGCCAGTACGTCGAGCAGGTAGATGTTCCCCTGGACGCGGGAGCCTGGCTTGATACCAGGCCCACTGACAATAAATGGCACTCGCCAGGTGTGCTCATAAAGGTTCTGTTTTCCCTGCAGCCCGTGACGTCCGATTGCCATGCCATGGTCAGATGTATAGATGATGTAGGTGTTATCGAGTTCACCGCTGGACTTGAGTTTGTCGAGTACGCGTCCCAGCTGGATATCAATGTTCTCGCTGCAGGCGAATTCACGGCCAATTTCATTGCGAATGGTCCGTTCGTCTCGCTTGTTCCAGACGCCACTGACAGACGTTTCATCTCGTACATTCATATGGCTGTTGGGAAATGGATGTGCCGACAGATAATTAATCGGCAAAGGTGGTTGTTTCGGATGTGCTGCTGGCAGCGTCTCCCTGTCGGCGTGATTCGTAGCCCCGTACTTGGCCAGCAGTTCTGGCCTGCCTTCCCGCTTGTCATGGGGGTGTGAGAAGCCAAAGTAGATCAGGAAGGGGTCGGTATTCTTGTTGTCCTCGCGCTGCTGCAGGTAATCCAGTACCTGGTCGGCATGCCATTCGCTGCCGCTGTCTTTCGTGTTTCCTCGCCGGGTGGCATCCCGCCTGATTGTGAACAGCTGGTTTGCCGCTTCGTAACTGTTGCCACGCTTGCAGGTTCGCATGGTCGAGTAGCCGGCACGATTAAAGACGGCGGGCATGGTGTTGTTTGCCAGATCAGGTGGCACCAGTTCGGCATTGGAGACTCGTGGGTTCAAGGCTCGGCCTTTCTTGTCCGGTATGTGCCAGACGGTCCGGCCCGACATGATCATGTGACGTGATGGTGTACAGACGCCACCGACCCATGCTCCCATGTGGTGTGCCCCGTCGAATACCATTCCATTGGCGGCCAGCCGGTCAATGTTGGGTGTCTGTAAGGTGGATCTTGGGTTGTAGATTTTGAGATCCAGCGATGACTGGTCATCCACTACGATGAAAAGGATATTCGGTTGCTTTGCCAGACCGCTATCCTGTGATATTCCCAGGCAAGCGAAAAACGTGATCGCGATCTGTACCAGTGAGCCATAGTGGGCAGTCAATTGCGAATTCATGATGAACATCACCGGGTAAATTGTGTTGGATCGATAGTATTATCGCTGACGCTATGTTTTCAGGGCGCCGGCTTCCTGAGTTGCGCGATAGGCACAACGGCTGGATCCCCCAGGACCACGTAGAGCAAGATGTTTTGGGGGATGCGCCGGGCGTCGGCAATGTCGGTTGCTACGAATTGGCCGGAATGAAAACCACGCATGCCAATGATGGCATTCAACAGCTGCTGGTAGGCTTCCCCGACCGTTGCACCCTGCGTCCATTTTAAACAGAACTGCCAGCCATGCACTGCACCCATGCCAGGTTTATCGTGCGAGATGGTGATGGCGACTACCTGCAATAAAAAACCGGCAGAGCTGCAGGGGCAACTCTGCCGGTTGAATCTGGTACCGAGCGTGTCTACTTCTGCACGTAGAGCCAGACGAAGCCGGTCATTTCCTGCCTGACATACTTGCTCTTTTGGCGATACAGGTCGTTGTAGCGTTTGCTGGCGTCCTGCCGATCCTTGGCTGAAGCCTTGCGATCACGCAGCACGATCATCAGCTCATCCACTTCCTTCTGCCACTCAGCCATGCGGGCTCTCGCCTCTTTCTCACTGAGTCCCTTTGCTGGTGAGGAAAGAGCAACGCTGTCGCCAACGAGGATGTCCAGTTTACCGTCACCATTGACGTCATCGACCCAGATGCGGGTATCCGATGTGGGGCCCGTCAGGTCGTCCTCGCTCAGGAACGTGCCGCGGCGGGCTACCGTGTCAAAAACGATCAAGGGCTCGAAGCCCTTGAAGGTTGGTCGCTTCTGGCCCTTGCTGCCCTGGTTTTCAGCCCACTGAACGCCACCCTGGCTGGACCCGCTCAATAGGTCCAGATCACCATCGCCATCCCAGTCAATCACGACCGGGTCACTGTGTGCGCCCTGAATCTTGAGCGGCTTATTGTCATCGGACTTGATCAACTTGGGTTGCGGGTCAAACTTTCCATTTCCTTCACCCTTGAACAAGTAGAAGCTGCCGGAGAAATTGCCGACCACCAGGTCGAGATCGCCGTCCGCATCCCAGTCGACTGCCGTGGGGCGAGTGCAGATCGTCTCGGTCAGGTACTTGCGGTCGTCACTTGGAATGATCAGCGGCTTACCATCGCTACCATTCAGTACCTTTGCCTGTTGGAATCCCCCCTCGCTTGTGCCCCAGAGTATCTGGAACAGACCAGCCATTTTGCCGTCAGTGCGAGAATAGGAACCGGAGAGAATGTCGTTGATGCCGTCCTGGTTGAGGTCCACAAACTGTGGAGTGGAGCTGGTGCATCACCAGACACCCGGTATCTCAGCAACCTTGCCACCAGCCTGC
>CAUZOB010000244.1:0-6911 GCA_963581185.1 Planctomycetota bacterium | reverse complement strand
CAGCAGGATTTCAGATGAATTGAAAAAGGGGCGATAGCCTACTTGGAACCCCGACCCTGACGGCGTTCCGCTTTTGCTTTCTGCAGATCATAGTAAGCACGGATGATTGTGCCCTCATGACCTGGCCATTGCCAGGCTGGCCAACGTGGCGACTCATCACGCACGCTCTGGTAAAGCTGCCTGAGCTGGGCTGACATCTCCTGCAACCGCTGCTGCTCCGTCCCAGCCAGGTCCTGTTGTTCGCCAATGTCCCGACCAAGGTGGTACAGCTCAAACTGCTCCAGTTCGGCCGACTTGATCGCTGCCTGGTGCTCGTTGAGGATATGCCCTGCGGGTGGCAGTTGCGGCCCACTGAGCGTGGCTGTGATTTTCCAGTCGCCCATCCGCATGGCAACCTTGGCGGGCCCCTGGGCAAAGTTGAACTGCCAGTAGAGCGGTGTGGAGCGGACCAGCGACTGGCCGAAAAGTGCCGGCAGAAAACTGGTGCCGTCCAGTGCCCGGCCGGTGGGCAAGGGAATATCGGCGACCTGGCAGAGGGTGGGAAGTAAATCAACGCCGCTGATCGGCTCATCCGAGATCTGTCCAGGTGTGGTCTGGCCGGGCCAGCGCAGGATGCCTGGCACGCGAATGCCCCCTTCGCTGACAAAACCCTTCTTGTCGCGCAGCGGTCCGGCCGATCCATGGGGGTGACGTCTGGTGATGGCTGGTCCATTGTCGCTGGTAAACAACACCAGCGTGTTGTCTCGTAGTTCCAGGCGGTCGAGTGTATCGAGCAACTGGCCGAAGGCGGCGTCCATTTGGGTTACGTTGCCATGGTGATTTGGCAGCGTCGAGTCGGCTGCGGCCTCGTAGAGGTCCTGGTAGCGGCGTGCTGAGTTAATCGGTTCGTGCGGTTCATGGAAGCAGACAAACAGAAAGAAAGGCCGTTCGCTGTCACGCTGCCTTAGCCAGTGGATCGCCTCGTCGGCCACGATCTGGGCGGAATAACCCTTTAACGTGCCAACCGCCGATCCATTACGGACAAAATTGGTGGGATTGTGATGCGTTGGCAGGGCATTGTTCTGAGTCGCGAACCAGTGATCGAATCCGTGATCGCTCGGCTGCGGCTGACTGGGCAGATTGAACTGGCCATTCAAATGCCACTTGCCGACGTGGCAGGTCTGGTAACCGTTCTGTTGCAGCAGCCGTGCCACGGTGACTTCATCACGCCCGACATGCATCGGCGAGAACATCGGGATCCAGTTGTGAATGCCAACGCGACAGGGCGTACGACCGGTCATCAAGCCGGTTCGCGAGGGTGAGCAGTTGGCTGCTGCAGCATAGCAGTTGCTAAAAAGTAACCCCTCTGTCGCAAAACGATCGATCCGAGGCGACTTGATTCGTGGATGACCGTAGCAGGCCAGATCGCCGTAGCCCAGGTCGTCAGCCAGCACAACGACGATGTTGGGACGTCGGTCGGGCTCGGCCGCAGCCACTGAATGTGTGCCAGCCAGGAGCAGGCAGGACAAGAACCAGGTCAGTTGCAACCGCATGCGTGGTAACTCCTATATCAACTGGGGCAGTACGTCGTGCTGAAATAATTCGATCGATCGCTGCCAGGTCTGGCTGTCGTCCCAATCGTGAGCGACCAGCACCAGCGTGCCAAAATCTCCCACTCGCTCCCGCAGCTGCCGGATGCGATCAGCCACATGATCGGGATCGCCGGCAATGATCACCTCGTCGAGGAAGTAATCGAGGTTGCAGTCGTCGTCAGCCTGCTCGCTGTTGCGTTTCCACATTCCGACACCGGGCCCACGCCGGGTTAGCTTGAGAATGTACTCGATGCAGGCGCCGAGTGAATTGTCGCGGGCCAGCTGGCGAGCCTGCTCCGTCGTCTCGGCCACAAGGATGTTACGAGACACGCGCCAGTTGGCTGGCGTTGCTTGTCGACCCGCCTGCTCGGCTGAACTGCAGTACCAGCTCCATTGCTTGGCCAGTGTTTCCTCGGAGATCATGTGGTGGCTGAAGAGTGAAAAGCCCTGGGCCGCTGCAGCTGCCAGGCCACTTGACTGGGGGCTGATACTGGGAACAGAGATCGGCGGATGTGGCTGTTGCAGTGGCTTATGGAGTGGTCCCAGCCCCATTTCCAGATCCAGTTGATCGTGCATCTGGATATTCCAGAAAGTGCCAGGCAGGTGGTAGGGCGGATCGCTGCTCCAGATCTGCATGATCATCTCGATCGACTCGGCCACGCGGCCAGCCGTGTCGGCCGGGTCGACGCCGTAAACTTCCATGTCGGTCGGAATGGCACCCGGTCCGAAACAGACGTTCAAGCGGCCATCGCTGAGATGATCGAGTAATGCCAGTCGATTGGCAACGTGCACCGGGTGGTGATATTGCAGGCAGATGGGAGCGGGACCCAGTCGGATCGAGCTGGTCAGGGCCGCCGCCTTGGCGAGGAACATCTCCGGCATGACGATGTTCTCGACGGTCGAGGAATGGTGTTCCCCAACCCAGAATTCATCCATGCCAAGCTGATCGCACTGAACGGCGAGCTGCATATCCTCGGCCAGGCACTGGCTGAGCGGCTTGGCCGGATCGTGAATCGGCATCACGAACATGCCGGTCTTGAGCTGGCAGGTTGATTGTGTCATTCGTTCTTCAAGCCCAGCGTTGTAGAGAAGATGGTGAATTCAGTCAGGCGGCGGCCATGTTAGGCCAGCTGATTTCGTGAGTCAACAAGCGGACAGCGGCAGGCTGCTGTTCCAGCGGCGAGGGAACAGGAAAAATGTGTTACAATTCGAGCTGGCAGCAGATTATAAAGGTTGACGGAACTGAGGGTGCGCACAGCTGATGCAGAAGACTTCTCATAAGCTCTTTTTGTGAGGGTAGGAAGCTACCATGTCCGTCGACACAAAACGTGTCGAAGGGCGACGGGACATTCAGTACTCCAGCTTCGATGAATTTCTCGAGGATGCCCGGCGCCTTGCTGAAATCCCCCATAGGACCGTGGGGAATTGGTCCTATGGCCAGATACTCCACCATCTTACCCTCAGCCTGCACGGCTCGATTGATGGTTTTGGCTACAGCGACTTCTGGCTAGTCCGCTTGTTGGCCAGCATCTTCTTCAAGAAGAAGATGCTCGAATCGGGCATGCCGCCCGGTGACAAGATTGCCAAGAAGATGCAGCGACTGGAACCGCATGAGATACCGGTCGATGATGCCATTGAGCAACTTGCCATTGCCGTGGAACGCTTCAAGATAAATCCCAAGCGTGCCCCCAGTCCGATTTTTGGCAAGCTCGCTCCGACAGAAGCGAATCAACTACAATTACGGCACGCAGAACTTCACATGAGCTTTGTCCATGCCGTGGATGGGCCTGCTTCATCCGGATCGTAATGCCTGCTCCTGCTGCCGACAGTCCTGCCAACCCTGCCCGGCCGCCTCGCGTTGCCATCTCCGCTTGTCTGCTCGGTGAAGCGGTGCGCTACGATGGAGCCCACAAGCTGGAAGCGGAACTGGTCGAGATCCTGGCTCCCCATGTTGAATGGATGCCGGTCTGCCCGGAAGTCGAGCTGGGGCTGGGTGTCCCCCGTGAAAAAATTCGCCTGGTCCAGTTGTCCGGGGTTGAGAAGCTGGTGGGTGAATCCTCCGGACGTGATCACAGTCAGCCGATGCGGGATCTCTCGCGGCAGCGGGCTGCTGATTTTCGTCAGCAGGAAGTCAGTGGTGTGATCCTCAAGAGCCGCTCACCCAGTTGTGGCATTGGGGATGTAAAGATCTGGCAGGGTGACCAGTTTCAGCGACAGGCCGACGGCCTGTTTGCTGCCACGTTGCAGCACGAGTTACAGTGGCTGCCGATCGCCAGTGAGTCGCAATTGCGTGAACCAGCGGCACGCCAGCACTTCCTGGTGCAGGTCTTTGCTCGCTGTCGGCTGCTGGCCATGCTCAGCTCAGCGGACCGAGCAGACTGGCGGCAGGGGATGCAGCAGGAGCGGATGCTGTTGGAGATTCACTCTCCAGGGTGTTTTGTGGAGATCATGCAGGCTCTCGACGATGCGTGCAGGGCGGAGGATATTCAGCAACGGTGTGCCGTTAAGCTGGCAGTACCTGCCAGCTGGGAATCGCACCGGCAACGCCTTGTCGATCTCTGCGGGCAGCTCGATACGCCAGCAGCAGTTCTGCTGGCTGAAGCAATAGCGAGCGGGGATGCCGAGACTACTGGCTGGGTTCATTGGGCTCAGCAGGTTGGCCAGATTGCCAAGCAGCGGAAGAGTGGGTTGGCGAGGCAGTCTTACCTGCGGCCATTACCAATTGAGCCCGAACTGGTCACCACCCGCTGACTTGTTCGTGCCACCCTTGAGGGGCTTGTTGGTCGGTTTAACGACTGGATCACGCAGCGGCTCATCATCAGCGCCATCATCGGCCTTGCGATTGTCCCGCTGGGGCGCTTCCTGCAGTTGCTTGATCGACAGGCCAATCCGTTGTGCTTCGGCGTCGATCGAGAGAATCTTGACCTGGACTTCTTCATCCTGCTTGACGACCGACTCGACCTGACTGACATGGTGGTGAGCCAGTTCACTGACATGGATCAGACCTTCCACGGCGGGTGCGAGGCGGACAAAGGCTCCAAAGGCAGCAAGCCTGGTTACCGTTCCGGCGACAATCTCACCGACCGAAAATTTACTGGCAATGTTGGTCCAGGGATGTTCCTGCAGGGCGCGGCAGGAGAGTGAGATCTTGCCGCTCTGCCTGTCCACCTTCTCGATCTTAACCTTGACCTTGTCCCCTTCCTTGACGACATCGCTGGGGTGATCGACCCGATCCCAACTCAGCTGGCTGACGTGGACCAGGCCATCAATTCCGCCGATGTCGACGAAGGCTCCAAAGTCACGGACGCTGCGCACAATACCCTCGACCGTTGTGCCGACGGTGATAGCCTCGAGTACCGCTTTTCGTTTCTCGTCTGTTTCACGTTCCAGAATGGCCCGGTGACTGAGCACAAGGTTCTTTTTCCGCCGGTTGACCTCGTTAACAACACAGGAGAGTTTCTGTCCGATGTACTCCCCGAATTCTTCCACTCGAAAGAGCCCGATCTGGCTGGACGGAATGAAGCCCCGGATCTTATTGACCATGCATTCCAGGCCACCTGTGTTGGCTCCGGTGATCCGGGCTTCGACCACGACTCCCTGCTGGAGGTCACTCCAATCCTCCACGTCGATGGCTGCCCCGGGGATCGCCAGCTCATACAGGCCATCATCGATGTTATAGGACCTGACTGTCACCTCGATCTGGTCATTTGGCTGTGGCACCTGTTCGATTTGACGCAGTGGCAGCAGGCCCTCATTGGTTCCCCCCAGTGAGAGGAAGAGGTGTTCGCCATCAGCCCGAATCACAACGGCCTGGATCCGGCTACCACCTTCCAGCTGCTGGACTCCGGCCGGTGTGGCATCTGTCATCAGCTGGTCCAGGCTGGCATCGCCGAGTGCCGCTGCAATCTCCTGTTCCAGATCCTCCGGCAGTTCGTCACGGACGGAGGGAGTGGGGACGGGGCCAACGGGTGCTACTGGAACGGGTTCGGCCGGGGCTGGCTCGTCTGTACTTGGCTCAGCCGGTTTGGCTTCAGTAGCTGC
The DNA here is from genome assembly GCA_963581185.1 of Planctomycetota bacterium. Classification (GTDB taxonomy): domain Bacteria; phylum Planctomycetota; class Planctomycetia; order Pirellulales; family Pirellulaceae; genus SAT2750. The sequence goes on along the minus strand of CAUZOB010000244.1, from coordinate 1,299 downwards.
GGCGTCGGCGTCTTCAGCGACGGGCTCGCTTGTGCCTGGCTCAGCTGCTGCGGGTTCGCCAGCTATGGCGTCGGCAGCAACGGGCTCGCTTGTGCTTGGCTCAGCTGCTACGGGTTCGCCGCCAGCAGCCGTCGGCTGCCGCCGTGATCCGACCTGGATCCGAGTTGATGGGCGATCGGATTCGGGCACTGCTGCAGTTGCTTCATTTTCTCCAGCTGGAGCATCCGCCGTCACCGAAGGCTCATTGCCAGTTTCCGGCTGAGCTGTTTCGGCGTCTTGCGGTGGTCGATCCTGCTCGTTACCAGCGGCAACGTCTGTCATGGCACGATCCGGTTACTCGGGACTGCAAGAACTGCTACAGGTGAACTTGCTAGTCTACCTTCCGGTAGGCAGGGCAGACAAGCGGACCTCATTGGACCTCGCATCACCAGGCAGCCTGGCATAAAATTGCCAGCAATTACTGGCTATAGACAAGAGGGTTTTGTACTGATGCTGGCAGATTGTATTTCCCCTTCAGCGTACCCTAGCGCCCTGGCCGACCTGATGCTGCTTGATCAAGCGGCGACGCTGGATGCTGGTATCTATGAGGACCAGCACCGCTCCCGACTCGAACAGCTGACTCCGACAACGGCATGTGCGGGGCAGCAGGTGATCGATCCATCGTCCGCAGCCTGCTGTATTTCGGGACTCTGGCTGTTGCACCATTTTCTGGATGAGTCGCACCGCGTCAGCCAGGATATTTCCACATCCAGCGGCAGTTTCTGGCACGGTATCATGCATCGTCGTGAGGGGGACTACTCGAACGCCAAGTACTGGTTTCGACGAGTTGGAGATCATCCGGTGTTCAGCCAGCTGGCAGACGCCTGCCAGCGGCAGCTGAGCGAAGATTCCAAGGAATTGGCGGCCTTGCCGATCGAGGCTGGTAACTGGGATGCATCTGCTTTTGTCGATATGTGTGAGTCCGCTGTGCGGGGCGACCGAGAGGGCTCTGCCCTCTGCCAGGGCATCGCGCGGATGGAATGGCAGCTGCTGTTCGATCATTGTTTTCGAGCAGCGGTGGGACAAATAGAGTGAGTCTGCTCCAGTAAGGTGATATTGATGGGATTTCAGTTTCAGTGTCCGCAGGGCCATTTGCTCGAGGCGGACGATCACGATGCGGGCAAGACCTGCACCTGTCCCTACTGCGGCGTGATGATTGAAATTCCTCGCCCGACCGGCGTAGGACCAGCTCCACCAGCTCCACCAGCTCCACCAGCTCCAGCAGCTCCAGCAGCTCCAGCAGCTCCAGCAGCTCCAGCA
>CAUZOB010000243.1:0-6952 GCA_963581185.1 Planctomycetota bacterium | reverse complement strand
TGAAGTTCCGCCAAACGCTCGCGCACCTCTGGTAACTTCAGTGCCTCTTCAAGTGCGTTGGCAATCGTTGCTTCGAATTCTGGGGGTGTTCCCTTGGGAAACCACCAGAAATGCATGTTCGTATGCTCGAACTCAAATCCCTGTTCAGCTGCCGTTGCGACATCGGGTACACCGGGGTGCCGCTCGGGACCACAATAAGCCAGTGCGCGAATTCCGTCGGCTCGGTAACGAACAAACTCACCCATCGCGAATGCCGAGACGACGGCATGACCTCCCACCAGCGCCTTGCGCCGGTCCGTGCCGCCGCCCGTCTGGGTGTATCGAAAACGAGCTCCGTTGACCTGGTTCTCCAGCACGATGCCGGCAAAATGCACCGGCGCGCCAAGATTGGCTGCAAACACCAGTTCGTCCGGCTTGTCGGCAGCCGCTTGCAGCAACTGGCGCAGATTCTTATAGGGTGAGTCCTCGCGGACGGCGATCACCAGGCCATTACGCCCTGTGGCAGCGATTGGCTGAAGTGATTCGGGACCATAGTTAACTTTGCCAGAGTACTTGGCTGTGATAATTGCCTCGTGCAACATCAAGATGGTGTAGCCATCGGGTGCGGCTTCCTTGACATGCCGGCTGCCGATCGTCGCCCCGGCACCCGGACGATGCTCAATCATGATCGGTGCTGGTAACAAGTCGTGCTTGTCAATCGCACGTTTGATCAGGCCAGCAAAGTTGGCCGACTCTCCACCGGGTGAAAACGGCACAATCACCGTGATCGGGCGGTTGGGATAGGCAGCGTTTTCCTGTTCACAGCCAACCGACATCAGGCCGACTACAAGCAGTGTCAGCAGGCAGGCTGCCCTGGTGGGTTGCCCCCAGCTCCCGTGGCGATCTGCGAATGCTGCCATCCAGCTGCTCCTAGTGGAAGAAGATCCGCTCAGCCGTGCCGGCCAGCAACTGCTCTCGATCGCCAGCGCTGAGGAAATCGGCCCCTTCGGCAATCAACTGGATAGAGGGACCGTACTGATGCCCGCCGACAACCTGGAAGGGACCGTCACTGGCCCACATCAACCGCTCGGGACCAAAACTGTCCAGCAAGCGTCGGATCATTGGTTGCAAATCGCTATAGGGAGCCTGTTTCTTGCCGAGTGCGTAAAACGCCGAAACCTTGACTGCCGTATTCTTGTGGCGTGCCAGCTGAATAAGATGATCCAGGTCCTCCTCATGTACCGTGCCATCAATACCGATGCGGGCAAAGTGGTCAATTACAACCGGAGTGTCCGGGTACTTGGCGCACATCCGGTCCACCTCGGGCAAGTACTCGGGATTGATCAAGTGGCACATCGCCAGGCCGTGCCTGGCCCCGGTCTCCCACATCGTGCGCATGGCGGGCCGATCGAGCCATTCGCCTGGTTTGAAATCACCTGGCCGAATTCGAAAGCCACGCACCCCGCGGCGTGCCATCCAGGTCATCATCGCGGCTGGGTCTGCCTGTTCATCAATCACCGCCACGCCGCCAAAAACTCCTCGATGCGCCCGCATCATGTCGAGCATGTAACTGTTGTCGAATCCGTAGAAGCTCATCTGGATCAAGACGATCCGGCCCACGCCGTGTGGACGACAGTGCGAAAATAGCTCCTCGGGCGTGAAGCTGGCAGGCTTCATGTTTTCCTTGAGGAAACCCTCGGCCAGCGGATAGGCCTCCGTGTCGGGCGTCCAGACGTGGACATGAGCATCGATCCAGTCGCCGTCGCGTTTCCGTCGCTTCCTGACAGCAGCCTTTGTGGCAGCCAGTCCGCCAGCCACAATGCTGCCCGTGACGGCCGTTGTGAGCCAGTTGCGTCGATTGAAAACCGTCATGGATCGCTCCAGGTAGGAAAGTGGCCCGGGCCAGCTGGCCCTGTTCAAATATCCGCTGCTGCTGCCAGCAAACGCTCGACATGCTCGTCGGGCAATGGTCCTTTCTCGCATGCTACCAGGGCCCGGTCAACGTGCTCCGGTTCGCTCATGCCAACGATCGCTGAGTTGACCTGTGGATGAAAAAGTGCAAACCGTAGCGCCACCTCGTCCATCTCGTCGCCTGCCAGATTCTGTCGTACCCGATCGGCTCGGGCCAGGTCACGCTCGTAAAGGTCGATGGGAAAAAAACGGGTGGTGTAAGTGTGTGGGGCGGGCGGGTGACCAAGCAGAGCGCCGCCGGCAAACACCCGGATCACGAACACCCCCATACCCTGCTCGGCACATGGCTCGATCAGCTCGCCATAGTCCGCTTCATCGAAACCAGCGCCGGCAGCTCGACCTGCCGTTGAATTCACCAGGCTATATGGCACCTGAATGGTGTCGAATTGGCCACTCAATACCACCCGCTTGATGGCCGCGGGCTGACCCAGTCCAGTTAAGCCAATCCAGCCAACCAGACCCTCGTCCTGTAATTGCCGGATTGCAGAGAGGATGCCGCCGTCAGCGAGTATATCGTCCGGAGTCAGCGAGGTTGGTTCATCCCCCCGCTCGGCAGTGATTGAATTATGAAGCTGCAGCAGCACGATCTTCTCAATGCCGAGATTCTCGAGGCTCCTCTCGACCGACGCCCGCACGGCTGTGGCGATGTCATCCAGCTGATCGGGCATCAGCCGAACCTTGGTCGCCACGCGCATCCGCTGAGCGCCGTCCAGCTGGGCTAGTGACCAGCCGAGGTTTTTCTCGGAGCTACCATCGCCATAGGTGGCCGCTGTGTCGAGCCAGTCGATTCCCTGCTGGAGTGCCCTTTCCAGCAGCGCCACTTGCCGCTCGTTGCGCTGGCCCGTCATCAGCTGGGGGATCGGCCCGCAACCGAGTGAGCAGCTGGGGACCTCCAGTTTCGTGCGGCCAAGTGATCGACGGGGAATCATCAGTCGAGCTCCTGCCAGGGCAGGCGATTAAGGTCGACGTTGCCGCCGCTCAGGACGATGCCCACTCGCAGGTCCTTGTGGCGGCCAGGGAAGTCAGTTCCCAGTACGGCGGCCAGCGGAACAGCTCCACTCGGTTCGACAACCAGCTTGGCTCGCTGCCAGATCAGCTTCATTGCCGAGATGATTGCCTGGTCATCCACAAGCACGATCTGCTTCACATGATCGCGAATGATCGGCCAGGTCAAGTCGCCCAGACTTGTCAGTAACCCATCGGCAATGGTCAGTGGACCCGTCTGTGGAATCAGCTGGCCCGCTGCCAGTGAACGGAAGGCATCGTCAGCACCAGCCGGCTCAGCGGCCAGAACCTGCAACTGGGGCGCACGCTCACGACAGACGATCGCCGTACCACTTAGCAGTCCGCCGCCACCGACCGGTGTGATGATCATGTCCAGTCCGGGGGCCTGTTCCAGTAACTCCAGTGCCACGCTCCCCTGGCCGGCAATCACGCGAGCGTCGTCATAGGGGTGAATGAACTCGGCCCCGGTTTCCAACAAGACTTCGGCTGCCGTTGATTCCCGTGCCTGCAGCGTTGGCTCGCAGGAAATCACTCGTGCACCGTAGCCTTCCACCGCCTGGCGTTTGACCTCCGGTGCGCTGGTCGGCATCACAATGTGAGCCGGGATGCCACGCTGGGCTGCTGCCAGTGCGACCGCCTGGGCATGGTTGCCGCTGCTGTGAGTGACCACTCCCGAGCGGGCCTGCTGGTCGTCAAGTGAAAGTACAGCGTTCGTGGCACCGCGGAACTTAAAGGCACCCACCTTCTGCAGGTTCTCGCATTTGAAGAACAGCTGGCAGCCTGCCATCTCATCCAGCGCCCGGCAGGTGATCACCGGTGTGCGATGCACATGGTCCTTGATTCGGTCGTAAGCCTGCTCAATCGCCGGCATGTCAACTGCATAGTTGTCTGGCATCCAGGTCGCTCTCCACTTTACCTGCCGGTCCCACTAACCACTGATCGCTGGCCCTTACACCGCCAAGGCAGCTTTCAAAATTGGCATGCCGACGACGCCATTCCAGCGGTGGCCACCGTCAAACACGTCACGCTGAATCTGGTCCGCCGCTCCCAGCACATGGTAAACCTGTTTAATCCGGTCCATTGCCTCGCTCGCCCAGGGTTCAATGATCAGACCATCCTCGCTACCGGTTTCCCAAACGCATGGCCTCGGCGCAATCAGAGATCCAATCTCCTGTACATCACCGAATTTTAATAGCCCGGGAATGACCTGTCCCCCGCAGCTGTATCGAACCGACACGCGCTCCTGCATCACGTTCAAGGCCCCCGAGACAACCGCGGCGCGGATACGTGGCTGCATTGCAGCTGTCAGCATTGTCATGCGACCACCGTAGGAAAGGCCCACGCAGCCGATTCGATCTGCGTCGACCTGGGGATGTTGCCGCAGCAGCTCGAAGGCCCAGAGGCAATCCCGCAGGTTCTCGCCCATCAACACTCGCCCCAGCAGCTGCATCCGTACAAATGTCACGGCGCATGGGTCCTGGCCAGCATGGGCTTTGCGGTCAACTCGTCTGCCGAAGGGAACCAGGCAGGGAATACAGACAACGTAACCCTCGCGGACGAGCTGCCGGCCATAATCGTAGTTCGCCTTCTCGATCGCCTCGCTTACTCCCTCCAGGTCATCCCGTCCGGCAACCGTCTCGTAGCCGAAATCGCCGTGCCCGTGAATTGCCACCACGCCCGGACCTGGGCGCAGCGATTGCTCACGGGGGACAAGTAAATAGACCGGCAGATTCGGGTGCCCTTTGGCTGACAGCACTAGCTGGTGGCGTGTGTGGTCGTCCAGCCGCGTGACGTTTTCACGGCTCACCTGCCAACTGCCAGGCGGTTTGTAGTTGCCCAGCTGCCGAGCCAATATCGAGCGAAACTTGTGTTGCCATGCGCGTATTCGCCGGGGGCCAAGCTCACGCGCATCGATCCGCATCGACAGGCTGGCCTGCTCAGCCGATCGCCGGATGTTCTCATGGACATTGGTGTCCGGTGTCTGGGCAGGCAAGATCGAGGACCCACCCAGCAGGGATATAGTGGAGCCGGCTATCAGCGACCGTCGTGAAGTGGTCATCGGGCAAACCTCAATAGTCGCGGCGGCAGGAAAACTCCATCCAGTAGACAGCGCATACAGGCCCAGATCAAATCCAGCAGTCTCGATGGCCCGCGAGAATGTCAGGCCAGGATCTCGTCGATCTTGTTACCAATCACGAGCGAATGAGGTCGGCCCAAAGCGTCCAGAATGCGGCTATCGGCAGATACGCCCAGCAGGTGATAAAGAGTGGCAGCCATGTCGGCGGGATCTCGCGGCATGCTGCTTGGATAAGCAGCCGAAGCATCTGAGCTTCCATAGACCGTTCCGGCCTGGATGCCGGCACCAGCCAGTGCCAGTGAGTAGACCCAGGGCCAGTGATCCCGCCCGGCGTTCCCGTTGATCTTGGGAGTACGACCGAATTCGGCATTCACGATCACCAGCGTATCTTCCAGCATGCCTCGTTGATCAAGATCCTCAACCAGTGCTGTGAAGGCAGTATCAAGGTCAGGGCCAAGCTGGTCCTTCATCTTGGAAAAGTTCTTGCTGTGGGTGTCCCAGGATCCGGAAGGCGTATGGCAATAATTGACGTTCACCATCGGCACGCCGGCTTCAACCAGTCGGCGGGCCAGTAGACAGCGCTGGCCGAATTCAGTCTTGCCGTAGCGTTCTCGCATGGCGGTTGGCTCGCTCGCCAGGTCGAACGCCTGTCGGGTCTGCTGCGAGCTCAGCAGCTGGGCTGCACGCTGGTAATAGTCACTCAGGTCGCGCTGCTGGGCGATCTGGTCCAGCTGGGTGCTTAAACGATTGTATTCGGAACGCAACTGATCGCGGGCTGTCAGGCGTGGACCATCGAGTCCTTCCAGTGGCTGCAACGCCTGGATGCGAACATCCTCCGGCAGCAGCGGCTGATCGACAACAAAACTGCTGTGTCGTTTACCGAGCAGTCCTGGTACCTGGCCGTGTAATGTTGTTCCATTGCTGCGCCGCATTAATGGTCCCACACGTACCCAGCTGGGCAAGTGGCCATCGGCGGGTCGCAGATGGTTAACCACGGCTCCGATCGGAGGAAAGTCTGTGTCGGATGGCGGGAAATCGCCGCGAGAGCGAAATTGTGTCGGGTGCTTGTGACCGGTCTGGGCTGGCAAGCAGGCTTGCACATGATTCGGGTTGTCGTGCGACATCGAGCGTACGACTGCCAGCTTGTGCATGATCGCCGCTGTCTTTGGCAAAAGCTCCGAGAAGTGAACGCCCGTGACGCTGGTCGGAATTGCCCCGAACTCACCTCGGACTGCTGAAGGGCCGTCGGGCTTGGGGTCAAATGTCTCCTGCTGCGGATGGCCGCCATGCAGGAACAGCATGATCATTCTGCGAGCGCGTCCGAAAGTCGAGGCTGCTGCCTGGGCCGCAGTTGCTGTCTGGCGTGAGGCCAGCAGCTGCGGCAGCGTGAGGCCGATACCTGCCAGGCCACCGACGCGCAGGACGTCACGTCGTGTTGGCTGCGTTGTGCTGGTGTTGTGATCGTGCATCGAAAGTTCAGCCTTGGATTGTCGATCAAACGCAGTCCTATGATACCGTTATCGACCGTAGAGGAGAAACGGCAACACGATTCGCCGCTTCTTCCGTGTGACGATGGTCTGTTCTCAAAGCCGGCCCGCAAGCCAATCAGCGACAGCACTGTCTGGCTGCTTGGGACGGATTGTCAGGCCAGCTGGCCTGTTGGTTAGCTCATAGACGCTGCTGGTATAGGCCAGCGTTTGCTTGATATCTTCGACGGAGAGTGGTTCACCATTGCCGGCTGTTCCAGCGGAGACAAGTGTTGGCCGGGGAGCGGAGAGGGCGAGCAGCTGGGCGACATCGCCAACTTTCTTCAGGATCCCCGGAATCAGAATGCCAGCTCGACCCTCCGGATAGGGCTGATCGGTAATAAAACTAAGCGGACTTTCCAGCAATGCGATCCGATCCACACGCTTGTCGATG
>CAUZOB010000242.1:0-7032 GCA_963581185.1 Planctomycetota bacterium | reverse complement strand
TAGGTGCTGCGTCGCAACAGCTGGCGGATCAACTCGCCGCTGCCAATACTGGTGACCAGGCAATACGCTTCGGGATCGGGATTCTCAGCAATCACTCGAGCTGCCAGTTGTGCCCAAACGTCCTGCTGGCCGGCGATGGCCAGTTGTTTGTGACTCTCTGGAAGATGACGGGGTTCGATCTCGCCGTCGGCGAAGCAATAGATCCTGTTGGTTGCCGAGACGACGATCAGTCGCCCGTTGGCTGCGATCATGCTGCGGGCTGCTGAATCAATCGTGGCGTGCCAGCTGACCGTGGTCGGCGTCTCTGCCGAACCTGGCTGAATTGCGAACAGCTGTTTGCCGATATGCCCGTAGACCAGCGTGCCGGCTTGCAGATGGATCTTCCAATCGGCCGACGACTCCGACACTGCCTTGGCCAGGTCGGCTCGGGAGAGTTTCCAGGCGGGCGGCATGACCAGCCGCTGTTGCGCATTCCCCTTGCGATCAATGACTTCCACCACCTTGGGATTCTGGCTGTCCAGACCAATCAGATTGTCGCCCAGTGTGCCCGCCACGCCGGACGTGCCATTGATCGGCCGGTGGACCTCGCCCGCCAGCGTTCGCTTGTTGGGAACATCATAAATCACGTCGCCATGAAAAATGAAGTCGCCGAGGGCGGTGACATGATAGTCGGTCTTGCCTCTTGAGCTGTAGCTGAGCGAGAGAAACTCGCCAGCTTCCAGGTCAAGACAGGCACTTGTGCCGCGACCGGTGGGAATGTACAGCCGTTTGCCGGCAGCAGCCAGGTAACCCTGGGGAGTCAGCGAAGTCAGTGTGCGGGACTTGAAGGGGGGTGGGGTCTGTTGATTTGCTGCTGTGGTGAAGTTGTAGAGCAGGACTCCCTCGAACGGCCAGACGCCGACGGTGAAGTAGATCTGGCCATTCACGAGCACTGGGCCGCCGCGCACGGGCCAGACTGAAATCACTCGTTCGCTGCCAATGACCTTGCGGTCGGCGGGTCGAGCGGCCTGCCGCCACTGAAGCTTTCCGGTGTCAGCAGTAACGCAATAGATGAAGCCATCATCGGCGCCAAAGTAGACCTGGCCGTCGGCGACAAGCGGTGCAAATCGGACCGGACCATCGGCATGTACCTGCCAGCGTACGTCCCCCGTCACCGCGTTGAAGGCGGTGACTGAGTCGGTGGTCGATGAGCCGACGAAGATCAGGCCGCCTGCTGAGATTGGTTCCGGAGCGGCATCGAAGTGGATTCGTGGATCCTCGGGCCAGGCCATACTGGGTGCCACCAGCTGCCGCGACCACTGCAGGGAAAGCTGCGCCGGCAGCTGCTCAGCACTGGCGGCGCTGCGACCCGCGTCGTGTCGCCACATGGGCCAGTCTTCGGCCGTCGCCAGGCTGCCGGATGTGGTCAAGAGCAAGACGATTGTTAAGAGCTGATGACGGATGCGCATGGTGGAATCCTAACAAGGCATGGGGTTTGGCTGACTGTAATGATAAGCTTGTGTGGATAGAAAAACCAATGTCGGCCACTGTTTCGCGGCAATTGGATGAGAGCTGCCATGAATCAACTTCAGACCACATCCTTGCTGACCTGTCCCGCCTGCGGTTGCCAGCGTTCGCGGGAGATTCCCGAGGGTACCTGACGGGTTCGCCATGCGTGTTCCAGTTGTGGAGCCGAGATGATCCCTGGGGAAGGCGAGTGTTGCGTGTTCTGCGCTTTTGGCGATATCGCCTGCCTCTGTGTCCAGCGGCAGCAGCTTGGGCTGAGGGACGAGTAGCCGCGGATTCTCTGGGCAGCGACGTGCACTGCCGACTCCCGATGGGAGTCGGGTACTAGTTGCAGCTTGGGCTGACGGATTCGTCGCTTTTCCCCGCAATATTTTGATCTGGCAAGCGAATAGGAGAGCGAAGAAAAAGGTGCACGTCAGTTCAACAAACAGGGGCACTCTATGGTTATTGCGTATATTCTCTCGGTCGTTTTGTCGATTGTGGTTGGTTCATTGGGGCTCGCTCTTGCCCTCTGGATCATGGATGACAAGGCTAAGTTGTCCGATTTAAGTGAGGATTTTCGGACCTGCGCTGTCTACAACGTCATCATGCAGCTCGTTGGTTCAGCTGTTTTTGGTGTTGCGTTCGGCACGGAATCGGTGATTCTGGCGCTGATAGGGATTACCGTCTATTTCGTACTAGCCTTCAAGTTGCTGATGGATTGGTTTGATTTGGGATTTCTCAGCGTGTTGCTGCTCTTTTTTGTAGCCCTGTTCGTCAACTACCTGGCCCTGACAACTGCCTACACATTCATCGAGGGGCTGATTGGCTAACCATTGCGGAAGGAATGAGACGTGATGATGAACGAACTTCGTGCGGCTCGCCGGGCTGTCAGCTGGTCGGTCGGAATCAATATGGCTATCGTTTTGGCTGGCCTGGCGACGGGTGGCGAGGTCTTTATCCGTCTCACCGGCCTTCTCCGTGCAGATGCTCTTGCGGCCAGGCTGACTGAAGTCGGCGCAGCGGTTGCTGGGGGCATTACGATGATGGAGTTGGCGATGCTAGGGATTCTGCCGAGCCTGGGGCTCAGCATTGCTGGAACGGTATACATGTGCGGTGCCAGCATCTCTCAGCCCATGCGCCGCAACGGCATCATCAGCCTGCTGCTGTTTTGCCTGGCAATAGCTATGGTCTTCATTGTCGGATTGATTGGCGCTGGCAATCTGCCGGATGTCTGCCGAGCGCTGCGGATGCTGGCGATGGGCCTGATGGTTGTCAGTCATATTGTCTTCTTGACCGTGCTGGAGTCGGCGGCAGATGCAGTGCAGGGCTATTTTTCGCAACGACTTGGCCGGTCCTCATTGGCACTGCTGGTGGCTTTTGCCCTGCTCGTGCTGGTGAGTGTCTACGGTTCACTGCCACTCTCTTTCGTCATGCAGCTTGTCCTGCTGGCCGGATTCTACCTGGCCTGGTGCATCTGCTACCTTCTGCTGCTGCGCGAGGTATGTGATTGATGGCCCGCAGCTTGGGCTGACGGCTTGGAGGCATCCCTCGAGGTCATTGGCTGGGCTTTACTTCCTGCGCCACGTGGCAGGAGACACAGGATGTCGTCAGCAGGAGCGGGTTGAGGCGATGATCATCTTCACGATAGGGAGCCAATTCCGCATGGCAGTCGAGACAATCGAGTTGTCGCACAAGGGCCTCGCGATGGGCATGCTCAAAGTGCCAGTAGCCGGGGCGCGGCTGGCTGATCAGTGACTCGACATCATGACACTCCAGGCAACTGTCACTGTTCGCCAAACCAGCTGGCCGATCCGTCGCGGCCGAGGTGATGCTGGTCGCGGCTGGTTTTCTGTCCGGCAGGTCCGCCAGGATGCTCCGTCCCGCTACCCGGCCGGTGAGTACACAGGGGCCAAGGAATGTTCCTTCCAGGGCAGCCTTGCCATTGATGCCTGCCAGGCCCGTTAATTCCCCCACCGCATACAGGCCAGGGATAGGCTGCTGTTTCTTATCCAATACACGGCAGCTCAGGTCGATAGCGACTCCGCCCATGCTCTTGCGAGTCAGCGGATAAGCCTGCATGGCATAGTAGGGGGGAGTTTGCAGAGTTGGTGAGGCTTCGTTGTTATAGTCACTTGCCTCGGGACCGAATCGCCCAAAATCTTCATCCAGGCCCGATTCGACCAGCCGGTTGTAGCGATCCACCGTGGCCACCAGGTTTTCTGCTGGCAGGCCGGTCAGGCGGGCCAGTTCCTCCAGCTGGTCGGCTCGCTGGACCAGCGTCTTGTTCTGCAGGATCACCCGATCAACTTTGTCAAAGTCAGACCATTCACTGCCGGAGACGACGAACTTTTCCTTGACCGCCTCGTCAAAAATGAACCACAGCGTGGCTCGCTCTTGAACCAGCATCCGGGGCATGACTTCCTTGGCCCAGTTGTGCAGGTTCGCGAACCGTTGCGCCTGCGGGTTCACGATGATCCCCCACATGTTGGCCGCGCTCAGTCCTCGATTGCTCTCCGGTTTGCGCGGATCTGGGATGCCAGTGAAGTAATTCCACTGGTAGTCCATGTGGACCAGCTCGCCACCAGCCTGTTGGGCCAGGCGATGACCGTGGCCAACGGAGTTGCGTCCCGAGCCGGCCAGGATTTTCTCCGGAAAACGAAACTGGGCGGGCCAGAATTCACGCACCATATCGAGGTTGCTCTGGAAGCCTCCGGTAGCCAGCACAACCTGGCTGGCCCGCAACTGCTCAGACCTACCAGTTCGCAGCTGTCGTGCTTCAATCCCCACAACACGTTCATTTTCCACCAGCAGCTGGGTGACCTGGCGGTTCCAGGCAAAGCGGACGTTGGGGAGCTTGAGGCAGGCATGGTAGATCGGCGTGACCAGTCCGATGCCGCGGCCGGCCGGTTGATGGAAGCGATCTACCGAATTGCCGGGAGCTGTTTCAACACCCTCGAACTCGATCCCCAGCTCCAGCAGCCAGTCATGAATGTCGCTGAGAGAGTGGTCGACGTAGTAACGCACCCAGGGTTGATTGGCTCCCTCACCCCAGTGGACGAAGTCGTCGAATGCCAACTGGGGCGAGTCCTCCCAGCCGAGGCTCTTCTGCAGTGGTGACCCGATGATCGAGATCCCACCCTGCGACATGACGGCATGCCCGCCGAAGACGGACGACATGTCGACAACCGTCACGCGGGCGCCGCCACGCCCCAGTTCCAGTGCCGTGCAGAGTCCCGAGATGCCCGCGCCGACCACGATGACATCGACCGTCTCGTGATCCTCGACAACTGCTGACGACTGCGGCTGTTGGGGCTCATCGGCCGGCTGGCAGCCGAGAACCGACAGCCAGGCAAGTAGTGCAATAATGGTCAGGGCAGGGTGGTGCATGGTTCGTAATCAGGGGTTCATGGGTTGGTGCTATCATGTGGCCAGTATAGCTGCGCCCGGTACGCTTGCCCTTTACGAGGGGTTATCTGGACGGTCTGCGATTGAACGGTGACAATTGTCGTAACAACCTCGGGATTGTCCTGGCTGGAACAAGACAAGATGCTGACACAACTTGGCAAAGGTCAAGCGGGCTGTATCAAGCAAGTCACGGGGGGCGATGCGCTTTCGCTGCGATTGATGGAAATGGGACTGGTGCCGGGTGTCGAGATCCGTTGCCTGGGTTCCGCCCCCTTTGGCGGTCCACTGGAATTCGAATTGCTGGGTTTTCGGATCAGCCTGCGACGCAGCGAATGTCAACGAATAATTCTACACGAACCCTGAACCACGTCCTGCTGGACCGACACGAGTCATGAAGCACATCTCCGTTGTCCTGCTGGGCAATCCGAATACCGGCAAGTCGTCATTGTTTAACGCCCTGGTTGGCTCTCACCAGGCGGTCGGCAATTATCCGGGTGTTACTGTGGAGAAAAAGACGGGCCACTTTCAATGTGATCAGACTCGGGTCAGCGTGACCGATTTGCCCGGCACCTATAGCCTCGGGCCGGATTCACCGGATGAAGAGATTGCCGTCTCTGCCATTGCCGGAGAACTCGCTCAAAACGACCTGCCGGAGATCATCGTCTGCGTCGTGGACGCCAGTAATCTCGCTCGCAACCTGATGCTGGTGACGCAGGCCCTGGAGCTGGAATTGCCTGTCGTTGTGGCTCTCAACATGACCGACATCGCCAGCAAGCAGGGACTTGAGATTGACGTGGAAGCGCTCGCCAGGTCACTCGCTGTTCCGGTGGTGAAGGTCCAGGCGAACAAGCAGATTGGGATTGAAGACCTCAAGCAACAACTGATCAAGGATTATCCTCCGGCTTCGCCGCTTGTGACGTTTCCGGAGATCGTGGAAGAACAGCTCGGCAGGCTGGCAGCCGACGAGAATGTGACGGCGGCGCTGCGAACTCCATTCTGGCTGCGACGGATTCTACTGGAGACAACGGGACGGATGGACTCCTTGCTGCCGCCTGGCAGGGATCAGAGTTGCCTTGAGGCCTTCGAGTCGGCACGGCAGCTGATTGCCCAGCAGCACCAGCTTCATGGCCTGGAACCGATTTGCAGGTACGAGTGGATTGGTCAACTTGTGGAGACGATTGTCCAGGCACCGAGCAAGAAAGGACCATCCAGGCAGGGCAGGGTGGATGGCGTCCTCACGCATCCAATCAGCGGCAGTCTGATTTTTATTGTTGTGATGACCGTGATGTTCCAGGCGGTGTTTCGCTGGGCCTTGCCGTTAATGGACTTCATTGATGCCGGTTTTGGCTGGCTGAGTGCCACTGTGGAGAGCTGGATACCAGCAGGAGCTTTGCGATCCTTGCTGGCGGATGGCCTGATCGCCGGAATTGGATCGGTCGTGATTTTCCTGCCTCAGATTGTGATCCTCTTCTTTTTCATCGCCTGGCTGGAGGGTTGTGGCTACATGGCTCGAGCTGCCTGGCTGATGGATCGCCTGATGGCCAGTGTGGGCTTGAGCGGCCGGTCGTTTGTGCCGCTGCTGTCCTCCTTCGCATGCGCCATACCGGGCATCATGGCAACTCGCTCCATCAAGAATCCACGAGATCGGCTGACAACCATGTTGGTAGCTCCGCTGATGAGCTGTAGTGCCCGACTGCCTGTCTATGTCCTGCTGATAGCGGCCTGTATTCCTGACCAGGCGATACTGGGAGGCTGGCTCGGTCTGCAGGGCCTGGTCATGCTGTCGATGTACATGATTGGCGTCGTGGTGGCAGTCATGATTGCCTTCCTGCTCAAGAAGACAATTCTCAAGGGCCCGACCCCTCCGTTTGTGATGGAGTTACCCGGCTTTAAATGGCCCAACCTGGCTGTGGTTGGTCGCCGCATGACGTCCCAGGGATGGGGTTTCATCAAGGGAGCAGGGACATTGATTATGGCCGTCACAGTACTTGTCTGGGCGGCCGGTTACTTTCCTCGCAACGCCGAAATCGAGACGACGGTTCGCGATCGGCATACTGCTGAATTACAGGAACTCAAGGCCAACCCGGCTGCCGGTTCGGAACTGGCTGAACTGGAAGAGAGAATAGCCGCAGAAATCCA
>CAUZOB010000241.1:0-7053 GCA_963581185.1 Planctomycetota bacterium | reverse complement strand
AGCCCGGCGGGAGGGGGGGGGTGATTTAGTAAGGCGGGTCGAGCAGCCTGTCGACCATTGACGCGGTCCTGCGGGTCTAGGTCCACATGTCGGAGATGACACCCGTGCTATCCGCGAACGAGTCGATCTCCAGGCCCATCAGCTGGGCCATGGTCAGCCACAGGTTTGAATTCAGCGTTCCGCTCTTCATCTTGATAAAGCGTCCCTGCTTCACCTGTCCCTGTGCTTTGCCAGCCACGACCATCGGCAGATCGTAATACTGGTGCGTGGAACCGTCACCGAGACCGGCGCCGTAGGTGACCACCGAGTTGTCGAGCATCGAGCTGCCATCGACTTCCTTGATTTCCTTCATCCGTTTCAGTACGTAGGCGTACTGTTGCAGATGAAAGATGTCGATCTTTTGCACCTCCTTGTAGCCCTCGCCTTTTTGATTGTGGGTCATGTTGTGGTGTTGGACAGGCTTGTCGAAGACACCTTCATACATCAACGTCGCGTCCCACCGTTCTGGTCCCAGCATGAAGGTGGAGACATTCGTAATTCCCATCCGAAATGCCAACAGCACCAGGTCGGCTTGCAACCGAATGTATTCGCCCCTCGGCAGGACCTCGTTCTGCGGAACATCGAGGTCAACATCGGCGAGCAGGTTTTCCATTTTCTCCATGCGAATTTCGATATTCCGAATCATCTCCATGAATTCGTCCAGCGTGCGACGGTCATCAGGCGCCAGTTTCCGGGCCAAGGATTTGGTGTCCGCGAGCACCAGGTCGGTGACATTGGCGAGATGCTCTCGAAAGCTGTCGCGCAGGAAGAGTCGGTCGTAGAGTTTTTGGGGTTCACGGATCGAGGGAGCAATCTTACCTGGGCCATACCAGGAGATATTGTCGAATTCGATTGGCTCCTTTGGAGCCGTGAAGCCGTTGCAGCTCACCTCCAGGGTGTTGAATATGCTGGAATGACCTACCGCATCGCCGATCACCTGGTCGAGACTCCTGCCATTCGGATGCCGGATCCCCTGATCCTGGGCTGCCGTTGGTGAGAGGCTGGTCAGATAACACGAGGCACCCTGGGCATGCACGTCTTGACCATTTTTGTAACTTCGATCCAACCCCGTTATCAAAGTGATATCGTTGGCATGGTCCGTTAACGGTTGCATGCTCGATGTGAGTTCAAGCGGGTAGATGCCGGGCTTATTCTGGACACGCAGTTCGTTCTTTGTCTTGTCGGCGTCAAAACCGCCTACAAAGCCCGGCAGTGCTGCATCTTCCTCACCAGGGAAGAAACAACGGCGAACAATGCCGTTGGGAATGTACATAATCAAGAGCTTTGTGCTCGGCTTGGTCTGATCCTCCTCCTTTGCAGCCGCGCCGGCCCATGAGGGCAAGAAAGGCAAGGTGAGAATCGCCCCCTGAGTTCGAAGGAACTTTCTTCGGGACAGTGTCATTCATTGTCTCCTCTTAGCGGATCTCGACGCGTGCTCGCAAGCCGCGATTATCTAGGCTGGGCTAGAAGTTGTCACGCCCAAAACGACAACAGCGGCTGCTAACATTCTGCCTGCCCGGTCGGCGGTCGCTGACAGCAGACAACCGGTGTCTTGCCTGAGTCTGCATCGTACCGATTCCTATCGGATAACTGAAGCGAGACCTTTATCGACAGCCGGCATCGCTCTGAGTACCCATTCATCGATCGGGTTTCTGCACCACCCGGTTGGTGCCGCCTGCCGAAGGTAGGCTGCGACACAGTCGCAGCGGCGAACATGCTCCGACAGCGGGGGTGCGTCCCGAAATATTGTTGCTTTTTTGGACCCGTGAGCAAAACTTCCCTTGAAATATCGGGTTAAGACACGTAGCGCGACCTGCCGTACTAAAGCGAGTCTGAGAAAACCAAGCACGACAGGATGTGTCGGTATTGCACGCCTTCCTCGGTTGCGTTTTTGATCCTCCCGGTAGCACACTGCTATACGGCTTTGCGGGCACTTGATGTTAAGAGGCTATATTGATACCAGCGACCAAGCAACGATCCTCTTCGACGTCCCAGCGGAGAAAGCGAGCCCGGCACAAATCCCGCAAACAAACTCGAAGAAAAGCCGCTATCGTGGGCGGCCTGTGTTTGGCTGTGCCGCTGATTGTGGTCGCCTACGTATTCTATGGCGCCGATCTGGTCGAAGAACTTCCTCCACCGGCCACCGGCCACGAACGAATGGTGGCTTCACTTGAGAACGTTAAACTTCAGTCCAAAAAGACCGATTTCTTTGGGGATGTAAAGCTCAAAGAGGGGCTTGCAATGCTGGCGAAGCTGCCAAGCAACGCAACATCTCAGGTGTCCCGGATGGGCCTGAACCAACTCGTCGGAGAGGAATATCTGAAACTAGGAGATCCGCAGAGCGCGTTGCTTCATCTGAAAGACGCCTATGACATGATGATGCTCCAGGACATTCCTATCGAGATTCAATCAAGTGCATTATTCACGTTGGCGGTCACCTATTTGCGCCTCGGGGAAGTGGAAAACTGCATTAATTGCCAAACGTCCGACAGTTGCATCTTTCCGATTCAGCAAGCGGGAATTCACCAGTTTCCGCGCGGTTCGGAACAAGCCGTGGCATACCTTGAAGAGTTACTCGAGCAACAGCCTGGCAATGTCAAAGCCAAGTGGATTCTGAACATCGCTCAGATGACATTGGGCGGCTATCCTCAGTCCGTCCCGCAGTCCCACCTCATCGAAGTCACAACTGAAGTCAGTGTGGACTTCCCTCGATTTACCAACCTGTCCGCGGACAGAGGCGTGAACCACCTGTCGCTCAGCGGTGGAGCCATAGCTGATGACTTCGACGGCGACGGGTTTCTCGATATTGTGGTCTCGTCCTGGGACGCAACCTCGCCCCTGCAGTACTTTCGCAACAAGGGTGACGGGAGTTTCGACAAACAGTCGAGTGAATCTGGCTTCGACGGACTGTATGGCGGCCTGAACATTCTTCAAGCTGACTACGATAATGACGGCGACGTGGATATTTTAGTTCTGCGTGGCGCCTGGCAGTCTCAACAGGCAACTTCTATTCCCAACTCCTTGTTAGAGAACGATGGATCCGGACGTTTTCGTGACGTAACCTTCGAATCCAATCTGGGCGATGCTCACTTTCCCACACAGACGGCGGCCTGGGCCGACTACGACTTGGATGGACATCTGGATTTGTATATCGGAAATGAAGTGTATCCCAGCCAGTTGTTCAGGAACAACGGCGACAAGACATTCACAGATGTGGCGAAAGAGGCAGGCGTAGAAAACCTGCTAACGAGTAAGGCGGTGATATGGGGCGATTATGACGGAGATCGGTATCCCGATCTGTACGTCTCGAATTTCGGTAATCCGGCTCCACCTGATGGTAGTTCCGGAGCAACGTCCAATGCCTTTATGGCGGAAACGGGCAGCCCAAATCGGCTGTACCACAACAATGGAGATGGCACATTCACCGACGTCGCCAGTCAACTTGGCGTCACCGAGCCATCCCTAGGGTTCACCGCCTGGTTCTGGGATTTCAACAATGACGGCGCACTCGACATTCTGGTGTCAAGTTACGACGGAGATCTGAACGACATCGTTAATGACATGAAGGGCTTGCCGCATGAGGCGGAGTTGCTGCGTCTTTACCAAGCAGACGGGAAGGGCGGCTTTGTTGACACCGCCGCAGAGTACGGTCTGTCCCGAGTCAGCTTTACAATGGGTGCCAACTTCGGGGATCTTGATAATGACGGTTTTCTGGATTTCTACCTGGGAACAGGGGCAACCGGCTATCACGTACTGGTTCCCAATATCATGTTTCGAAACCGTGGCGGTGAGGGATTTTCGGACGTGACGAATGCGGGCGGCTTCGGCCATTTACAGAAGGGCCATGGGATATCCTTCGCTGACATCGACAACGATGGGGATCAGGATATCTTTACAGAACTGGGAGGCGCCTATCCTGGAGACAAAGCGGCGAACGCGCTGTTCGTGAACCCAGGCTTCAATAATCGCTGGCTCACACTTCGGCTCGTTGGCACAACATCGAATCGATCCGCTATTGGCACGCGTATCCGCATCGTCGTAAACGAGGGTGGCGTCGAACGATCGATCTATCGCTGGATCGGTTCCGGGGGCAGCTTTGGAGCCAACCCACTTCGAGCCGAGATTGGACTCGGCAAAGCGGATTCCATCAGCCGAGTCGAAATCTATTGGCCCGCGACCGACATCACGCAGACCTTTCACGACATGGCCATGGATCAACGCGTCAGGATCGTCGAAGGCTCCGACGAGATTCACGTAGAGTAGTGCGTCGACCGGGTATCAGTTCTATTCGGCCACGAGCGCGACGCGGATGCCAGTGAAGATAACAGCGCTGCCCTGACAGCCGTCTTTTTTTCGGGACAGAGGCCCCAGGCTCAAGTCCTTGCGCTGCGTACCCGCTGTTGACATGGCCTCACATGAGAGTGCCGCAACTGGTACCCCGAATTAGGGATCATCCATTCTCCTGGACGATAAGCTGGTCAAACTATAAGGAATATCCCTGCACAACACTCTACTTTTTGAATCTCGTTGTTGCGTAGATAAAGACCGTCATAGTGCGTTGACGATCCACATTGATATATCGGTTCAGGACTGAACAATATCTTTATGGAAGTGGTGACATGATTGACCGAAGACTTTTCCTCTATTCAATCATTGGTTCGCTGTTTCTATTCTCCACGTCCTTGGTGCAGGGACAGAGTGTCTGCGAGGAGTTCTTCAACGGATCCTACATCCAGTTATCGAACATTGGCAGGGAACTCAGCAACGTGATGTTGCAGGATACCCCCCAGGAACCAGCCGGCCATCAGCACGATTTGAAGTCAGGCCGCACCGACACCCATGCTCCCGCAGGACTGATGGCAGACCATGCTCACGGCAAGGGTGAGATGATGGTCGAGTACAAGTACATGAACATGTACATGGGTGGTAGTAGAGCAGGAGATGCTTCGATCAGTACCGCGGCGGCCCGCACGTTCGATGGCAACACGTTCATGGTCGTACCGGAAGCGATGACAATGGAGATGCACATGACACATTTCATGTGGGCTCCAAGTGATCAAGTCACGCTCTACGTGATGCCAACGTGGGTCGTCAACACGATGGACCATGCCTTGTTCTCAATGGGCGGGGGAACAAGCACTTTCCGAAAGACCAACGCCGGCTTTTCCGACCTCCCGTTCGGTGGTCTCTGGAAAATGCGAGAGGACGCTAATTCTGAAATGATCGTCAACTTTGGCTTCAGTGCTCCCACCGGGGATATCGACAACACGACGGCCAACGCAATGGGAATGCAGGCGGAGTTTCCCTACCCAATGCGACTCGGCAAAGGCTCCTGGACGGCCCGGCCCGGAATAACCTGGAAGTCCTATTCGCCTGTTGGCATGCGTGGCATCCAGTTTCAGTCTGACATCGTGCTGGGCGCCAATGACCAAGGCTACTCCGTGAGCGATGAGTACCGCGCCGATGCATGGATCAGCCGCCTGCTTGACGAGGAACGGACTACGGCAGCTACCTTTCGTGTCCAGGCGATGTGGAAAAGCAATTTCCGGGGAGTGGATGCGGATCTCAATCCAGCAATGGCTCCCACAGCCCGGGCGGATTACCGTGGCGGTGAGTGGATTAATCTTGGCTATGGCCTGATCCGCAGTCTCAAGGACGGCAGCAGACTGAATTTTGAGATCGCTCACCCTGTTTACCAGCACCTGGAGGGAGTCCAACTGGAAATGGACTGGTCACTCTCGGCTAGCTGGTCCAAGGCGTTCTAGGTCATTTCTGACCACACAACAGCACTGGCTCTGCCAATTCTCAATAAGGTTCTGTTCGCCGCAGAAACCCTCCCCGAAGAGCCGCGCCCTGTTACTTTTCCTTGTCTATTCCCAGCGGCCTGTTACGGGCCATATCCGTTGCGGCTGTTGTCTGCATTGGCCTGCCGCGACTCCGTCGATTCGGCGCCGATGGGATTTCACTGTCCACGACAGGATGACCAGAGCTGGCAGAAATAAAACTGTTGAATCTGACCTTCATTCAAGGCAGCTCGAATTTGCTATACTCAAGCGAAATGTGCCTGGAGTGCCGATGATCATACGGTTCACACCCAGCAAGGAGTTTCCCTGATGTCCAACAGACAATTCCCTAAGGAAGCAGAGAGGCTCGATCGCCGCAGCCTGCTGTCCCTGGGTTGCTTTGGATTGACATCATTTGGTTTATCTCAATCACTCCAGGCCAAGCAAGCTTCCGGCCGCAAGGCACGAGCCACGTCTGTTTTGTTGCTCTTCATGGATGGCGGTCCAAGTCACATCGACATGTTTGATTTGAAGCCCGCGGCACCTGCTGAAATCCGAGGGCCCTGCAAACCGATCCAGACATCCGTGCCGGGTATTACGATTGGCGAATATCTACCTCGCGTTGCGCAGCAGATGCACCACCTGGCTCAAATCCGCTCTGTCAGCCATGAGGATGTGCCACACGATCAGGCCGTCTACCGAATGCTGACCGGGTATCGGCACAACATTCGCGCCGGCGGACTGAAGATAGCAGAGACTGACCATCCGCATATGGCCAGCGGGTTTTATCGAGCAGATCAAGCCGCTAACGTTTTACCGAGTTCTATTCAGATACCGGAACCGATGCGAATCGATGCTCGCATGTTGCCTGGTCAAAATGCAGGGCGACTGGGAACTCGCTGGAATCCATTCCCGATTTATGTCACTCCATCTGGCGAAGTCGTTCCTCCAGATTTGGGTCGAAGGGCTGATTCGACAGCAGCTGAGCTGGAGCAACGGTTCAATTTACTCGGCCAACTGCAGAGTCCGAGTCTCACCGAGCACGTCCCGGAGTCCTTGGAATTCCAGGCTTTACAGCAACAGGTTATGGGTATCTTGCAAAAACCGTCGCTTCAGAACGCTTTCGACCTCGACCAGGAACCGGACGGTCTGCGCGATTCCTACGGCCGTGATCGGCATGGGCAATCAACATTACTGGCTCGACGTTTAATCGAAGCCGGTGCGCGTTTTG
>CAUZOB010000240.1:0-7093 GCA_963581185.1 Planctomycetota bacterium | reverse complement strand
CCAATGTGGCATCAAGCTGTAGTTCGTCCTTTTGGACCTGCAACAGGTAAAGCGGCTCAATCCTCAGCCGTGTCTTTTCAGGTTGAATGCCGGTCTCCAGCAGGTAAGCCGGGCTGAAAAACTCAAACCGTGCCACTCCTTGCTGCTGCAGGAGCGAATCGGGAATCTCATCAATCCGCCGCAGGTCCCCATCCTGGAGCCAGGAGAGCGACCAGTTGCCATCAACGATAAAGTCGATGAAACCCGACTGGCGAACTGCATCAACAATCTCCACACCCCGCAGGAGTGTCGCCTTTGGCAGGTCGTCCAATGGCTCTGGGTCCTCGGACTCGGCTGTATCGGTGACCGTCGGACGATAGACCGCCTCAATAGTCAGCTGCAATTGGCTGGCCGGCTGACTCGATGTAATCTGCACTCGCTGTGAATCAGCGTCGGCACCCTCGGGAGGTGGCAGGACATTCAGGCGGATGTCACCCTGTGGCAGATCCAGGACCTGCATGCCAGGGGGTAGGGATATCACGAACGAGCTGACATCACCGACAGCACTTTTGACGGTGATCTCCGACTGCATGCTGATCTGCTCAGGACCCTTGATCGTGAACCGCGTGGTACTGCTGGCCTGTAGCCGAGTCACAGGCTTGCGAGCTGCCATGTCGGTCTTGCCCCAGGCGAGCTCCAGCTGGCCGCCGGCAAAATCAAAACTGAAGATGGTCCCCATGCTGCCGTCTGCCTGAGCAGTGACTCGCAACTGGTCACTGAATGGCACCGCGTCGGCCAGCGGCACAGCCAGTCGCTTGACCTGCGATCGAGCCTGCGGGCAATTGAGCGTGATGATCGACTGGCTACCCGCCTGCTGTGTTGGCACAATCAGGTTCAAAATCAGGGTATGCCGTGTGTCCGGATCGGCCTTGAGCCAGCAGACATGGCCGTCCTTTTCCTTGTTCAGCGTGACAAAAAAGTCTCCGCTGCCAGTATGCTGCGGCGCCTTCTGCAGTACCGCCTGGTGGAAGCCCAGTGGTAGCGATATCCAGTCTCGTTGTAATGGCTGCTGGACAACACGCAGCTGCAGCTGGACCTCCATTTGCACATGGCCCGGCATCGCAACGCCGTCATAGACGACCTGTTCAATGGCTACCGGTGGTGGCACTTTACGACCCAGCAGGTTCTTCTGGGCTTTGTAAATCTGATCCCATTCCTCCAGCGAGAGATTGGCAACCGGGACCAGATTGCCCTCGGCATCACGCAGGTAAATCAACTCGGTGCGGGCCGCCCGCACACCCCCCTCCGCTTCCTCTTCATCCGCTGCCAGGACGCCACGGGGTGGCGTCGGCTGTTCAGGCGGCTGGGCGCAGGCTGGCAGAATGCCGAGCTCGAGTAATCCGGCAATCAGCAGAACGGTGGCCAGCAGGCCTGTGAGTTTTTCCGGCCGTGTTTTCATCACATTTCACTAGTACGGCTCGTGTCGTCCGTGGTTTGGACAACAGAGCCAATGCAGAGCTGCAGAAAGGTACTACTATTCTAGGCATCAACGGATTGGGTTCAAAGAGATTGCTTTGCCCAGATCACGAAAATCAGCTAATCCGAGCCCCTTTGGCAAGGCCTAGAATCTCTACGACCGTTATCACCTGTCGTTGGCGAACATTTCCAGCAATGCCTGGTGAAGTTGGGGACTGGCAGCCGCCAGGAAGAGAGGACGGTCGATGCAGAACGGCCCGCCGTCGATGTCAGTTACCAGGCCGCCCGCCTCCCGGACAAACAACACACCGGCAGCGACATCCCAGGGTTTCACGCTGGTCGCCCAATATCCGTCCAACCGCCCGGCGGCCAGGTAGGAGAGGTTCAGTGCTGCCGATCCCAGGCGTCGCACAGCCCGGCCGTGATGGAGGGCTTCGACGAAGCGGGCCACCTCGACCGAACCACGCTGGACATTGGCCGGAAAGCTGGCAGCCAGCAGCGACTCCTCCAGGCAGACTGTCTGGCTGACCCGGATCGGTTCACCGTTAAGTGTCGCTCCTTCGCCCGCAATGGCACTGTAGAGCTCGTTGCTGACCGGATCCAGCACGACTCCCAGTTGCGGTTCGCCGTTCTGCCAGAGGGCCAGTGAAACTGCAAACGGAGGTAACTGGTGAACATAGTTGGTGGTACCGTCGAGCGGGTCCACGATCCAGCAATACGGCTGTTCAGCAATCCAATTCTGCTTGTCATCTTCCGTCCAGCCAGGCGAATCGTCACCGCGAGCCTCTTCGCCCAGGAACGCATGCTGTGGGAAATGTGAGAGCAGAATGTCCTCAATAGCCTGCTGGGCAGCAACATCCGCCTCGGTCACCAGGTCACGAGGCGCCTTCTCGCGGGCTGAGATCTTGCCTTGCCAATCCAGCAGGATCTGACCAGCCTGGCGGGCCGCATCAATGGCAACCTGGATACAGTCATTCGATTCGCTCATGAACTGTCTCAATCCAATATTGAAAACCTGGAAATACCCAGCTGTCGCTCTTGTCGGCCATGAGCGTGGCAAAGCACGGCTGCGACCTGGCAAGCAGAAACCAGCTGGCTGACTGCGACGACAACAGTATAAATGGACGGGTTGCCGACGAAAAGTTACCCCTGGCATGACTTTGTTTGAGTCCCGGCAGGGCCCTGGCAGACAACTTTTCAGTCATAAACTCTGGACACTCAATGAAGTCTTGCTATCATCAGATGTGAAGGGTTTGCACGTTAGTCTTTACCTAGAGGACTGTGATTTGTGCCCCAGGTGGTGAACTTTTCACTGCTTGAAATCAGTAGTCCAACACGTGCAATGCCTTGAAGGCCTCTTCTCTGTTCCGGCCCCGCCGTAACACCTTGTGTGTGCGGCGGGGTTTTTTTTTGCAATCTGCCGGCCATTCGTCGCCCAGAATCGCTGCAACTGGCGATTGAAGCGTTTTGGTGCGATTAGCGGCCGAGCGGCAGTGAGGCGGAATTGAATTGCTGCCGCAGCTGTTGAGCCAGCAGTTCATCCTGCTCTCTCTGAACGAACCAGAATTGCAAGCGTGAGCGGCGAATCACACCCTTCTCGAGTGCACCGTGGCAGAGGCGGCTTGCCCAGCCGATCACTCCCGGCTCCGACTCGTCACCATCCAAGACCGCCTCATCCTGGTCCTGCGGATGCAACAACTCCAGGTAACTCCAGGGCGAATCGCTCCAGCGACAGAGTATAGCCTGGCATGCTCCCGCTCCCGCTTCCGCCGGCCGAAACTCGCCCGACAGGTTATCCAGCAGCAAGCACTGATCCACCGCCAGCCTGTTAACAGCATGGATCGCCAGAGCTTCATCGTGACTTTCATTTTGAGCGGCCACCAGCAGTTCCAGGCCGACCGCATCGGCAGACAGGGGGAGCTGCCGCCAGCTTGCTTCCAGCACGATTCGACGGTCTGGCCCCTCGGCGAAGCAGCCGACCAGCTCATCCTTACGGAGGAAACGGTCGACCAGAGAGAGCGGGACCTGGCGCTGGTCGTCGAGGACCAGCCAGTCGGGCCAGGCCAGCGGCCGGTCATCGAGCTGGGCGGCGGTCAGGCCACGTGCTGGATCATCCAGCGGCAGCGTCAATTCCAAGGGGCCATGCTGCAAGCTGGCGTGTTGATCGTGCAAGGTCCACATGGCAATTCTGTCCAAGACTCGTGGTGCGTGGGCGAAGGGAAGTTGCGCGGCGATACCTGCCCGCCTGGTGACTAGCTGATCAGTCGATCGATCACGGTGCCACCCTGGTCGGTCAAGCGAACATCCAGTCCCTTGAAGGGAACGGTCAGGCGGTGATGGTCAAAACCAAACAATCGCAGGATAGTGGCGTGCAGATCATTTACGTGAACTCCATCCTCGACCGGCGCCCAGCCGATATCATCCGTCTTTCCGTAAACCTGCCCACCCTGGATACCACCACCAGCCATCCACAGGCTATAGGCATAAGGGTGATGATCCCGTCCGGTGTTCTGTTTGTTACCGCCCCGGTTTTCACCCAGCGGTGTGCGGCCAAACTCACCGGCACAGATGACCAGCGTTTCATCCAGCAAACCACGTTGCTTGAGATCCTTCACAAGCGCTGCCGCCGGCTGGTCCAGCATGCCGGCGTTATAGGATATCTCGGCATCCAGGTTGCTGTGATGGTCCCAGGAGGCGTGCATCACGGTAATACAGCGAACACCACGCTCCACCAGGCGGCGGGCGAGCAGGCAATTCGTGGAGAACTGCCGGTACACGTTGGACCCTCCACCGCGGAAGTCGGTCTTGGCCGGTTCTGCTCGAGTCACGCCATAGTCGTCCAGTGTCTGGCTGCTTTCGGCGGCCAGGTCCATCAACTCCGGTGCGGCCATCTGCATTCGGAATGCCAGCTCATAGGCACTCATGCGAGCAGCTATTTCTGGATCCTGGAGCAGATCAAGTCGCCCCTTGTTGAGCCTGTTAATGGTGCTCAATCCCGCCTCTTGCATCTTGCGATCTATACCGGCAGGGTTCGCAAGGTTGAGAATCGGCTCCCCCTCGGATCTGAAGACGACCCCTTCGTAGGTCGACGGCAGGAACCCACTTGTCCAGTTCGAAACGCCACCACTACTTCCCCGACCCGCCGTCAGAACAACGTAGCCGGGCAGGTTATGGGAGTCGTTACCAAGTCCATAGTTGAGCCACGATCCGAGACTCGGTCGACCAAACCGGGGTACACCGGTGGTCATCATCAGCTGGGCTGGATGGTGATTAAAGGCATCGGTATGCATCGAACGCACGAGGGCAATGTCGTCCGCACAGCTGCCGATGTTTGGCAACAGGTCAGACAACTCCATACCACAGTCGCCATGCTTGACGAACTTTCGTGGACTGCCCATCAGGATCGCGGATTCCTTCTTGATAAAGGCGAAACGCACCTTTTCAGTCAGTGACTTCGGCAACTGCTGTCCGTTCCGTTCCTGCAAAACCGGCTTTGGATCGTACAGATCGACATGGCTCGGTGCCCCGGCGAGAAAAATGAAGATGCACGACTTGGCACGAGGAGCGAAATGCGGTGCCTGCGGACGGAGCGGATTCGAGGGGTCGCTGCTGACCGGCTGCTCGTCAGCCAGCAGGCCGTCGCCAGCCAGCAGTGAAGCGAGTGCGATACCACCGAGTCCACTGGCGGACGAGGCAAAGAACTGCCGCCTGGCCTGCAAGAATGCCTGTTCGTTTGGTCTCATTCGGTCACCTTTTTCCATCTCTTGAGCTGTCTCGTCTAACTTGTATTCCAGCTCCGTTCGCTACTGTCGATAAATAAACTCATCCAGGTTCAACAGGACTCGGCCGACGGCCACCCAGCTGGCCAGTTCCAGCTGGTCAACTCCCTCGGCTATCGGCAGGGATCCACAGATCTTGCCGACTGCCTCGGGGTTTTCCTGCAGGAATTGTTTTTGCAGCTGGTAGCAATCAACCACGATCTGCTGTTCCCCTGGTGTCACCGGCCGTGAGAGGCAGAGCATCATCGCGTGTCGAGCCCGTCGGGCTGACGTCTGTGCTACTTCCTCGCTGGCAGGCACTTCCGCCAGCAGGCGTCGACCGAGTGCCTGCGCGCATTCCACAAAGACCGGGTCATTCCAGATCGTGAGGGCCTGCAGGGGTGTATTGCTGACCTGCCGCTGTGCCGCGCAGACGTTCGAGTCCGGCGCATCGAATGTCATCAACATCGGGTAGGGCGAGGTCCGCTGAAAGAAGGTGTAGAGGCCCCGCCGGTAGCGATCTTCGCCGCCACTGGTTTCCCATTTGGCACTGTTGGCATAAGTCAGCGAGGAGTGACCTGTTGGCTGTGGCGGCCGCACACTTGGCCCTCCCAGCCTGCGGCTCAGCAGGCCACTGGCATCGAGCGCCAGATCCCGCACCACCTCGGCTTCCACACGCAGTCGATTCTGGCGGGCCAGCAGGGTGTTGTCGGGATCCCTGGCAATCAGCTCTGTACGGTAGGCCGACTGCTGTCGATAAGTTGCGCTGCTGACAATCAAGCGATGCAGCTGCTTGATGCTCCATGCGTTGTCCTGCAATTCGACCGCCAGCCAATCGAGTAAGCCGGGGTGCGATGGCAATTCGCCCTGATCACCAAAGTCATCAATGGTGGCCACAATGCCACGCCCAAAGTGCCGGTACCAGATGCGATTGGCGGTGACACGGGCGGTGAGTGGATTTTCAGCTTGAAACAGCCAGCTCGCCAGGTCGAGGCGATCAGGACGATGCTCTGGGTCGTCACTGCGCGGTTTCAAATCAGGCAACACGGAAACGGTCTCGGCGTTGACCTCGATGCCAGGGCTGAGAAAATCGCCTCGCACATGGACGTGGGCTTGCCGGCGGTCACCTTCGGCCACCGACTGTGCCTTGGTAGCGCTCGGCTTGGGAGCCTTGGCAGCATGTTCATCGACAACCTTCTTCAGCTCCAGGTACCTGGAATCCTGCTGGCGGAAGTAACTTGTGATCGCCTGCTTCTGTTCCTCATTCCGCTGCTCCGCGGGCGTACCGAGCCCAGTTGCAACAGCTGGCGGCAGCCCATCCAGAGTTAGCGGCGCTGTGCCAGACGTGGTGCTCAAGCGGAAGTGCCCGATATTGTGCGCCTCACCTGTTTCGTATTGCTGCTCAAGTTGAATCTGCAGCTCGAGCCCTGTTTCCGCTGCCAGCGGCTCGGCCAGCTCCAGTACCAGCAGATGTCGCTTGCCAAACTGAGGGGAGACGGCCCAGCCATCGGCCGGATTTTCATTGATCGCCAGGGCGGCAGCCCACTCTTGCTGAGAGAAATCAGCCAGCACACCCTTGAGCGGCAGGGGCTTGAATTCCTCTTCCGATTCCGCCGGCCTGGCAGCCAGCCTGACCGTGGTGAGCACAAAGTTGCCGTTCGCGGCACGGCCAGGGCCTTTTGTCGGCAGGCTGTCGTGCGGCAGGACCTCCAGCCGAATGGCTCGCAGGATCGCTGAGGTTATCGTTCCCTGAACCGTGTAAATGTCCGATTTTTCATTCGCACCGCTGACCAGCACTGCCAGGTCGTCCCCGACAGCCAGCTCAGCGCCATGCAGGCTGGTCGCCAGCAGCGGTTTGAGCGACTCCCACTGCAGCACGG
>CAUZOB010000239.1:0-7107 GCA_963581185.1 Planctomycetota bacterium | reverse complement strand
TGGCGTGAAAGTGCATCTCGTTGCGGAGCCGGAGCAGGAATTCCAGCGCCTCGCGCAGCTGGCGGCAGTCTTCGGTCGACAGCCGGCCCTGCCGCATCAGTTGTTCCGGCGAGGGTTGACCGTAGAGAGTGAAGCCGACCCAGCGGATCAGTTGAATGTCCCGCAGGGTCCCGCGGGAACGTTTCACGTTGGGGCGCAGCAGGTAGACGGTGTCGCCCCAGCCGGCCCGCTCTTCCTTGCGAGCCTGGCTGATGGAGGCTACCAGTGATCGGCTGCGGCGCAGCGTACGGCGCCGCAGGCCTTCCAGGTAGCGTTGGAAAAGTGCTTCTGAACCGACCAGAAAACGTGACTCGGCCAGCGACGTGAGGACCTCGACATCCCGCCCGGCCAGCTCCCAGGCCTCCCGTGCCGTCCGCGTGGCGAGACCGAGTTGCAGCCCGGCATCAAAAACAAACTGGGTCAACAGCTGGGCCAGCGGAGCCAGCTGGTCTCGGATCAGCGGCTCACACAGCAACATCAGGTCGACGTCGGAAAAGGGGGCCATCCGCCGCCGCCCGTATCCACCGTGGGCGACCAGTACGACCTGGGAGGCGAGCTGGCTGTCAGTCGGCAGCTCATCGAGCGCGGCCCGGTAGAGATCAAGAAGGACCTCGTCGACCAGTGCGGTCAGTCCGGCACAGACCTGGATGCCTGGCGAGCCACGCTCGTGCTGGGCCTGCATGCGCTGGTGTCCGCTGGCCAGCTTTTCACGGGCCGCCAGGACTGCAGGGTGGAAGCTGGGGGTTTGTGACATGCGCGAACACGTATCGTGTCAGGGAAGCTGAAAGCCGGTCTGTCGGATGGCCTGGTGGCAGCAGGCAACCGCGCTGCGTGTTGCCAGCACCTCGCTGCGTTCGAGCTCCACCAGCGACCGCAGGCCTCGAACTAGAGGGCGTCGTTGCCCATCTCACCAGTTCGAATACGGATGGCATCGGCCAGGTCCGAAACAAACACCTTGCCGTCACCAATCTGGCCGGTCTGGGCCGTCTTCAGAATCGTATCGATGACCTGCTGCAAGTCATCGTCACTGCAGGCAATCTCCAGCTTCACCTTGGGAACAAAATCGACAGCGTACTCGGTACCGCGATAGGTCTCCGAGTGCCCTTTCTGGCGTCCGAAACCGCGTACCTCGACCGCTGTCATCCCCTGGATCCCCTGTTCGGCCAGAGCGTTTTTCACGTCTTCAAGCTTGAAGTGACGAATTACCGCTTCAACTTTCTTCATGCCTGTGCTCCTCAGCAATAACCACGAACCGCTGGGTCCGTTTATCAGGGAATATTGATGTAACCTTCTTCACCATGCAGGCTCAAGTCGAGCCCTTCCATTTCCTCATCCTGGCTGACTCGCAAGCCCATCGTTCGGCCCAGGATCCAGAGCAGAATATACGTCATTGCGACTGTTAACACGATCGTCAGCAGAACAGCCAGCAACTGGATTCCCAGCAGGCCGCTGCCGCCTCCCTCGATCAGCCCCACGGGGTCACCGTTGTAGAGGTTGTTGACAGCCCGGCTGGCAAAAACCCCAGTCAGCAGCATCCCCAGTATGCCGCCCACTCCATGGATGCCAAAGACATCCAGTGTATCGTCGTATCCGAAGTGTTCCTTCAGGCTGGTACTGGCGAAATAGCAAATTGTGCCAGCCAGGATGCCAATCAGGATTCCCGACATTGGCGAAACGAATCCGGCCGCGGGTGTAATGCAGGCGAGTCCGGCGATGCAACCGGAGCAGGCGCCCAGCACACTTGGCTTGCCCCGTTTGATCCATTCAATCGCTGGCCAGGTGAGCGTGCCAGCCGCAGCGGATAGATGGGTGGCAGCAAAGGCGCTGGAGGCCAGGCCATTGGCAGCCAGTGCACTGCCGGCGTTAAAGCCAAACCAGCCGAACCAGAGCATGGCTGTACCAATCGCTGTGTAAGTCAGGTTGTGTGGTGGCATCGGGTCTGTACCAAATCCCAGCCGCCGGCCAATCACGAAGGCACAGACGAGGGCCGCACAGCCACAGCTGATGTGAACAACCGCGCCGCCGGCAAAGTCCTGGGCGCCCCAGCTGGATGTCAATCCGCTGTCCCAGAACATGTGACACAAGGGGCAGTAAACCAGGGTGCCCCAGAGGATCATGAAAACTACCATCGTGCTGAACTTCATTCGCTCAGCAAACGCCCCGCAAATCAAGGCCGGCGTGATGATGAAGAACATACCCTGGAAGAGCATGTGCGTGAGTCGTGGAATACTGCCCTCAGCCGGGATCACCTGCTGGCTGACATTGGCTCCTGCGGACCAGTACATCTGCACATCCCGGAGGAATACGAAATCGCAATTGCCAATCCAGGCGGCCAGGCCGCTGCTGCCGCCATCGCCTCCAAAAGCGAGTGAATATCCCCACAGCACCCAGACGATCGACATCACACCCATCATGAAGATGCACTGTGCGAGGATGCTGAGGATGTTCTTGCGGCGGACCAGCCCGCCATAGAACATGGCCAGGCCTGGAGCGGTCATGAACAGTACCAGCGCGGCACTCATCAATATCCAGGCGTTGTCACCCGTGTCGATGTAAGCTCCCGGGTCAACTGACTCTGCGACCGTCCCGCTGCTGGTACTATCGATACTTTGATTGGCCGGTTTGGCTTCTTGAGCCGGCAGGGGGGAACTTCCGATAGCTAGGAAAAGGCCAGAGACTGCCAGCAGAGCGAGTACCTTGCACGATCGCATGGTCAATGTCCTTGCTATCAGAGAGCGGTAATGAGAACACGTCATCGGTGCCACGGGACACGGAAAACGGCGTACCGCCTGGTGGGATGGGCGGCTGGTGAAGACCAGTGGAATCGCCCATCGCTACGCGTCATCCAGTCAAACTGGCCTGCCTAGTGTGATCATTGCAGGATCTCAGCAGTCAGCCAATCCAGCTAGAGGTTATCGATTCCCGTTGGGAAAGTAAACTCCCCGGCAATCACTCCGTCGGCGTCGCTGGCGGCACCCAGGCAGTCTCGCTGTGACCGTCCAGCTGGTTGGCGACCCGTCCCAGCACGAACAGCAGGTCGCTGAGTCGATTGAAGTAATTCATCAGGTTGGCAGAGATCAGCTGCTCGCTTTGGCGCTGCAGCGTGACCAGCGCCCGCTCGGCCCGGCGACAGATCGTGCGGGCCAGGTGCATCAGGGCAGCTGCCTGGCTGCCGCCCGGCACGATGAACTGTTTCAACTCAGGCAACTGCTGCTCGTAATGATCGATCGCCTCTTCCAGTGCGGTCACGTGGCTGTCGGTCAACATGCTGGTCCCATGACTGGCTGGGTCGGGCGTGGCCAGTTCGGCACCGGCGGCGAACAACTCGTTCTGCAGTCGCATCAGCAGGGTATCGAGATCTTCTGCCAATCCCACGCTGCGAGCAAACCCCAGTACGGCGTTCAGTTCATCGACCGTGCCGTAGGCTTCGATGCGAGGATCGTCTTTCCAGACCCGGGGGCCGGCGAACAGCCCGGTTTCACCCCCGTCTCCTGTCCTGGTGTATATTTTCATGCAACCTGATCCGTCGGTTCTGGTGGCCGCGGCGGGACCTGCTTGTCGACCGACGGTCATTGTAAGTACAAATGACGGACAGAGAAGCTGGTTCACGATCCATATTGCAATCTGCCCCAGAAGGGGGCCCGAGGAGACCATGATTCACCGCACGAAAAGTCTGCTGAGCGTCCTGCTGATCTGCTGCCTGCCGGCTAGCCTGCCTGCCGAGGAAAAGGAAGTCTCGATCGAGGGTCAGTTCCTTCGCAACGTCCGCCAGGTCACATCTGGCTTTGTTAAGGCAGGTGAGGGTTACTTCTCCCCCGATGGCAAGACCATTATCTACCAGGCAGTGACCAGCGATTATCCCTTCTACCAGATCTACACGCAGCCGCTTTCCGGCGGCCGGCCCCGGCGAATCAGTACCGGCCGCGGCCGTACGACCTGCAGCTACTTTTCGCCTGACGGAAAACGGATCCTGTTCGCCTCCAGCCACCTTGATCCCGAGCTGGCAGCGACTGAGAAAAAGGAACTGGATCAACAGGCCGAGGACCGCAAGACCGGTCGCCGGCGCCGCTACAGCTGGCCCTTCGATCCCAATATGGACCTCTTCGAGACTGACCTGAATGGCAAGGCACTGCAGCGGCTGACCAGCGAACTGGGCTACGATGCCGAGGGAGCTTACTCGGCTGACGGCAAGATGATTGCTTTCTGCAGCACCCGCGACGGCGATCCCGACCTCTATGTGATGAATGCGGATGGCAGCGGCGTGCGCCAGCTGACCAATGCCGAAGGTTACGACGGCGGCCCCTTTATCTCACCCGATGGCAAGTGGGTGGTATTTCGCAGCGACCGCAAGGAGAAGGAATTCCTGCAGATCTATGTGATCGATATCGAGGGCAAGAAAGAGGTGCCGCTGACCGACACAACCGGTGTTAACTGGGGTCCATACTGGCATCCCACTCGGCCCTATATCATCTGGGCAGGCGCGGATCACTCCAATCCCAAGGCACGGCCCAACTATGACCTCTGGCTGATGAAGTACGAGGTCAAGGATGGTGAGTTTCGAGGCAGCGAACCAGTCCGGGTGACCGACAGCGGCGCCGCCGATGTACTGCCAGTCTTTTCGCCCGATGGTCGCAAGCTGATGTGGACAAGCACGCGTTCCGAGGACAATACCAGCCAGTTGTTCATCGGCCGCTTCCGACTGCCGCGATAACCTACCGCCAGGGGCCGACAAGGGCAGGGGACCTGACAATGCGCCAGTTGATGTCCTGCGGCTTCCTGCTGATGCGTTCCGAACCGACGCTCTCCTTCCTGTTGATGCAGCACCCCGAGCGCTGGGATCTACCCAAGGGCCATCTGGATGTAGGCGAAACGACGATCCAGTGTGCGCTGCGTGAACTGGCGGAAGAGACCGGACTGGCGGCAGCGGATATCGAGCAGCAGCCGGGTTTTGAGTTTCAACATCAGTACCTTGTGCCGCTGCGTCAGCAGCCTGACCAGCAGGCTCGCAAGACGCTGTTGGTCTTCCTGGCCTGGTTACGCCACCCCGTGCCGCTGCAACTGACCGAGCATATCGGTTACCGGTGGTTTGACTGGAAGCCCCCGCACCAGATCCAGTCGCAGACCATCGACCCCCTGCTGGCTTTCGCAGAGCCCTTTATCGAGGCCTGGCAGCAGCGGACTGGCCACCTGTAACGGTTGTACGGTCAGCATCTGCCGCGTTGCGGGCGGGATTCTCGCGCAGCGTTTTGCTTCTCCTCAGCGGCGACCTAATCTTGCCTGATTGGACGAGCCGATCCAGTGAAAACCAATTTGAATTGAAGTGCGAGGGCCCCGTTGGGGACGACACCATGAGCTTTCTGAAACGAATCTATAACGGACCACTCGAGAGCCATTCGCTGGAAGGCCCTGGCGGCGACAACCATGGTCCGACAGAGGGCGAGGTGGAGTCGCATTTACAGGTGGACTATTACGGTGATTTCCGCTTGACCGAGGCAATTCGGCCCTCCTACCAGCTCGACGTTGTTCCTCAGCAAGGCTACCGTCGCGACACCTACACCGATCAGAAGACCGACGTTGAAGTTCCGCTGTTGATCGCTGCAGCTTCTGCCGAATTCGTCTTTGACTTGTTCATGGACCTGCTCGATCCGCTCGGTCCACTCGTCGACATGGTGCTGGAAACCAGCCATCTCAGCGATGCCGGTGAACATGCCGACATGTACCGTGACCATATCGACTTGCCGGTCCTCAAGAGCACGCTCTGGGACTACGAGGAACTGCTGACACATGATGGCTGCAGCGGCATTGCCGTCTTAAATCCAGCGGCCAAGCTGGAAGTGCAGTTCGATGAGCACAAGCTGCTATTCATTTACGGGGAATCCCCGCAGCAGTTTGAAGAGATTCTGGAGTCGCATGGAGTCCAGCATGACCCGCAGCTTCGATTCCTAACCGAGTCGGACCATATCCACTCGTCCAGCGACGAGTTTCGCGACCAGTTCGACATTTTCCGCTGCCGCACCGGCGCGGGCAGCTAGCGAGTTCGGTGGTCCCTGCGGGTCATCATTCTACTTTGTAGGCCTGGCCCATGATGACGACCAGCAGCTTGCCTTCCACGGCCAGGTAGCGAGAAGCATCCTTACCGAGTTCGCGAGCCAGCTTGAAGTACTCGTCACTGAAGCGAGTCACCTTGATCGCCGTCTTTCGTTGTTCCTCGGTAATGGTCGAGTCTTCCCAGGTTTCATCTCGGCGGAAGAAGGTTTTGCCGGCCACCGAATGGACGGTGTTGAGCACAACCTGCTTATCGGACTTGAGGTCCAGCACCCTGGCACCGCCGCCGCCTAAGCCACCGCCGCCGAACTGGTTCGCATTGTTGGCTCGCTGGAAGCTGGCCTTTGCCTGTCGTTGGGACAATCCCAGTCGTCCGTCGACAGCGTCCAGACTTTCCAGTGCGTCTCCTGCCCGCTTTCTGAGACTGGCGGTATCGGTTGGCTGACCGGTATCGTCTGCCAGGAAGGAGGTATAAGGCGTGAGAATGCCATGTCGTTTGGAGAGCGCAACCAACTCATCGATCAGTTCCGCGTTACGCCCCTCGAGGTCGATCTTGTCGATAATCTCACCAATCCGACGCATGGCCCAGAGACGCTCGACGAATGCCAGCGAGCTGTCGCTGGAATCTTTCACCAGATCCCCAGCAAAACGAAACCGCTGGCGATTGCCATCGACGTTACCCGACACAGTCACGCGGGCGGTACCAGGATGTTTGTAGCGGCCGACCAGTACCAGTTGATCCCCGGTGAACAGGTCGTAGGCATCCTTGGGATAGCTGCGGTTGGTCACCGCCCCGTCTTCCACCTTGACGCCGTCAAGCTCGAACTCGATAGCGACATCGGTCATGGCTGGCGCACCGATGCGCTCGTAGAGCCGACTTACCTTGTCCTCAATATCTTCATTGGGCCGCACGTACTGGCTCTGCCCATAACATTCTCGAGCCAGTTTATCGAGCAAGCGGCTATTGACGTCATAGCCGACGCCGAAATTGAAGATCCGAGCGCGGACTGCGTTGTGCCTGAC
>CAUZOB010000238.1:0-7155 GCA_963581185.1 Planctomycetota bacterium | reverse complement strand
GGGCCTTGATTCCGCTGGTAGCGATGGGGATTCCAGGGAGCGTGATTGACGCGATTCTGCTGGGTGCTTTGATGATGCACGAGCTGACGCCCGGTCCCGGTCTGTTTACTGACCAGCCGCAATTGGTCTGGACCATTATGCTGACAATGCTGCTGGCTAACATCGTGATGTTTGCGGTGATGTTAATTGCAGTCCGCTGGATCGCCCGACTGGTCAACGTGCCACGCTACCTGCTCTTGCCAGTCATTGTGGTGTTCTGTGTTGTGGGTGCCTATGCGCTCAAATTCCGCATGTTCCACGTCGCCGTGATGCTGGCTTTTGGCGTGCTCGGATTCGGATTGGAACGCCTGGGAGTGCCGCTGGCACCCTTTGTGATTGGTTTTGTGCTGGCACCGGTGGCGGAAAAAGAGCTGGGCCAGGGACTGCAAGCCAGCGGTGGCAGTTGGCTACCGCTTGTGACTCATCCAGTGGCACTCTTGTTCACGCTGGCGAGCCTGTATTTGCTGGTGCGACCGATCCTGCGGCGGCGGAAGGCAGCCAGTGGTTAGTTGTGCGGCCAGGAATTTGGCTGCACATTGAAGCGGGGGCGAAGCTGGCGGGCTGCTTGTGTTGCGCAAAAAAACAGCAACCGGAACCTGACCATCCTTGGCAGATCCCGGTTGCTTATTGGCCGGTGGCAGGGCGAACCGGACGTCCGTGTCCAGCATGATTTCACCCGCTCCGGTGATCAGCAGCAAAGAGCCCCCCTTGCTGCTGATCGTGCCTCTTCCAGTACGGCATGTCCGCTAGGCGACCAGCCGCAAAGTCCTTCTCTTGTCTTTCACACCGTCGACAAACTCTTCCATAATCCGCGCGTCCAGTGCCGTGGCAGCCGGGCATTCGGGATGGAACTGTGTGCCGAGTGCGAACCAACCGTCGATTTCGCTTTCAATCGCTTCGATCACTCCGTCGGGGCAGCGAGCTGTGACGCGGAATCCAGGTGCAACTTCATCAACAGCCATGTGGTGCATGCTACTGACTCGGATTTCACCGTCACCGTAGACCATCTCGAGCAACGACTCATTTTCGACTTCCAGGCCGTGCCGATGGCCGGGATCAAGTGGATCCTGGTGAGCGACGGCGGAGGGCACATCCTCGGGGATGTGCAGCATCAAGTTTCCGCCAGCTATGATATTCAGTAGCTGCATACCGGAACCGATACCGTAGACCGGCATCTTTCGCTTGACGATCCGCTGGGCCAGCAGTCGGTCAAATGACTCACGGCGGGGATCCATGATGCGAACTGACGGGTGCCGCATGTAGCCATCGCGATTCGGATCGAGATCCTTGCCGCCGACCAGCACAAAGCCCTTGAGGCTATCAAGCAGGCATTCGATGTCTTCAATTTCTTCCAATGGAGGTACGACGACTGGTAGTCCTCCCGCTTTGAGGATGCAATCCGCATACCCCGCTGCGAGATAGGAAAACGACGGCGTTTCCCCGTTTTTCGGTCGATAGTCTGCATTTATTCCAATCAGCGGTTTGCACGGCATCTGTTAATCCCTTTCAGATACCCCGGCGGTAGCCGGGTTGTGATCGACACGAGAACAAGCGTCCATGACCACTGGAACAGCATTCATCACAGCAGCGGCCTCAAGCGTCCAAATCCAAGAGCTTTCCCGGACTGGAAAAGCGAAGACGTCTGGCGTGATGATTATTCCCACTCGTTCAATCGCTGCGAGTTGTCAGCCAATCCCTGGCCGTCTGTTGGCGATTGTGATCGAGAGGTGGCAACGCGTTATAGAAAGGATGCCGACTTGCGGGAGTCGGTTGGTTCACCCTTTCACAGGTAGTTGCCACGATGGCTCGGCGAATCTCCTTGTGTCTGGCTTAGCCTGAGCAGTAACGATGTGGGATACATCTGATAGGGGTGATTGTGCCCTGCTGTCAGCCTGGTGCCAATTTTTCGCGGCATTTAGTGGAAAGGTATTTCTGGCCCCCTATATCCTGTGCAAGCATCCCGAGTGCTAGCACTTTTCTGTGGGGCAGTTATGTCCGGTATGGAGTCCGAAATGCGACCTGACCGGTCGAACACCCTTTACTCATTCAGCTCCACCAACGGCGGATCGGACGTGATTGGCGCTGCGGACTTTCCGTTTACGTCCGCCGGGCAAGATATCTATCCTGTTGGTAACTCCTCGACTATCCTGAAGTCGTCTCAACTATCAAACTTCTGTAATTCGCCTGCTGATCTTCCAGGCTGCGCGGCAACTCAATGCAATTTCAACGTGTAAGACTTGCTTCGATCGGCTACATGGTGCCGTCCGAACGGATCAGCAGCGACCAGCTTGAACAGCAGCTCGCCCCTCTCTATGAGCGGCTGCAGCTACCGGAGGGCCGTCTCGAGTTAATGACTGGCATCCAGGAACGGCGACTCTGGCCCGCAGATTCCATGCCGAGTGATGCCAGCATTGAGAGTGCCCGCCTGGCCTTACAGCCACATTCTTTGCTCCAGGACCAGGTTGGATTGCTGATTCATGCCAGCGTATGTCGTGATCATCTTGAACCGGCGACGGCGTGCCGGGTGCATGACAGCCTCGGCCTTCCATCGGAGTGCCTCGTGTATGACGTCTCCAATGCCTGCCTGGGCCTGCTCAATGGCATGCTGCAGGCCGCCATGATGATCGAACTGGGTTACATCCGTGCTGCCGTTGTGGTGGGCACCGAAGACAGTCGATCGCTGCTGGAAACAACCGTCGCCTCACTTAATGCGGACACCTCACTGACTCGCCAGGACATCAAGCTGACGCTGGCATCATTGACGATCGGTTCAGCCAGTGCCGCCATCGTGCTCTGTGACGAGGAGTTGTTGCCCGATGGCAGCCAGCTGATCGCCGCTGCCGCCATCGCCGACACCGAGCATCACGGCTTGTGTCAAAGCAGCCAGGACGGGGCGATAGGTCAGCAGATGCAGCCGCTGATGCAAACTGACAGCGAGCGGTTAATGCAGGAGGGCATCCGCACCGGTACACGGACCTTCTCCAGCCTCTGCCAGACAACCGGCTGGTCTGCTGCCGACATTGACCGCACGGTCTGCCACCAGGTGGGATCAGCACATCGGCTTGCCATGCTCTCCTCGCTTGAACTCGATGTGAAAAACGACTTTGCCACATTTCCCTGGCTAGGCAACACCGGCTCGGTCGCCCTGCCGATCACACTTGCAGCCGCTGCTCAAGAGGATTTCCTGGCTGCTGGCCAGCAGCTGGCAATGATGGGCATTGGCTCGGGTATCAACTGCATCATGCTGGCCGCTAACTGGCAGCACACGACCGTGCAGGGCAATGATCGGATTTGTCCGCCGCCAGCAGACAGAATGCTGGATGTCCGCAGCTAGAAACGAATTGATTCGTCGCTATTCGTCGAGCAGTTTTCTCAGCACTGCCTGCAGAATACCACCATTACGGTAGTAGTCCATTTCGACCGGCGTATCGATTCGCACGCGGGTCTGGAATTCTATTACCGTTCCATCATCCGCCGTGGCCCGAACCGAGAGCGTGGAAAGTGGCTTGAGATCATCATCCAGGTCAACAATATCAAAGACCTCCTCGCCATTGAGCCCCAGCCCCTGCCAGCTTTCGCCTTCCATGTGTTCCAGTGGCAGCACACCCATGCCAACCAGGTTACTCCGGTGGATCCTCTCATAGCTGGTGGCGATGACTGCCTTGACTCCCATCAGGTAAGTACCCTTGGCAGCCCAGTCACGGCTGCTACCGGTCCCGTATTCCGTTCCTGCCAGCACAACCAGCGGCACCGACTCTTGCTGGTACTTGATCGCCGCATCGTAGGCGGACATCTGTTCGCCGCCCGGAAGGTAACGTGTGACACCACCCTCGGTACCCGGAGCAAGCTGATTTCGCAGGCGAATATTGGCAAACGTGCCTCGCAACATGACTTGGTCATTGCCACGTCGCGATCCAAAGCTATTAAAGTCATGCGGCAGCACATCATTTTCCATCAGAAACGCGCCAGCCGGTCCATCCTTGGCGATGGCCCCTGCTGGAGAGATATGGTCCGTCGTGACGCTATCACCCAGCAACATCAAGACCCGCGCCTGTTGAATCGGCTGGATACTATCGACATCACGGGAGAGGCCGACCAGGAACGGTGGCTCCTGAATATAGGTACTCTCTGCATCCCAGCTGTAAAGGTCGTCGACTGGCACGCTGATCTCATTCCAGCGCTGATTGGAACTGATGGCCTGCTGGTATTGGTCGATAAACATCTCCGGTCCCATCACCGACTGGACCACCTCAGCAATTTCATCCTGCCCGGGCCAAATCTCACTTAACATCACCGGTTGGCCATCGGCATCATCACCCAGCGACTCGGTAGTGAGGTCCAGGTCGACGGTTCCGGCGAGGGCGTAAGCCACCACCAGCGGGGGGCTGGCCAGGTAGTTTGCCTTAACCAGCGGGCTGATGCGGCCTTCAAAATTTCGATTGCCGCTGAGCACAGCGGAGGCGACCAGGTCGGCCGACGTCACCGCATTGGCTACCGAATCTGGCAAGGGGCCACTGTTCCCGATACAGGTGGTACATCCATAGCCGACGGTGTGAAAACCGAGTTGTTCCAGCGACTCACTTAGCCCAGCTCGATCAAGATACTCCGTCACCACGCGGCTACCGGGAGCCAGGCTGGTTTTGACATGGGTCGGCACCTTCAAACCGCGGGCAGCGGCATTACGGGCGAGCAGTCCCGCGGCCACCATCACCGAGGGGTTGCTGGTATTTGTGCAACTGGTGATGGCCGCAATCACAACGGCACCATGTCCAATCGAAGAACTATCGCCGTTCTCCTGAATCATCCCTTGTCGTTCGAGGGCTGGATCATCAAGGTTGAAACCGCGTTCGCTGACGGGAGCACGCAGTGCCTGTTGAAAGGCGGGTTTCATTCCAGCCAGCGTGATTCGATCCTGCGGTCGCTTGGGACCTGCCAGTGACGGCTCGACCGTATCGAGCGCCAGGGTCAGCACCTTGGTGTACTTGAGTGCCTGGCTGTCGGCAGTCCGAAACAGGCCCTGCTCTTTTGTAAATCGCTCGACCAATTCGACTTCTTCTGCCGTTCGACCAGTCTCACGCAGGTACAGCAGCGTCTGATCATCGATCGGGAAGAAGCCCATGGTGGCTCCGTACTCCGGCGCCATATTGGCAATCGTGGCTCGATCCGCCAGTCGCATGTTGGCTGTTCCGTCGCCAAAAAACTCAACGAATTTCCCCACCACTCCTTCATTACGGAGCATTTCCGTGACGGTCAGGACCATGTCCGTGGCGGTGGCGCCGGCAGCAAGCTGTCCGGTCATTTCCACTCCGATCACATCGGGCATCAGCATGTAGAGCGGTTGTCCAAGCATGACAGCTTCCGCTTCAATACCTCCCACGCCCCAGCCGACGACTCCCAGGCCGTTGATCATGGTGGTATGGCTGTCGGTACCGACCAGCGTATCGGGTAGCGCCAGCGGTCCCTCGTCGCTGTCTCTGAGGAAGACGCCCTTGGCGAGATACTCCAGGTTGACCTGATGGACGATTCCCACATTGGGCGGCACGACGCGGAAGTTATCGAGCGACTGCTGTCCCCAGCGAAGGAACTCGTAGCGTTCCCGATTTCGCCGGAATTCAATCTCCACGTTTTGCTCCAGCGCGTCCTCTGTGCCAAATTGATCGACCTGCACCGAGTGATCGATCACCAGGTCGACCGGGATCAAGGGGTTGATTTTTCGCGGGTCGCCACCCAGTCGATGCATGGCACTGCGCATGGCGGCCAGGTCCACCACGGCAGGCACACCGGTAAAATCCTGCAGCACGACGCGGGATGGTTTGAACGGTATTTCTACTGGTAGATTTCCAGTGGCCGACCAGCGGGCCAGCTTTTCTACATCCTCAGCTTCCACGGTAACGCCATCGCAGTTCCGCAGCACCGATTCGAGCAGCAGGCGGATGGAAACGGGTAGCTGCGAGATATCGCCCAGGCCCTGATCTTCCAGTCGCGAGAGCCGGTAAATTCCAACCTGTTGTCCGCCAACCGTGATCAGATCACGGCTGGAAAAGAAGTCCTGCGTGCTGGCTGTACTCATGGCTCTTTCGTCCGCTGGTTGCGATGCCTGCTGATCAATCAACGCGGTCGGCCAGCAGGCATGGGATGATCCTCAGTACGAATTTTAGCCGATCCCCAGCAGCCTGTCGTGGGGACAGATTGCCCACCGATCGGTGCCATGTTATGCTTGCCGCGCCGCGCACAACTGCCATTGTCACCAATTCCACCCACCAGCCATGACCAACCTCGACCAGTTTGAGAGCGTCTTCAAATCTGCTGATCGGCAGTTGTTTTCCAGCGTGGAAATCGAATTGGAGACTATCCTGTTGGTAGCAGACGGAGACACCGATCAGAGCGAGCAGATGCTTTATGATCTGAAACAGATACTGGCTGGCATCCCCTTACTTGAATCTGCCACATTCGATTCTATCAGCGGCGATCAATACGACTCCATCCAGCAACTGATGGGCATGATTGAGCAGCGCCGGCCCGACTTGATTTGCACGGTCCGCAACCTGAAAAGTTTCCAGCCCGAGCTTCCCCATAGCCTCGGCAGCTATGTCGACGTGATGACCCAGGTGCTTGCCTGCCCGGTGCTGCTGTTACCGCGACCCGGTCCGGAGTGCCGCTGGACAGCGGTAAGGGACGTGATGGCGATCACAGACCACCTGGCTGGCGACAATCAACTTGTCAGCCACGCCTGCTATTTTACACCGGCGGAGGGAACGCTGATCCTGGCCCATGTCGAGGACCAGCGGACGTTTGATCGCTACGTTCAGACGATTGCCAAGATCCCCACGATTGAGACAGCGATGGCCGAGTCGCTGTTGCGCGAGCAGCTGCTGAAGGAGCCGACCCTGTTTATCGAGAACTGCCGTCAGCAACTGGTGCAGCAGCGCGGCGACTCCATCCAGATCGAAGCGGTCGTGACGATCGGCCAGCAGCTGGAGGATTATCGAAAGTTGATCGAGCAGCACCAGCTGGACTTGCTTGTGATGAATACCAAGGACGACGATCAACTGGCGATGCATGGACTGGCCTACCCGTTGACGATTGAGCTGTGCGAAATCCCGCTGCTGTTGTTGT
>CAUZOB010000237.1:0-7211 GCA_963581185.1 Planctomycetota bacterium | reverse complement strand
ATGACACCCCAGTCCGTCGCCCTGGTGGCCCTCGATGGAACAGCACCGCTGGCCATAGCCGCTCGAGCCCAGGCACGCGGCGCGGTCGATCAGCTGGCTGTCGACACCGCTGGATTTCGATTTGCCCAGGTCGACGATCTTCACTCGCCCCAGTTTCTGCCGGGCGGGGCCCGCTACCATGACCTGCTCGGGATGCTCGCCGTGGCAGCCCCGGCAGCGACCTGGCTGGCCGGCGAAGGGGAGACCCTGCCAGATCTGCTGGAAGCCAGCTACCGAGCGTCGGGCGTACACGACGCCATCCAGCTGGCGGGGAAAAAGGCCGCTGCCGCTGATGTCGTTCGCTGGTTGTTGAAGCAGCAGGCGGAGTAGGGGAGAGAGGGGGGGAGCCAGCTCGGCTCTAGCGATCGCCGACGCTGCGATTCTCGCGGTCCAGACGGCACTCGGCGATGTCCAGTGGAGCAGCCAGCTGCTCCCAGTTTCCAACCAGGACTTCGAGCTCTTCGCTGATGGCGAAGTTGAAGTCAAAAAACGCTTCCATGTCGACCGTAATGCGGCCGCCGAGATGTTCGTCACTGAGTACGACCATGGCCGAATCCTTGTGCCTCATCTCTTTCTCCTTAACACTGGGCCTCCATCCAGCGGATCAGGGCGGATGCTCGGAGTCTGCGACTGGCCCACGTTCCAGCACGCAGGCCAGGCACCATTGGTTCGGCTGGATTCTCCCGGCCGACAAAAAGACCCCTGTTTTCAGGCCGTAAAATGATCTTGCTGCCGCCA
The DNA here is from genome assembly GCA_963581185.1 of Planctomycetota bacterium. Taxonomy (GTDB): domain Bacteria; phylum Planctomycetota; class Planctomycetia; order Pirellulales; family Pirellulaceae; genus SAT2750. The sequence goes on along the minus strand of CAUZOB010000237.1, from coordinate 6,434 downwards.
ACACCGTGACCTATACTTCCACGGCCCAGGAGTCGGCAGCTGTCGGAATCTAACAGGATTTCGGACCTCGCCGGACGACCCGCGGGCCTTGGATAGAGTTGACATTTAACCCAGTTTTGGGGAGTCCAGGTCGATGGAGATTCACGGAATCCACGGTACCCAGCCGGTAAACGCGCCCCAGCCTGTCGAATCCGCGCCCGCGTCCGAGGCGACCGACCAGGTCCAGGCCGCTGACCAGCTGGAGATTTCCCAGGAAGCTGAAATGGCCAGCCAGGCTGCCGATCTAGTCGAGCACGCCAAGCAGCTGCCCGAGATCCGGGCCGAACAGGTCGCCGATATCAAGGCCGCCATTGAATCAGGTAGCTACGAGACCGAAGAGAAGATCAACATCGCAGTCGAGCGTTTGCTCGATGAAATTGGCTAACACCCAGCCAATAACCTGTCGCTCATACACCACAGGCTTGCCCTCTTCGGCAGGCCTGTTTTTTTTGCTGACTGCCGAAGCCTTGCCGAATACCCCCTGCAGAAACTAGAATCTCCTTATTGAGACTGGGATCAATAAGTTCCTGCTGGGGCGAGCACAAATAATGGCCAAGGACTACTCTCTTAACGAGGTCCAGGTATCGATGTCGCCTGGCGAGCGGTTTGAAGAGTATCTTCAGAGTCGCGGCATGCGTCAGACGCAACAGCGGCGGGCACTGCTGGAACTGGTCTTTTCACGGCACGAGCATTTTGATGCCGACACGCTGATTGAGCAGCTGCCAGCTCACGGGGAATCAAACCATGTCAGCCGGCCGACAGTTTACAGGACACTGAATGAATTTGTGGATGCCGGCCTGCTGCGGCGATTCTCGCTGGCAGGCCGCTCGGTCTACGAGCACGATTATGGCTACCCGGAACACGATCACCTGTACTGCGAAAAGTGCCAGCGGCTGATCGAATTCCAGAGCGAAGAACTGACAAGGTTGCGAGACCAGGTGGCTGCTGAGAACCGCTTTCGCATCAGCGGTCACCGCTTGATTATCACCGGTCGCTGCGAATCCTGTAGCCGCACGCCACGCAGGACGAAGCGCAAGCAGGATCGGATCTAGCAGGCCAGGCTGGAGCGTCTTGTCATACCTGGATGGAGAGCAACGAACCTCTCACAGATGTCGGCACCGTTCACCCCGCTCTGATGCTTCGCGTTGAAGCAGCACTAGACGCGGACGTCGCCACCCGGATCCTCTGTTGCCAGTGTCCCCCGTAGTGGTTCGATCACTGTCTGCAGGAATTCATCCACCTGCTGTGGAGCACGGCCGACAAATCGATCCGGCTCGGTCAGCGATTCAAGGTCGAGAGAGCCAAAAGCGGCATCGTCGGCCAATCGCGCCAGTAAATCATTTGGCTTGCCGCGCTGCTTCACCTGCTCAGCCGCTGCCTGGCTATGACGACGAATCTCCTCGTGCAAAAGCTGCCGGTCGCCACCCGCCTTAACCGCCGCCATCAGGATCGCCTCGGTCGCCATGAACGGCAGCTCCGCCTGCAAGTTACTGGCAATCACCTCTGGATAGGTGACCAGGCCCTGCGCAACGTTGAGGTAAAGCAACAGGATCGCGTCGACTGCCAGCAAGGCCTGCGGCAACACCAGCCGCCGATTGGCACTATCGTCCAGCGTACGCTCCATCCACTGCGTCGCCGCTGTCTGAGCACCGCTCGACTGCAGGCTGATGACAAAACGGGAAAGTGCACAGATCCGTTCGCTGCGCATCGGATTTCGTTTGTAGGCCATCGCCGAGGAACCGACCTGATCTTTTTCAAACGGCTCCTCAAGCTCCTTGCGATGAGCCAGCAGCCGAATGTCGGTGGCCGCCTTCTGCGCGCTCTGGGCAATCCCAGACAGCAGGTCGAGCAGCTGTGCGTCAACCTTGCGAGGGTAAGTCTGTCCGCTGACCGCGTAGCAACTGTCAAAACCGATCCTGTCGGCAACCAACTGCTCCAGCGATTGCACCTTCTGGTGGTCTCCGTCAAACAGCTCCAGAAAACTGGCCTGTGTGCCCGTTGTCCCCTTCGGTCCGCGCGCCGCCAGCGTCGCCAGGCGGTGGTCCAGTTCGACCAGGTCCAGTACCAGGTCCTGGCACCAGAGACAGGCTCGCTTGCCGACCGTGGTCGGCTGGGCAGCCTGCATGTGCGTGTAGCCGAGGCAGGCCAGGGCCCTGTGCTGGCTGGCAAATTCAGCCAGCGCCTGGATCACCAGGCCGAGGCGAGTCCGTAGCAGGTTAAGTGACTCTCGTATCAACAGCAGGTCGGTGTTGTCGGTCACAAAACAGCTGGTGGCACCGAGGTGAATAATTGGCCCGGCAGCTGGACAGGCGTCTGCATACGTTCGCAGGTGCGCCATCACGTCGTGCCGCAACTGCTGTTCGTAGTCACGCGCTTTGTCAAAGTCGATGTTGTCGACCTGGCTGCGCAACTCATCCAGCTGCTGATCTGTGATCGCCAGCCCCAGCTCCTGCTGAGATTCGGCCAGCGCCACCCACAAACGGCGCCAGTTGCTGAACTTCCGCTGGTCACCCCACAATTCGGCCATCTCGGCCGAGGCGTAGCGAGTGATCAGGGGATTGCTGTATCGATCACGACTCACGCTCGTCCCTCGCTCTTTCCATTCGAGAGCCCCCTCAGGGACCCACCATAATTAGCGCTGTACTCGACCACTTGCATTGCCACTCATCAGAGCAGCAACCTCATCCTCGCTGACCATATTGAAGTCACCCTCGATCGAGTGTTTCAGGCAACTGGCCGCCACGGCAAACTGGATGGCCAAGCCAGGCTCGGAAAATTCGTCGCTGTGCAGGGCGTGCAGCAACCCGGCTGCAAATGAATCACCCGCTCCAACCCGGTCGACAATGTCGTGAATCTGGTAGGGCTGGTAATCCCCCTGGCTGGACAAAGGCGCCAGGTAACACTGGTCCTGGGCAACGTCCAGCAACATCCCGCCCCAGTTATTATGATCTGCGGAAATACTCTCCCGCAAGGTGATCGCCACGCGACTGACATTCGAATACTGCTGGGCGATCGTGCGGGCAACCTGCTGGTAGGCACTCACATCCAACTTCCCCTTGTGGACATCCGTCCTTTCAGCACGGATGTCGAGCACGTCCGCAGCATCTTCTTCATTGCCAATGACGAGGTCCACCAGCGGCATCAACTCCGCCATGCTGTGCCGCGCCAGCTCGCGCCCCGACAACTCCGGATGCCACTTCCAGAGCTTGTTTCGATAGTTCAAGTCACAGGAGATCGACACCCCCCGTTGCTTCGCCTGCCGCGCCAGCTCAAGGTTCGCCTGGCAGGCAGCCTCGCTGATCGCTGGCGTGATCCCGCTCAGATGCAACCAATGGACATCCTCCAGGGCAGCTGCAAAATCGTATTCGGAGGCAGCGGCCAGGCTGACCGCACTCTGGTTGCGATCATACAACACAGTGGATCCTCGCTGATTCGCGCCAATCTCAACGAAGTAAATACCCAGCCGGCCCTTCTCTCGCCAGTAAACCGAATCAGTATCCACTCCCAGGCCGCGTAACGACTGGACCAGCGCACGGGATATCGCCTGGTCGGGGAGGGCAGTCAGGTAACGAACGTCGCGGCCGTAGATGGCCAACGAGGCGCAGACGTTGGCCTCACCACCGCCCCAGCTGACCTCCACATTCCCCGGCAAGGTCTGGCTCCAGCGCAGCCTGCCGCCAGGACAGATCCGCATCATGACTTCGCCAAAACCCAGGAACATTCTCATCTCTCCCTGTCTGGACCGCACTGCCAACTGCTATTAACGGCGGCAACCTTCAGTTTACACGCCCCACCATCCTGTCCAACCAGACGCACTTCAATCCCGCCCGGCGCAGACCAATCCGATGCTGGCCAGCTGATCACCAGGAAGGATAAATACCCGTGTATCGGGTCGTAGCTCAGTGATTCCCGCCGTTCGGCGGCCATGCTGCGGATTTTTCAACAACAAACCCCAACCGTCCAGCAGCGAACCGGTTTCCTCGTCTGTCATCCAGTTGGTAAGATATGACGGTCAGGTCGACCCCACCGCCAACGGGCGGTCGGGGGACGCCAGCTGAGTCAAAGTTGAACTGTACGAATTGTAGGGTTTCCGATCATTATCCGAGCCAGAGGTTGTTTCCACCCACAGGAGTTGGGTAGGGCAGCGAGTTGCATTTCGAATTCTTTTGACATCATGCCGATAGATCTCTAACTGGCTGTCCTCGCCTGCCCACAACAGTTGACCTGTTCTGGACCTCGTTTTTACGAGAAAACTGAAGGAGTTGCACCGTGGCGCGTCCTGTCCTCTGCCGATTTGCTCTCTTCTCGCTCCTCTTCTCACTGATCGCATGCGAGGTTGCAGCAGCACCAACCAGCGAACAGTTACTGCCAAATACGACACGCGGCTATGTCTCGATCAGCGACCTGGATGACCTGATTGAGCGGTTCAACAAAACGCAACTCGGCCAACTCGTCAGTGATCCCATCTTTGAGCCGTTTGTAGAAGATCTCGAGCGTCAGCTGAAGGAACGCTTCAATCGATCCGAACAACGCCTGGGACTGCGATTCGAGGACCTGCGCGGCGTCAGCAGTGGAGAAGTAAGTTTTGCAGTCTCGCAACCAGACGATGAAGACCAACCGCACGCCCTGATTGCCATCGTCGATGCGACTGGAAAAGAGGACAAGGCAGAGGAACTGCTTGACAAAATCGCTGGGCGACTTGAAGCCCGCCAGGCCAAAAGATCCATCGTGGAAATGGTCGATGTCGATGTCGTCCACTATGTCGTCCCCGACGACATGGATGAGAACAAAAGCCACGACCTCTACTACCGACTGCACGAAGGCTATATCGTGGCGGCCGATCATCAGCAGGTTATCAAAGACCTGCTCACCCAGTTTGGCGCCGAGCAACACGAAAACAGGCTGGCAGACGTGGAGTCCTTCCAGTCAGCCATGCAGCGCTGCCAACAGGCCGCTGGCGATGAGACGCCCCAGATCCACTGGTTCGTCGATATCATCGGCTACGTCAACACGATGCGAGATGCACGTGGTGAACAAAGCGAAGGAAAGGACTTCCTCGACTTGTTCGTCAAGCAGGGATTTTCGGCAGTACGCGGAGCAGGAGGATGGATCCTCATCCGGGATGGCGATCAGCAGTTCACCCATTACAGCTGGATCGACGCGCCCAAAGATGAAGCAGCTATTGCGGCACAAATCGCTGCCGAGAAGAAGCTGGCCGATGAAGGCAAACCCGTCGATGAGCGAGTTGCAGCGAAGCCGGATGACAAGTATGTGCTGGCTGCCCGCATGTTCGACTTCCCGAATTCCACCAACCTCGTGCCGCAGGTCTGGGTGCCCCGCCATACCACCTCCTATATCTCACTCAACTGGCAAATCGATAAGGCCTTTGAATATGCCAAGACGCTGGTCAACGAATTGCTCAACGCCGAGCCAGGTGAAGACCTGTTTGAAGAGATCATCAGCGGAATCGCCGAAGATCCCAATGGCCCGCAGGTCGACCTGCGAAATGATCTGGTCGCCAACTCGCGGGGCCGTGTGACACTGCTGACCGATGCCGTGCTGCCGATTACGCCAACCAGCGAACGCTGGCTGCTGGCCTTTGAGATCTCCAATATCGAGGCAGTGGAAAATGCAATCCGCAAGCTGATGGAAGCTGAACCGAATAAGCGGCGCCATGAGTTCGAAGGACTCGTGATCTGGGAAATCGTCAACGAGGAAGAGGATATCGGGATTGAAGTTGAAATCGGCGGCGATCCGTTCGCTGAAGATCCCTTTGGCGAAACTTTCGATGAGCCAGAGGATGAAACCCCGGCGCAGCAACCGCTGCTCTCCAAGTGGGCACTCACCGTCACTCCCGATGGGCACCTGTTTGCCGCCTCCGGTGTCGACATGATCACCGACATACTGAGCAACAAGAACCCTGTCGGACTCGAAAAGGTTGGCGATTACGAGCGAGTTGACGATGCACTCAAGCAACTCGGTGCCGACCTGACCAGCCTGCGAGTGTTCACTCGACTGGATAAGTCGTATCACGTGAACTATGAACTGCTGCGGCAAGGAAAATCACTCGAATCAAAGACCATCCTGGGTACTTTGCTCAAGCGATTCCTCAGCCCCAAGGATGGAAGCCCGCGGGAACAACTGATCGACGGCTCGAAAATGCCGCCCTTCCTGAAAATCGCCAAGTACCTCGGTCCAGCCGGATCATTCGTCACGACCGAGGATAACGGCTGGTTCATCTCGGGCTGCTTGCTGACCCGCCAACATGACGGCGATATGCCACTCGAAGAGTCAGAAGAGAAGCCTGCAGAAGAGAAGCCTGCAGAAGAGAAGCCTGCAGAAGAGAAGCCTGCAGAAGAGAAGCCTGCAGAAGAGAAGCCTGCGGAAGAGAAGCC
>CAUZOB010000236.1:0-7229 GCA_963581185.1 Planctomycetota bacterium | reverse complement strand
TGAATTATGAACACATCCATGACGGCGAAACCCGCGACCGCTCGATCCTGTTTGAGCCGCGCAACGCGCCCATGCAATTGCGGCAGATCGACGAGTTGACAGTTGAGCTCTACCAGGCGCCCTCCCCACACTATGGCCTGGAGAGTTGCCTGCGATACCAGTTACTCGCTGACGGAACGCTGGAAATGACGCTGGAGTGCATTCCGACTCGCGATTCGTTCGAGCATGGCTATATCGGGCTATTCTGGGCCAGCTATATTCACCAGCCCGAGTCACTTGATATTCACTTTCCTGGTATCACGCCCCCGGCAAAGAAGGTCAGCTGGATTCGCGGCGTCACGCCATCCCATGGCAGACTGTCGACACACCTGGGCATCCATGACAAACGCCAGTTTACTCACGCGGCAGATTTTCCACTCACGCTGGTCTTCAATCGCTCTCGCCATCGCTACCAGCAGCCCTGGTATTATGGGGTCAGCCACGGCATGGCACTGGTACAGATGTTTCGACCGGCTGACCAGGTTCGGCTGTCACAATCTCCATCAGGAGGTGGCAGCGGCAATCCAGCCTGGGATTTCCAGTATTTTGTGCCACGTTACAAAGTGGGGCAGTCCTACCAGATGGTGATGCGTGCCATGTACCTGCCATTTGAATCAAGCGAACAGGTTTTGAAAGCCAGCCAGCCACATCGGCGTGCGCTGGGGATGCGATAAACGCCTGCGTTTGTTCAGCAGCTGCGATTCACTCAGCTGGCTAACAGCGTGCCAGCAGTCCCTGGGTATCACGCTCATTCAGCAATCCCAGTTCTGGATGCAGCAGGTGGGCGAGGATTTCCACGGTATCGACCAATCGGGGTCCGGAGCGATTGAGCAGGGCATTGCCATCCAGCACCCAGCTGCGCTGTTGGCGAACTGCCTTCAGTTGCTGCCAGCCTGGCAATTCGGTCAGCTGCCTGGCTTCAGCCAGCGAGCGGTCGAGGTCAAAACCACAGGGTGCCACCAGGATCACGTCCGGATCTTCGGCCAGAACCGATTCCCAGTCCTGGTATTGGCTGTGCACACCTGCCGGCGCGAGCAGACTTTGTCCCCCGGCCAATTCGATCAGGCCTGGCACCCAGTTACCCGCCAGCATGAGCGGCTGCGTCCATTCGATACAGACGACACTTGTTGGAGGTTGGTCGACGACGGCCATTTGAACTTGGGCCAGGCGACCCTGCAGCTCGGCAATCCAGCGTTCTGCCTGCTGCCGAGCACCGACTGCCGCGGCAACTCGCTGAATATCTTCAAGCATCTCATCGAGCGAACCTGGCGCGAGGGCCAGCAATTCTGTTTCTGCCAGTTCCGGCCGTGAAGCGACCAGCTTGGCCACATCCTGATAGCGGATGCTGCAGACGTCACATTGTGCCTGGGTGATTATCAGCTGCGGTGCCAGCTGACAGATTGCTTCCTGGTCCAGTTGATAGAGTGGCTGATCCTGCTTGGTCCGCGATTTCACCTCGTCATCGATCTGCTGGCTGGATGCAGCGGAATCGATCCAGGAGCGTGTCACCCGGGGCAGATGATTGAGTGCGGGGGGGAAGTCGCATTCGTGGCTGGTGGCCTGGAGACGATCAGCGACCTGCAGGCCAGCGAGGATTTCGGTGGCACTCGAGAGCAAGGAGACAATCCGCTGGGGTCGATCCATGACGACGCGGCTGCTAGTTGCCGGCTCCCTGTGGCATTCCCGTGGGATTAAAGCCGTCAGGCAGCCGGTTGCCCATCTCGTATTTTTCGATCAACTGACGCAACTTGAAGTCGTCCGGGATTGTTTCATCGAACTGGGCCAGCAGCTGCTCGTAATTACCCACCGACTGGCGCAGAATCTCAGCTTCGGGATCATCCAGCAGTCGAGGGAACTTGCGGAAGATCTCTGCCCACTTGTCCCAGGCCAGCTCATATTGGTCACGTGCCTTTTCGACTTCCGTGTTGACGAAAAACTCGTCCGCCAGCCGCACTGCCAGACGCGCGTCGGTGGCAATCTTCAGCTGTTCGACTTCGCAACGCATCATGAAGTACTCAAAGTTGGTCAATTCGCGGCAGTACTCGACGGCCGTCACGCGATCGAAACGATCCTCTGCAGCCCGAGCCAGGCTGGCTCCACGCGGCCTCAGCTCAGGCGGCAGGAGGGCCACGATATCCTCGTTGAGGATCCGCAGCTTGTTCTCTACATCCCGAACCAGGGAATTTTCCTGGTCTCCTCGCAGGCTGGCAGGAAGTGCCATCGCCTCACGTTCGATCTCGGTGAGCGAACTTTCCTTATCCGCTTTTATGCGTTCGTAGAGATCGCCTGAGAGTGAGATGATCTGTTGCCGCAGGTCCGCGGCAGCACGCCGGTGCAACTCCAGGTCATTCATACGGACCGAAAATCCGCTGGGGGTCGGGATATCGCGTGTACCCATCTCGGTCCAACCCTCGGATGCACGGCGAAAGGCCTCGCGGCCCTTTTCATCCAGGAAACCCTCTTCCTCAATGGCCATTGCAAAGGAGATCAGCGACTTGGGTTTCAGCATGTAGAAGTAGAGTGGTTCCTTGCCAAGGTGACGCCGACCGAGCGGATCGACGGCGTCCTCCGCGCGTTGGTACCATTGCCAGGCAATCAGCCAGTTGTCAGGTTTTCCGGTCGGCCCGAGGGCACGGCGGGTGAACGCATCAATGCCATCTTCTTCATCGAGGGTCTGGTGGAAGTCACGGTCCTCGAGAAACAGCTGACGAAACTGGATCCGCTCATCGGGCGTACCAATCTTCTGTCCGATAAAGTCGCCGACATTCTGTAGCAGCTTGGGCTGCTGGCGGTTGTAACGTGTCCCTTCCACAAGGAAGTTGATTCCTCGTTTGACCCAATCGTAACGCTGACGATAGTCGTCGAATTCTGACGAGATGTTGTAGGACAGGTTATGGGCCTGGTATTCCCAGACCTTGAGGAAATGCGGCTGCAGCTTGGTGATCTGGTTGAGCGTGGCGCTGAGGTTATCGAAGTCCTCAGTCTTGTGATAGTAAGTCGCTTTTTCCCAGAGGATATTGACCGCCACGCCACGCAGGCCAAACGTCGCCAGTTGCATTGAGATACTGAGTGGATCGATATCACCCAGCTGGGCTTGCGAGAGACTGTGCTCGGCACGTAACTGGGCCAGCTTGCCTCCCCGACCAGTCGAGGTTGCTGGCTGGCCAAGCAGGAACAGCGGAAACAGCAGGAGCATGATCGCGGTGATATACATCACCTTGCGCACGAAGGGGCTATTCAGATTCATGCTGCAAATTCCCTGGTCTTGAGAATGAAGTATCCCATCACCGAGAGCACCAGGAAATATCCTAATGTGATTAGCAGGTGACGAGCAAGAATGCTACCGCGAATGTCGTATCCGTAAGCGACTTTGCGGACCGTATTGAATTCCGGATACTTGGGTACCACATCTGCGACATAACCCATGGCTGCCATGAAGGCTCTGTCAATCAAGGCGGCACCTTCACCGATATCGAGATCGGTTGTAACACCCTCCTGGCTTTCCACCCGGGCGAGCGACTCAATCGGGCCACCACCTGCGACTTCGCCACTTTGGATATCTGCGATAAAACCACCAAACATGCCCAGCACGAGAGTGGCCAGGGTTGCTTGCAAGGCCACGATACCTGTCAGGAAAGTGCTGAAGAAGACTCCAAACAGCACAACCAGGACCATCTGCAGCCAGATCCCCACGTAACACTTGGCATAGTTCATCCAGAAGCTGGTTTCTCGCGCCTTGAGGTAGACGTCTGCCTGGGCCATGCCGAAGAACTGGGCATGCTCCACGCAGCGAATCAACAGCTGCAGGTTGCCATCGTCGTCGACCAGGTCCTCAAACAGGTTAAGCTTCTGCAACTGGCCATCTACATCCTGGTACTTGATATCTTCCAGGTCGATGAATTCCTCGGTGGCCGCAAACTCCGTCGCCCGAAAGGGGAGTGGCGTACTGCGTGTCTTACGGGGATCGACCTGGGGATCGGGGTTGGGGTTCATCAGGATAATCTCGCCCCTGATCTGGCTTTCAATATCACCCTTGGACGTGCGGAAGACGCGGATATCCAGTTCCAGCGGCAGTCCCTCGGGAAATTGTTCAGCCGTCACATCGGAGAACGTCCAGATCGCGGCACTCTGTGAAACGCCACCCTCAATGTAACTGCGGTAACTCCATTCCTTACCGACGTTGAGCCCTCGTTCTTCCAGATTTCCTTCACGAGAGATGAAGCTCAGTTTGCCGTAGACAGGCACTCTGGCTCGAAGCTGGTCCTGTGGATGACCAATCTCGATCGTACCATCGTCATGGCGAGTCACCATGTGACGATGTTCCTTGACCAGCGGGTCGGTCGTACCGATCGTGCCATCGTCGCTGGTGGAATCATCGTCAATGAAAAAGTCATGTCGATGATGCGAGTCGTGCGTGGTCTCGCCGGTCTGGCGAGCGAGTTGTGAGTCGGTCTGCAGCGAGGCCGCATCCACCTCGTGCGTGTGGTAGAGGCCGCGGTAGACAAAGACGCTGCTCACCAGGCCCATCACCACCAGCAGCACGGTGCCGACGATAACGAATCCCAGCACCCGGCCCCAGAAAATCTCCATCGGCCGTACAGGTTTTGTCGTGATCGTGTAGATCGTGCGGTTCTCGATGTCGGTCGGCAAGCTGAAGGCACTCAGGAACATCGCCAGGGCCAGCACCAGGTAGTTACTCATGGTGAGCACGAAGCCCAGGTAGAGTCGCGAGGGGTGATCGTTTTCCGTATCGAGCATCCAGCCGGCAAACAGCAGGATGATGACAAACACGGCGAAAACGACTACCACGCGTCGTCGCAATGACTCCTTGACCGCCAATCGGGCCATGGCCCCAATCCGCCGCGGTGAGGTATTGGGACCATCCACCAGGAAGAAGTCGGTGACTGCCCGGGCAATGATCAGGATCGCCTCGGTAGGACCATGCCGCAGCACGGTAAAGGCGTACCAGAGCACCAACCATGCAATCATCAAGATCAACACGTTAAAGGCGAAGCCTGCGATCGCACCTGAGAACCAGGTACTGAAAGAGACAAATTCACTTGGGTCAACAATCATCTGCCAGAATTCCTACTGTCTCACGGTGCCAAGCTGCACTCGGGTTATTACTTGTCAGGCGAAGTGCGCTCACGTCGCCGGACGTTTTCATTCCTTATCCCCGGACTCAATTCCACTCATCGACCGCTTTTCTGCGCCCGCTTCCGCTTCACTCTCCCGCACAATGTTCAGGAACAGTTCTTCGAGAGTCGCGGTGGGATGTTCGATCTCTACCAGTTCGCCCTGGTCACGCGCGATGACCTCGAGAATCTCTTTTTCCGCAGCGGAACTCAAGCCACGCGCCTGGATCTGCGTCACATCCTGCACCTGGAGCAGATCATCCACTCTCCCCAGCTCTTTCAATTCACCCTGGTGCAGGATCGCAATGCGGTCACAGACATCCTGCACATCCGCCAGCAGGTGACTGCACATCAAGACTGTCTTGCCCTGGTCTCGCAGGTTGATGATCAGGTCCTTCATCTCGCGAGTACCGATTGGATCCAGCCCGGTGGTCGGTTCATCCAGGAGAATCAGCTCGGGATCATTAATCAGTGCCTGGGCGAGCCCGATACGGCGAGTCATGCCCTTGGAATATTCTTTCAGTTGTCGTCGCTTGGCCCACTCAAGATCCATACGCTTGATCAGGTCCGCCGCTCGACTGCGACGCCTGGCGGAGGACATGTTGAACAGCCGACCATAAAAGTCGAGTGTCTCCTCGGCATTCAGGAACTTGTAGAGATACGATTCCTCGGGCAGGTAACCGATCCTCTCATTCTTGGAAACGTCGGTCGCATCCTTACCAAATACCAGTGCCTTGCCGCCGGTCGGAAAGAGCAAGCCAAGCAGCATCTTGATGGTCGTCGACTTGCCAGAACCGTTCGGTCCCAGCAGTCCGAAAATCTCACCGCGGCGGACTTCGAGGTCGAGTGCCTTGACCGCATTGACCTTCGGACGCCCCCAGAAATCGCGATAAACCTTGGACAGGCTGCGCGTCTCGATGATCACCTCGCCCAGTTCGGGTGAGGTCTCTTCACTGGCGGTCGATTGCTCGATCACGTCCTTGGTCTGGTCAACTAATGACGCGTCTTCTTGAGCGGATGTATCCATGCTGTTTTCGCTGTCCATAATCAAATCCGTTGAGGGCCGGCCCCTTGTGAATGGAGTCTTATACGCTTTCAGCAGGGCTGAAGTTCAGTCCTCGCGGAAATGTCGCGATGGGTCTATTGTCCCCGGTTAAGTTCACTATAAATAGACTTCAGCCGTACGTGCTGACCGGAGCGAGCAAATGATCCGACAGAGAACACGCTGTATTCATGTATTGTGCCTCACTTTAGCGGAGCCGGCCCGTCGAAATCATGGCTGAACAGCTGGAAAGCATGGATCGCTCCGAAGCACTGGCGTTTTTGTACGATCGTATCGATTATGAGCGTCGTTCAGCGCCGCAGCACAACAGCTTTCGACTCGAACGCATGACGGAGCTGATGGCCATGCTGGCTAACCCCCAGCATCAACTGCCGGCTATTCACGTGGCCGGCACGAAGGGCAAGGGATCGACCGCCGCCATGCTGCACCAGGTTGGGCAGGCTGCCGGCTACCGAGTCGGTCTTTACACCTCTCCTCACCTGCAGCGGCTGGAAGAACGCTTCGTTGTCGACGGTCAGCTCTGCTCAGCAACAGAATTGGTGGCCTTGATCCAGCAGCTGCGACCCCTGATCGAAACACTCGACAGCCAGTCTGGGCCCGACGACAAGCTGACTTTCTTCGAAATTACAACTGCCCTCGCCTTCCTCCACTTCCGCCAGCAGAACGTCGATTTTGCTGTGCTCGAAGTTGGCATTGGCGGCCGACTCGATAGTACCAATGTCTGCCAGTCCGAGGTCTCGGTAATCACGAATATCGGACTGGATCACACCCACCTGCTGGGCTCCACCATTGAAAAGATCGCCAGCGAGAAAGCTGGTATTATCAAGCCCGGCGTTCCTGTCGTAAGTGGTGCCCACGACGCGGCAGCTGCCGAAGTTATCGCTGCGGTGGCTGAGCGTCAGCACGCTCCGCTGGCTGTCATCCATCGCGACTTTCACTACCAGCTGACGGGGACTGGTGAGATCTGCGAACAGTTTGATTTCAGCGCCACG